>NZ_JALAHB010000171.1 GCF_022712115.1 Brevibacterium sp. | reverse complement strand
CGGGCGGGATGCGCCCGTCACTTGAGCTGGTCCTCGGCGGCCTTGAGCTGGGCGAACTCCTCCTCGGGGGCGCTCGCCACCAGGTGGTGGCGGGAGTAGATCCAGAAGTAGGCGATCGCCAGCAGGAGCACCCCTGCTGCGATCCCGGCGGCGAGCACGTCGACCACGAACGTGGCGACCACGGCGACCACGGCGAGCACCAGGGCGATCGAGGTGGTCACCGCTCCGCCCGGAGTGCGATAGCCGCGCTCCAGCTTCGGCTCCCTGATGCGGAGCGTGATGTGGGACAGGTTGAGGAGAACATAGGACACCGTGGCACCGAACACCGCGACATTGAGGAGGATGCCGCCGGCACCACCGGTGGCCACAGCGAGGATGAATCCGATGGTGCCCGGGATGATGAGCGCGAGGTAGGGCGTCTTGCGCTTGCCTGTGAGGGAGAGCCACTTGGGCAGGTAGCCCGCGCGGGAGAGGGCGAAGAGCTGGCGGGAGTAGGCGAAGATGATGGAGAAGAAGCTCGCCACCAGACCCGCCAGGCCCGCCCAGTTGACGAACGCGGCCAGCAGCGAGGACTCACCGTAGACGTGGCGCATGGCCTCGGGCAGCGGATTGTCCGAGGTGCCCATCGCTTGGGCGCCCGCGGTGCCGGGGACCAGGACGAGCACGAGGGCGCCGAACACCAGCAGGATGAACATTGCGGTCATGATGCCGCGCGGCATGTCCCGCTTGGGATCGGCGGATTCCTCGGCCGCCAGGGGCACGCCCTCCACCGCAAGGAAGAACCAGATGCCGAACACCAGGCTGGCGAGCAGGCCGGAGACTCCGAAGGGCAGGAACTCGGACGATCCCATGCGTTCGGCCACCGGAGCGATGTCGAAGAGGTTGGCGGCGTCGAAGTGGCCGATCATGCTGAACACGAACACGAGGATCGCGACGACGGCGATCGCGGTGATGACGAACATGACCCGCAGCGCCTCACCCACGCCCCAGATGTGGATGCCCACGAAGATCAGGTAGGCGACCAGGTAGATGGTCCATGCGGGCACCCCGGCGGGCAGGATGCCCAGCGCCTGGACGTAGCCGGCGATGAAGGTGGAGATCGCCGCGGGTGCCATCGAATACTCGATGAGGATCGCCATGCCGGTGGCGAAGCCGCCCAGCGGGCCCAGGCCTCGGCGTGCGAAGCCATAGCCGGCACCGGCGGTGGGCAGAGCGGAGGACATCTCCGCGAGGCCCAGGGTCATGCACACGTACATGATCCCCATGAGCAGGAAGGCGATGAGCAGCCCGCCCCAGCCGCCCTGCGCCAACCCCAGGTTCCAGCCGGAGAAGTCTCCGCTGATCACGTAGGCCACTCCGAGCCCGGCCAGCAGGATCCAGCCCGCTGCTCCTTTGCGCAGCGAACGGCGCGCGAGGAAGTCCTCGCTCACCTCGCTGTACTCGACTCTGGTCTTCCGTGCCATGAGAGCTCCTCTATGCTCAGTTCAATGGTTTTATAATGGACCATTGAGTATCGCAAATGTAACGTGACTCACATGGAGGGTCAAGGGGTGGAGCGCAGATCGGCCGAAGCCGCACGCGACGGCACCGCGCGCGAGGCCGGGGAACCTGGCCGCGAGAGCGAGGCACCTGCGCGTGAGGGCGGGGCGGGGAACGCCTTCGAGGACACGCTGGCCAGACTGCTGCGCGAACTGGGGCTGGGCACGTACCTCGTGGGCGACAAGCTGCCTCCGGAGCGGGAGCTGGCAGCGGAGCTCGGCGTCTCTCGCGCCACGCTGCGCACCGCGCTGAATGAGCTCCGCGAGGCCGGGATCGTCCGGGTCACGCGGGGCCGCTACGGCGGCACCGAAGTGCTCCGCCTGCCCGCGGAGCACGGCTCCAGCGACGGCCCCGTGCCGCAGGCGGAGCTGGAGGACACCCTGCGCTTCCGCGAGCTGCTGGAGACGGAGGCCGCGCGGCTGGCCGCGCGGGCCACGCTCAGCGCCGAGGACCGCCGGGGCCTCGCCGAGCTGCTCCACGCGTGCTCGGGCGCGCCAATGGATCAGTACAGAGCCTATGACTCGCGACTGCACCTCGCGATCAGCGAGCTTGCCGGAATCCCCAGCCTCACGGCCGTCCTGGCGGAGAACCGCGCACGGGTGAACGCGCTGCTCGACCGCATCCCCATGATGAGCGCCAACATCGAGCACGCCAACGAGCAGCACGCACTCCTCATCGATGCGATCCTGCGCGGCCATGCGGACGAGGCCGCCGCTCTGGCACGGGCACACGCACACGGCTCCGCGACCCTGCTGCGCGGGTTCCTCGCCGGAAGCGGCAGGTGAGCGGACAGGCAGGTCGAGGCCCGAGCTCAGGGCCGAACAGGCGGACCCCCATCGACGGGCCGCGCCCTGCCGGCCTCACTGACGGTCCCCTGCCGGTTCCGGCCGGTCCTTCACCGGCGGTCCCTCACCGGCGGTTTCGTGCTACCGGCCTCACTGCGGTCCCACGCCGTGTCCCGGCATCGGGCTCCGCCCCGACGCGGGGAAGTCCGGTGCCGCGGATCCCGTCCCTCTGCGCCTGCCCGCAAGCTCACTCACACCCAGAACGGCCGCCGTGAGCCCGGGGATGAGGACCCCCAGCACGGCACCAGCCATGCGGAGTGCAGCGCTGGCCGTGCCCGGTCCCAGCGTCCAGGCCATCAGCAGACGCAGCAGCAGGAAGAGCAGGAGGCAGGCCACCGCGACGATGTGGGCCGGCCGCGTCCGGTCCCGGACGAGCAGCCAGGCGAGCAGCAGCAGACAGGATCCCGCGAAGGCGACCAGGGCCGAGAGCATTCCGCTGATCCGGACGAAGACCTCCGGATCCGTGGTGGGCGCGAGAACCCCGAACAGGGGTCCGCTGAGGATCCCGTAGACAGCGCTGAGCAGAGTACCAGCCGCAATCATCGCCGTGGCGATCCACTGCCTGCGCTGGAAAGCACCGGGAAGCAGCCAGACAGCAGTGATCGCAAGCGCCAGGTGCACCACGTCCGCACCGAGCCGGATGACGAGGGAGACTGCGCCGAACGCCGCGGCCGAGGGCAGCACCTGCACCAGCTGCATCGTGAAGAACTGATAGAAGACGGCCATCAGCAGGCTCAGCAGGAAGGTCGAGTAGAAGAGGATCACGGCGGTGGTCCTGCGGCCCGCGTGCTGCTGCGGACTCTGCGGTACCTGCTGCGGGTACGGCTGCTGCTGCGGGTACGGCTGCTGCGGCGGGTATGGATGCGACGGCGAGTCGGAGGGCACCGGCGGCGCATATGGCTGCTGCGGATAGTGAGGCTGCTGCTGTGGTGCGGAGCTCATGACCGGATCCTACTGTCCTCAGCGCGCCGCCTCCTCAGTGCACGGCCTCCTCTGCGCACCAGCAGCCTCCCCGGAGCTCAGTCCTCAGCGCACCACTTCGCGGTGGCCGGCGTCCAGGCGGCGGGTCCAGCCCCGCGCGTCCAGATGCTCCAGCAGCGGGATCACCGTCCTCCGCGTGGTGTCGAGCGCCTGCCTGGCCTGCGAGGTGGTGAACGGCTGCTCCAGACCGGCCAGCAGTCGCATCGCCTGCGCCGGAGCGGTGGGCCCGAGCACGATGCCCTCGCCCTCCTTCGCCGTCCCGCCGCTGGTCCCGGCACCACCGTGCCCTGAGCGACCGCCCAGGCGGAGGAGCCGGCCCCGCTGCTCCGCCGCCGCGAGCTCGCGGGAGCCGAGCCCCAGCTCCCGCAGCTCGTGGGCCTCGGGCGCGCGGAACGGACGGTCCCGCCACCCGGCCTCGAGCGTGCGCACGGCACCCTCCGCGGCTCCCAGGTCTGCTGCGGCACCGCGCGCACGGATCCGCCCGTCCGCCACCGTCAGTCCCGCTGTTCGCACCACAGCACCCAGCAGCAGGGACCGCGCGGCGCCCAGCTCCGGCAGATCGAGCGAATCCGCCGCGGCCTTCCCCGTCACCCCGCGGCTCAGCGCATCCGCCTCGTGCTCCCGTTCAACGAGGGCCTTAAGCGCCCGCGCCCACTCCCGGATGCGGCTCTCGTCCGTCAGCAGCGTCGCCCCCAGCCGCACGACGCCGGCCGGCAGCTCCGCGGGAACCTCGATGCCCATGGCGAGGAGGACGGATTCCGGCACGGCACCTCGGCGGCGGACCTCCACGGCGACGTCCCCTTCCGGGTCCAGCTCCGCCAGCTCAGCCGCACGTCTGCGCGCCGCACCGCGCCGGTGCAGCTCCGGCGGATCCACGTCGAGGACGTCGACACCGCCCAGCACCGCCCGCTCCCCCGTGGAACGCAGCAGCATGCGGTCGCCCACCGCCAGCGGCAGCGGGCGCTCGAGGGTGAGCCGCGCGTGCTCCGCGTCGAACGGCCGCAGCCGCGCCTGCACCGCGGCGGTCCCCACATGCACCGTGAGGTGGAGGGGAGCCTCGTCGAGTGCATTACTGCTGCGCCGTCGAACGTCTATTACACCGGCGAGCATCCACGCACCGGGAGTCACGAGCGCGTCCCCGCGATGCACCTCCTCCGCCGCGACGCCTCGGAGATTGACGGCCGCGCGGGTGACCGGGCGCAGTGCCTCCGCACTGTCGTTGTGGGTCTGCAGCCCGCGGATGCCCACGCGCGGCCCGGCCTCGGCACCCGAGGACGCACTGCCGGTGCGTGCCCCCGTCCCGCCCGTGCGCGTCTCCGCAGCACCCGCACGTGCCCCCGCCGCCGAGGCCAGCTCCAGTTCCCCGCCCACGCGCAGCGAGCCCTGATCGAGGGTGCCGGTGACGACCGTGCCGGAGCCGGAGACGGAGAAGGCCCGGTCGATCCAGAGGCGCACACGTGCACGCGGGTCCGGCGCCGGCATGTCCGCGAGGACGGCGTCGAGCTGCTCCCGCAGCGCATCCAGGCCGGTGCTGATCCGCTCCGCATCCGGGCGCGCGGGGGCAGACCGCCTCGCGTTCTGCGGTGCTGCATCGTGCAGTGCGGAGACGGCCACGGCTGGAGCGTCCGCCAGGCCGGTGCCGGCGAACTCCGCCCGTGCGCGCTCGACGACGGCCGGCACGGCCTCCGGCGCGGCATCCGTGCGCGTGACGACGATGAGACCGTGACGGATCCCCAGCGCGGCGACGGCATCGCGATGGTCCGAGGACTGCGGCATCCACCCCTCGTCCGCTGCGATGACGAACAGGACGACGGGCGCCGGCCCCAGCCCCGCGAGCATGTTGCCGAGGAAGCGTTCGTGACCGGGCACATCGACGAAGCTGACCTCCCGGCCGGAGGGCAGCGTCGTCCACGCGAAGCCGAGGTCGATGGTGAGCCCCCGGCGCTTCTCCTCGTCCCAGCGGTCCGGCTCGATGCCCGTGAGGGCGCGCACCAGTGTGGACTTGCCGTGGTCCACGTGCCCCGCCGTCGCGATGACGTGAGCGGAGCGCGTGATGGGAGCTGTGCCCGTGGCACGGCCCTGGTCTGCGGTTGGGACAGTGCCCGTGGCACGGCCCTGGCCCGAGGCGGGAACCTGCGAGGAGCCGGGGGCGGTCACGGTTCGGCGCTCCCGTCGCCTGCGGAGCCGTGAACGGGACCTGCCGCCGCCTCCCCCGCGGAGGCGTGCAGTTCGAGGAGCGCAGCCGCGAGCGCCGCGAGCAGGCCGGCGTCCTCCGGCTCCGGCACGCAGCGGAGGTCGATGAGGCAGCGGCCCTCGTGCACGCGACCCACCACTGCGGGAGTGCCCGTGCGCAGAGGTCCGGCGACGGCCTCGGGCAGGGCGAGCGCCCAGCCCGGAAGAGGCACGCCGGTGCCGCCTCCCCCGCCCACGCGACCGTCGTGGGGCACCACGGCGAGCGTCAGCTGCTCCGGAACATCCGCCTCGGGCGCAGCGGGCTGCGGCTGAGGGGTCGCCCCGGCCCCCGCGCGCTGCACGTCCGCGCCGAGCACGTGTGTCCCGTGCGCACCTGTGCCCTGCCTGACCGGCACGTATGCACCTGTGCCCTGCCCGGCCGGCGCGTGAGGACCGGCGCTCAGCCGCTGCGCAAGCGTCTCCGCGAGGCGCTGAGTTCGGGCGCGCAGGGCGTCCGGATCCGTGTGCAGGGCGCTGCGGACGGGAGCATCGGCGGCGGTGAGGGTGGCCTCGAGTGCGGCGAGCGCGAGCTTGTCCGCGCGGACCGCGCGTGCCAGCGGATGGCGGCTCAGCGCGGCGATCACCGGGGCGCGGCCCAGCAGGATGCCCGCCTGGGGGCCGCCCAGCAGCTTGTCCCCGGAGGCGATGACGACGTCGGCGCCGGCGGCCAGAGCGGTGGCGGCGTCCGGCTCGTCCGGCAGGAGCGGTTCCGGCTCCAGCAGGCCGCTGCCCAGGTCCACGACCAGAGGCACGCCGTGCGCGTGGGCGAGGTCTGCGAGGGCTGAGAGATCGGCCTCGGCGGTGAAGCCCTCCACCCGGAAGTTCGAGGTGTGCACCTTGAGGATGCAGCCGGTGGCCGGGGTGAGGGCGCGCGCGTAGTCGTCCAGGTGCGTGCGGTTGGTGGTGCCGACCTCGCGGATGCGCGCGCCGGCAGACTCCATGAGGTCGCTGAGCCGGAAGCCCGCGCCGATCTCCACGAACTCACCGCGCGAGAGCAGGATCTCACGCGGGCCGGGCGGCGATGATGCGGCGGGCGGCGGCGTAGGCACCCGCCTCTCGCCTACACACCCACTTTCCTGGAGCGAAACGCGGGTGTGTAGGCGAGAAGCGGGTGTCATACCTTCGGCCGCATGCGCGAAGGGCGCGCCATCCGGCACGGAGACCGCCTCGAGGTCCCCCGCAGAGTGCCCGGCGAAGGCGGTCGCCGCCAGCAGCAGGGCGGCGGCGCCGTTGTTGACGACGAGCGCGTCCTCTGCGGCCGGGCACGCCTCCAGCAGCGCCGACCGCGCACCCGCACCGCGCCGCGAACGCGCCCCCGTCGCCAGGTCGAACTCGAGGTCCGTGTACCCCGAGGCCTCTGCCACGGCGGCGCGCGCGGACTCCGAGAGCGGCGCGCGGCCCAGGTTCGTGTGCACGATGACGCCCGTGGCGTTGAGCACGGGGGTGAGGGAGGCCGGACGGCGGGAGTCGAGGGAGGCGAGGAGCTCCGGCACCACGGCCTCGGGCGCGATCTCCCCCCGGCGAGCACGCGCCTGGACCGCGCGGATGACCTTCTTCACCACACCGGCGCTCAGCGAGGAGACCGCTGCGGCCACCCGGGGATGGGCCAGCAGCGCATCCGTGCGCGGAATGCGCCGGCGGGGGTCGTCGAGGGGGTGCACTGCATCGTCCATCTCGGTCTCCCCTGCGAGTGGTCCGGCCCCCGCATCCGGGGGCGTCGCTGTCAGGGACCTCACTCCCGCTTCTCGGGAGCCGGTTCCCCGTCGCCGGGGCGCAGCATCCCGGAGTCGGCTGTGCGGCCCCTGTCTCGGATGTGTGGCGGAGGCGGACGGGAATCGAACCCGCCAAGCCCAGATGCTGGGCTTCACCGGTTTTGAAGACCGGGGGGCCCACCAGGACCCGGACGCCTCCGCCGGAGAATCTACCAGGAGCGGAGGTCCGGGAGCCCGCCACTCACATCGCCCGCCTCCCACAACGGCCGCCCGCCGCCCGCACCTTTCGCAGCTTGTGACGGTGTGCGCATGAGCCTGCACGCGCACACCGTTACAAGCTGCGAAAGGTCGTCTGCCCCGGCGCGCGACAACGGCGTCCCGGCAGGGGCGGGTGG
>NZ_JALAHB010000010.1 GCF_022712115.1 Brevibacterium sp. | reverse complement strand
TCGCACGGCTCTCCCGCTCCGGAGCCGGGGAGCTCCGCCGTCCTCAGGCTCCGGAGCGGGAGAGCCGTGCGAGGCCCGCACTGCCGGCCACCCGGCTGCGCACCACCGCCGTGACCGCACCGATGACGCCCAGCACGCCCCAGCCCAGCAGCCCGCCGAAGGCGGCACCCAGCCCCGGCGTGCCCGCCGCCAGCGCGGTCATGCCGTTCATCGCCGGAGTGAGCGGCAGGAGCGGCGCGAGCGCGTCGAACCAGGCCGGCGTGGCGCTGAACAGCCTGCCCGCCACGGCGGCCACCACCGCCGCGACGGAGAGGATCCGGCCGAATCCGCCCAGCCAGGCCGTGAGCGCGAAGTTCACGAGGGTGAAGACGAACGCGGCGAACAGCAGCAGGCAGACCAGCGGCCCCAGTTCGAAGAGCGGGATGTCGAGGACCGCGACCGCGAGCACCGTGAGCACCACGGCCTGCACCGCACCCACGAGGAGCCCCGGCACCATGCCCCTGCCGAGGACCGCCCAGGAGGAGGTGCGGGAGGTCAGCGCCCTGGCCGGCACCGCGCGGAGCACGGTGTAGGTCACGAGCGCGCCGATCCACATCGCCATGATGACGAGCATCGCGATGGTGGAGTTCTGCGCCAGGCCGCTGAAGCCCTCGCCGTCTCCCGCGACCGGTTCCGCGACCACCTCGGAGAGGTTGTCGCGCTCCTGCGCGCTGTAGCTCGGCACCTCGTCCGCGCCCTCGGCGATCCCGTCGGAGAACTCCTGCGTGCCGTCGGCCAGCTGACCGGTGCCCTCGGAGAGCTGGTCCACGCCCTGCGCCAGCTGGGAGACGCCGTCCGTGTACTGCCCCAGGCCGTCCTCGAACTCGCCCATGCCGCTGTCGAGCTCGCCCGCACCGTCGGCCAGCTGCGTGGCGCCGTCGGCCAGCGGGGTCATGCCCTCGGCAAGCTCACCGGCGCCGTCGGAGAGCTGCCCGGCGCCGTCGGCCAGATCGGAGGCCCCTGATCCGGCGTCGCGGATGCCGTCGGCCAGCGGACCCATGCCATCGGCAAGCTGTCCCGTGCCGTCCGCGAGCTCACCGGTGCCGTCGGCCAGCCCGGAGGCTCCGTCGCGCAGCCCCTGCGAGGCCTCGAGCAGCTCCGGCGCCTGCTCCTCGAGCTCGGTGAAGCCGTCCGCGGCCTGCTGTGCTCCGTCGGCCACGCCCTCGGCACCGTCCGCCGTGCCCGCCGCGGCATCCTTGAGAGACATCCCGGTCGCCGGGTCCGCCTGGTCCAGCCCGGCAGCACCGGTGCCCAGACCGGTGGCCGCACCCGAGGCCGCGGAGGCGACCAGCAGCGGCTCCAGCTGCGCGCACAGCTGCCCGGAGTCGTCGGCGGCGCACACCTCGTCCAGCTGCGACTGCAGCGCACTCGCCTGCTCGGAGGTGAGGATCCCCTGCTGTGCGAGGCCGCTGAGCGAGGTGGAGCCGGGGTTCTGCGCCAGCTGCCCGGCACCGGCGGCGCCGTCTTCCAGCTGACCCTGGTACTCGCCGAGGCCGTCGGAGACTCCGCGGGCACCCGTCGCCACCTGATCCGCGCCGTCCGCGAGCTCGCCGAGGCCGCCGCCGTCGCCTGAGCCGTCACCTGCCAGGCCCTCGACGATTCCGTCGATGCCCTGCGTATAGGCGTCCACGCCCTCGGAGAGGTCCGAGGCGCCGTCGGAGACCTGCGAGGCCCCGTCCGCGAGCTCCTTCGTCTGGTCGGGCAGATCCTTGGCACCCGGCGAACCGTTCTCACCGTTGTACATGAGGTCGAGCCCGTCGGAGAGCTGGCCGGCACCGTCCGCGAGCCCGTCGGCACCGTCGGCCAGCTCCGAGGCTCCGTCGCCGGCCTGCCGCGCGCCGTCGGCCAGGCCGGAGGCGCCGTCGGCCAGATCGCCCACGCCGCTACGCATCTGGCCGAACCCGTCCGTGAGCTCGCTGCTGTTCGCGCTCAGCTCCTCGCTGCCCTCGGCCAGCTCGCCCACACCGCTGTCGAGCTCGCCGGCGCCGTCCGCGAGCTCGTCCGCCGCGTCGCCCATCTCGCGCATCTGCTTGCCCATGTCCGTGAAACCCACGAACACCTGGTCCAGGTAGTTCTGCGACCACATCGCGTTGAACTGCGAGGTCGCGGCAGAGGTGACGGCCTGCGCGATGGCGGAGTCGAGGAGCGGCGAGGAAGCGGAGCTCTTCACGTCCAGCGTGGCCTGACGGGCGCGCATGGGATCGTCGTCGCCGGAGGAGGTGACGGCCTCAGAGAAGCCCTCCGGGATCGTCACGACCGCGGCGTAGCGGCCGTCCGCCAGCCCCTCCTCGGCGTCCTCGGAGTCGGAGAGCTTCCAGGAGATGTTGTCCGCGGAGTCGCTGTCCACCAGACCGGCGGCGAGCTGGCGGCCCAGCGGCACCGTCTGCCCGTCGATCTCCGCGCCCTCGTCGGTGTTGACGATCGCGGCGTCCACCCGGTCCAGCCGGTCCCCCATCTTCCAGGTCGCGAAGACGAAGCCGGCGGCGATGAGCACCGGCACCAGGATGAGGCCCAGGACGGTGATCCAGGAGGCCCTGCGCGCCGTGTCCGCGCGTTCGAACGTCGCCATCAGTGCGCACCTCCGTGCTGAGAGAGCAGTTCTGCTTCAAGGTCCATCTGCGTGTACTGCGCGCCGGCCGGGATCATCCAGTCCGCGTCCGGGTCGACAAGCCCCAGCACCACCGCGCTGCCGCGCTCCAGTGCGGCGCGCACCAGCTGTGCGCACGCCTCGGCGGCCTCCCTGTCCTGGGGTCTGTCCGCGTGGTCGAGGATGAGCAGGTCCGGCGGGTTCGCCGCGGCGGCGCGCAGTGTGGCCGCATCGGCGATGAACTCCGGCTCCGGGGAGTCGAGGGTGAGGAAGGGGACCTCGCGGCGGATCTTGCGGCTCTCCTCCGGCACCACCATCCCGCCGATCTTCAGCCGCCCGGCATCCGGCGCGATCCGCCCGGAGAGCGTGAGCAGCAGCGCCGAGGAGCCGCGGCCGGTGGCTGTGAGCACCTCACCTGGCCGCACGGCCACGTCCACGTCGCGGTAGACGGAGGTGCCGTCCGCATGGTCGATCCGCAGCCCCTCGCCGTAGGCGGCGAAGTCTGCGTCCGGGTGCGGCCAGTCGCGCAGCTCCACCTGGTGCACGAGCCCCTCGCCCTCCACATCCACGTGCGGGAGGATCTTCTCCAGCCTGCGCGGCAGCTTCCACGACCAGTCGCCCAGCAGCGCGAGCACGGCGGGCACGAGCGTCATCCGCACGATGAACGCGTCCGTGAACACGCCCACCGCCAGGCCCAGGGCGATCGCCTTGATGATCGGCTCACCCGTGGGCACGAACGCGAAGAACACCGCGAACATGATGACCGCGGCGGCGGCCACGACGGAGGCCGAAGCGACGAAGCCCTTGACGATCGCGGTCCGCGCGTCCGCACCGTGCACGTACTCCTCGCGCATCGCGGTGACGAGGAAGACCTCGTAGTCCATCGCCAGGCCGAACAGGATCCCCATGAGAATGATGGGCAGGAAGCTGATGACCGGGCCGGTCTCCGTGAGTCCCAGCGGACCGGCGAGGAAGCCCTCGTGGAACACCAGTGCCACGGCGCCGAAGGCGGTGACGACGGAGAGGAGGAAGCCCACGGTCGCCTTGATCGGCACCACGATGGAGCGGAACACCACCATGAGCAGGACGAGGGAGAAGCCCACCACGAAGACGCCGAACGGCAGCAGCGCCCCGCCCAGCTGGGTGCTCACGTCGATGGCGAGCGCGGTGGCGCCGGTGACGGCCGTGGCGAAACCGTACTCGTCCATGAAGTGCGGCTCGAGGGCGCGCAGGCGCTCGACGGTGTCCTCCGTGGCCGGGTCGTCCGGCGCGGTGGTGGGGATGACCTGGACGATGCCGGTGTCCGCATTGCGGTTGGGGGTGGACAGCACCACCGTCTCCACGCCCTCGACGTCCTCGATCTCGTCCGCGAGCGCGTCCATGTCGCCCAGCGGGTCCGCGGAGGAGAGGATGTCCGCCTTCACCACGAGAGGGCCGTTGTAGCCGGGGCCGAACTCCTCTTCGATGAGGTCGTAGGCGACCTTCTGCGGGGTGCCCTCCTCCGCGCCGCCGCCGTTGGGCAGGGCGAGCGCGAGCTTGGAGGCCGGGAAGGCGAAGAGGCCCAGTCCCACGACGATGAGCACGATGGTGAGCACGGGGACCTTGATGGCCGCGCGCACCCAGCCCGCATAGAACCGCTGCATGCCGCGGTAGCGCGGGGCGGCGCCCTCGCCCGAGGCCGGCTGGGCCGGGCTGCCGGAGGCAGAAGCGGTGGCGGCAGGATCCGCATGGACGCCCGAGGCCGGTGCGCCCGTCGGGACGGGGGCACCGGCGCTCGCGGCGGCCTCGGGCGCGGGGTCCGTGCCTGCGGAACCGGCACGGACCTTGGGGCGCATGCGCTCGCCGGCGAAGCCCAGCAGCGCGGGCAGCATGGTGAGCGAGACCGCCACCGCGATCCCCACGGTGCCCGCGGCGGCGATGCCCATGACGGAGAGGAACGGGATCCCCGCCACGGCGAGACCGGTGAGCGCGACCATGACGGTGACGCCGGCGAACACCACGGCGGAGCCGGAGGTCGCGTTCGCGCGCGCGGCCGCCTCCTCCGCATCGCAGCCCTCCGCCATGAAGCGGCGGTGACGGGAGACGATGAACAGCGCGTAGTCGATGCCCACCGCCAGGCCCAGCATGAGCGCGAGCATGAGCGTCGTCGCGTTGACGGTGAAGAAAGCGGTGGAGAGGACCACCAGCAGGAGACCGATCCCCACCGCCGTGAGCGCGGTGACGAGCGGCATGCCGGCCGCGCGCAGGGAGCCGAGGGTGAGGAAGAGGACGACGAAGGCGATGATGACGCCCAGCGCCTCGACGAGGGAGACGTGGACGCCGGTGACCTGGTAGAGCTCGCCGCCGGGTGAGGCCTGCGACCCGGCGGGCAGATCCGCGGCGAGGGAGTCCACGGCGGCCGCGAGCTCGTCCTTCACCTCGTCCGCGGGGAGGTCCTCGAGCCCGGCGTCGTACTGCACGGAGATCTGCGCGGCGGTGGAGTCGTCGTTGACCGCGCCGTCGATCATGTCGTCGTAGGGCGAGGCCGCCGTCTCCACGTGGGGCAGGTCCGCGATCTCGTCGACGGCCTCCTCGATGCGTCCGGCGTAGGGATCCTGCGTGATGTCGTCGCCGTCGGCCGCCACGACGATCACCTGTGCGCTCGCGCCGGACATCTCCGGGAACGTGAGCTGCATGGCGTCCAGCGCGTCCTGCGCCTCCGCACCGGGCAGGGCGAAGTCGTCGTTGAAGTCCTCCGCGAAGGCGGCGACGAGCCCGGCCACCACCGCGAGGATCGCGAGCCAGACGGCGACGACCGTCTTGCGCTTCCTGAAGGCCTGCCGGCCGAGGTCGTAGAGGAAGGAGGACACGCGGAGCCCTTTCGCACGGGAGGTGGAGCGGGGGCCGGCCGGAGCCCGGAGGCTGAGCGGCGCGGTCGTTCGGGTTCGATACAGGACTGTATCGGATACACTGCTGTATTCTTACGGTTCCGTCCTGCAGAAGCAAACCGAGACGGCGGCGCGCTCGTGCGAGGATCGGCAGGTGCGGGGCTCCCGGCCCCTGCGAGGACCGTCCGCCCGGGCCGGAGACGGAGCAGAAGAGGAGAACAGAGGACAGTGACCATCAGCGACCGGCGTCTGCGGACCAGGGCCGCCCTGCGCGACGCGGCGACCACGGTGTTCGCCCGTCAGGGCGTGGCCGGAGCCTCCATCGAGGAGATATGCGAGGAGGGCGGCTTCACGCGCGGTGCCTTCTACTCCAACTACTCGTCGAAGGACGAGCTGGTGCTCGACCTCATCGACCAGGTGCTCGCCGCGGTCGCCGCAGGGGCGAACGCGCTGCTGGCGGGCATGAGCGGGACGGACGCGGGGAGCGCCGGCGGGCTGGCGCCCGCGGCCGGGACCGCGTCTGCGGACGATGCCGGAGACGTGAGCACCACGGGTATGGGCACCGCCTGTGTGAAACCCGGACAGCCGATCACCCCGGAGGAGAAGCGGACGATCCTGTCCGACCTGCTGAGCCACTTCCGCCTGCCGTTCAGCGAATCCCGGACGGCGATCATCGCCGCGCGGGAGATCCGGCTGCACGCCCTGCGGAACCCGGCGCTGCAGGCGCGCATGGACGAGGTCCAGGAGGTGCACATGGGGCGGCTGCGGGCCGTCATCGAAGCACTGCTCTCCTCCCACGGCGCACGGCTCCTCATCAGCGCGGACGATCTCATCATGATCTGCGAGGGCTGCCACGACGTGGCCGCGGACGAGGCCGTGGCCGCCCATCCCGACGCGGAGCAGGTGACGGTGGACAGCAGCCGGCTGCTCATGGTCCTCATGGCGTTCGTCCGCTTCCCCTGCGAGGAGGACTGAGCCGGCGACGGGCCCTCGGCGCCTCGGCCGCTGTGAGGCCCGCCATGCCGTGCGAGGCAGAAGACATCTCAGGAAGATGACAGAACCCTCCCTGCTCTGATTAGGCTGTCCCCCATGACGCACGACCCCACAGCGCCCGCGGACGGCACTGCGCACGAGGAGGCCTTCGACCGCTTCCTCGCGACCATGCCCGAACGGCTGAGCAGCTTCGTCTCCGCCGGGCTGCCCGCATCCGTGACGGTGGGCGAGACGGAGCAGGAGTTCGTCAAGGACCTCTCCCCCGCCTCGCTGCCGTGGGTGGAGGCCTATGCGGTCTCGCGGCTCGCCTCCCCCGCGATGGCCTCGGCGCCGGCCAACCAGCGCCTGTCCGAGGACCTCATGCGGTACGTGGGCGAGACCTTCATCCGCACCCTCGGCGGTGCCTGGGTGCTCGATCCCGAGGACACGGAGCACGGCATGCCCGCCGTGGAGGTGCGCACCGCCGCGGGTGCTGACTCGGCCCTCGGCACGGAGACCGGGCCCGGAGCGAACGCGGACTCCCGGAAGGGCGCAGCGCCCGCAGAGGGTGCCCCGACCGTCACCGTCTCCCTCGTGGCCCTCCTCATGACGGCGCTCCGGCAGCGCACCGGGGAGGTCTTCGTCTCCGCCCTGGCGACCGCCGCGGGAGACCCCCCGGAGGAGGCTCTCGGTGCGGACGCGCCGCGCAGCGGTTCCGAAGGACGCTGCGGTTCCGAAGGACGCGGGGAGTGAGCATCGCACAGCAGGAGAAGCGGGAGGAGGACACCTGCTCGCTCGAGCGCGCAGAGGCCCTGGTGAACCCCGCGGATGCAGGACCCCGCGACGCCCGCCCCCTCTGGGCGATCCTGCTCCTGCTCTGCCTCGCGGTTCAGCTCACCGGCCTGTACTCGCCCAGTGACTCCGGTCCCGCACCGTTCCCGCATTCGGACAAGGTGTTCCACGCCGCGGCGTTCGCCGCGGTGACGGCCACGGCGCTGCTGGCCGGCATCCGCATGCGCTGGGTGCTCGCCCTCAACGCGGCACACGCGATCGCGAGCGAGCTGATCCAGGGGTTCTTCCTCGACGCCCGCACCGGCGATCCCCTCGACGTGCTCGCCGACCTCGTGGGGATCGGGCTGGGAGTGGCCGCCGTGGCAGTGCTCCGCCGCCTGCTGAGCCGCCTCTCGCGGAGCCGCGGGGCACGGTCCCGCTGAGCTCCGGGACCGCGGTCTCGCACAGGTGCCGGTACATGGCACCCGCTTCTCTCCCCAGACACCCGCTTCATCCGGCGAATATCCGGGTCCCTGGAATGAGAAGCGGGTGCCCTCGCGATGCGATGCGTGCCCATCCCTGCGCGACACGCGCACAGCGAACACCGCGCCGGGGCTCAGCCCCGCTGCCCCACCTCCGGCACCGCGAAGCCGACGTAGTGCATGTGCGCCGCCGTCTCCATGAGCGCGGCGTAGAGCTGGAAGCCCGTGAGCGATTCGAAGCCGCGCGCCCAGTGCATTCCCTGGCACAGCGAGTAGACGGAGTGGTCATCCGTCTCCTCCGCACGTGCGCGCAGCTCGGCCAGACGCTGGTCGTGGTGCGACCGGAGCTGATCGGCGCGGATCCGCAGACCCTCGAACCGGTAGCCGTGCGCGGGTGCCACGGCGGTGGTCTCCGGCAGGCGGCCCATGCGCTCGAGCGAGCCCAGGTAGTCGCCGAGGCTGTGGGAGATGGACGTGACGTCCAGCCCGATGTTCGGCGAGATGCTGGGCAGCACGTGGTCACCGGAGAAGAACACACCGAGCGCCTCGTCATGGAGTGCGATGTGGCCGAAGGTGTGGCCCGGCGTCCACATCACGCGCACGCTGCGGCCCGGGATCGGCAGCAGCTCGCCCTCGTCCACCGTGAGGATGTGCGCGGGCCAGGCGAAGCCGGCCATCGGGCTGTCCCCGCGCTGCGAGGACGGTGAGGTGAAGATGCCGGAGAACTCCGCGGCGCGCTCGGCCGGGATGCCCAGCAGCCGGCCGCCGTCGGCCACCACGTCGTTGGGCGCACCGCCCTGCGAGATGAGCTGGGAGACCGCCTCGATGTCGTGACGGTGCAGCGCCACCCACGCGTCCGGGTTCTCCGCGAGGATCGCGGGGACGAGGCCCAGATGGTCGCGGTGGTAGTGCGTCACGGTGATGCCGATGATGTCCCGGAGCGCGAACCCTGCCGTCGCCAGGCCGTCCGTGAACGCCTGCAGGCGCTCCTTCCCGTCCCAGCCCGGATCGATGATCGCCACACCGCTGTCCGCGGCGAGCGCATAGGAGTAGGTGTACCGGAGCGGGTTGTTCGGGATGGGGACTGGAATGGCCCAGGTGCCGTCCGCGATCTGCTCCGGCGGGGGCATCACCCGGTCCTTCCACGCCTGCGCCTGCACTGCGCTCAGCGCATGGATGTCGGACTGTGCGTCCCCGGGATGTGCGCTCATCGACTGCGTCCTCCTCATGGCAGAGCGGGCCTGCCCGTCTCCGTGCCGAATATATCTGTGCCGTGCTTCACCTTAACGGCCGTTCGCTCCGCCGCTGCCGCCGGGTCGCTCCCGCACGCTCGATACACTCGCTCCCATGTCCTCACCCCGCCTCCACGTGATCGCCCTGGGCGGCACCATCGCCTCGGTCCCCACCGCCTCCGCAGGCTCCGCAGGCGTCGTCCCCTCCGTGGGCGCCGAACAGATCGCGGCCGCCGCACAGCTCGACGACCTCCCCGCGGCGCCCGGCCTCCACGTCACCTTCGAGCAGCTCGCGCAAGTGGGCTCCGGCTCCATCACGCTGGCGCACCTGGAGGCCGTGGTCCGCTCCGCGCGCCGGGCGGCTGCGGAGGGCGCCTGCGGCGTCGTCCTCACCCAGGGCACGGACACGCTCGAGGACTCCGCCTTCGTCCTGGCCCTCCTCAACGACTCCGGCATCCCCGTTGCGGTCACCGGTGCCATGCGCAACCCCTCCCTGCCGGGCGCGGACGGCGGCGCCAACGTCCGGGCCGCCGCACTCGCCGCGCTCAGCCCTGAGATCCGTGCGCTGGCAGCGGAGAGGAGGCTCGCCTCCGTGCTGGTCTTCGCGGACGAGCTCCACGATCCGCTCACCGTCGTCAAGGCCCACACCACCTCCGTGGCGACCTTCACCTCCGGTCCGGGCCAGGGGCCGCTGGGGTGGGTGTCCGAGGACTGTGTGATCCTCCCGCACGTGCCGGCGGCCTCGCGCGCGGTGACGGGCTGGCAGGTGCCGGAGGAGCCGGACGGTGCCGAGGCCTCGGGCACCTCAGCTCACACCGAAGCCGCTGCGAGTGGAGCGGGCGACGCACCGCCGCAGGAAAGCGCGGCCCTGCCCCGCGTGGCTCTCGTCGAGGCCGGCCTGGACGACGACCTCGCGCTCCTCGACGCGCTCCCGCACGCGGGATACGCCGGGTGCGTACTGGCGGGTGTGGGCGGTGGTCACGTGCCGGCGGGGGCGGTCGAACGCGGGGGCGCCCTCGCCGCGCGGATCCCCGTGGTGCTGGCCTCCCGCACCGGTGCGGGAGCCGCGCTCCAGCGCACCTACGGGTACCCGGGTTCGGAGCTGGATCTGCTGAACCGCGGCCTGCTCACGGCGGGCACGCTCCACCCGCGCAAGGCACGCCTGGCGCTCGTGCTGGCACTGCGGTTCGGCACGGACTTCCCGGCGTGGCTGCGCTGAAGCAGCGCAGAACCGGGCAGACGGGCCAGGGGGCAGCCCGGCCCCTCCGGTCCTCTCAGTCCGCGACCTTGATGACGGTCTTGCCGAAGTTGCGGCCGGCGAGCATGTCGTTGAAGGCACCCACCACGTCGTCGAAGCCGTCGATGACGTCCTCCTGGTACCTCACCTGGCCGGAGCGGACCCACTCGGTCATGTCCCGGAGGAAGTCCGCGTGCATCGTCTGCACGAACTCCGTCTGGATGAAGCCGCGCAGCGTGAGGGACTTGGTGAGCACGGCCCGCATGAGGCGCTCCATGGAACCGGCCGGTGAGAGCGCGCCGGTGCCGTTGTAGCCGGCGACGAGTCCGCAGACGGGAACGCGCGCATAGGTGTTGAGGCGCGGCAGGACCGCGTCCCACACGTGACCTCCCACGTTCTCGAAGTAGACGTCGACGCCGTCCGGGGCAGCCGCCTTGAGCCGGCCGCGCAGATCCTCCTCACGGTGGTCGAGAGCCGCGTCGAAGCCCAGCTCCTCGAGCAGCCGGACCTTCTCCGGGCCTCCCGCGATGCCCACGGCGCGAGCGCCGCGGATCTTCGCGATCTGCCCCACGGCGGAGCCCACGGGCCCGGTCGCCGCCGCGACGGCCACGGTCTCACCCGGCTTGGGATCGCCGATCGCCAGCAGCCCCGCGTACGCCGTGAAGCCGGGCATCCCCAGGACGCCCAGCGCCGTGGTGACGGGAACCGCGTCCGGGTCGAGCACCCGCAGGGTGGAGGCGTCCTCCACGGAGTACTCGGACCACCCGCCGTAGCCCAGGACCACGTCGCCGGCCTGCACGGCCTCGGAGCGGGACTCCACGACCTCGGAGACGGTGGCACCCACCATCACCTGGCCGATCTCCACGGGCTTGGCGTAGGACTTCGCGTCGTCCATGCGACCGCGCATGTACGGATCCAGCGAGAGGTAGAGGGTGCGGAGCAGGGCCTGGCCTTCCCCCGGCTCCGGCACCGGGGCCTCGGCGATCTCGAAGTCCTCCTGCGTGGGTGCGCCCTGCGGACGGGAGGCCAGCCGGTAGCTGCGGTAGGTCGAGGTCATCATCGTTCCTCTCGGAGGGTGCGGGTGCCACCCCTCACACTACCCGGCACGACTACCCTGGCTGCATGACATCTCACTCGCCGGGCCCCGGAGCCGCTGCCGCATCGGGACGACCACGCGTGCTGGTCACCGGGTTCGAACCCTTCGGCGGCGACCCCGGCAATCCCTCGGAGCATGCGGTCCGTGCGCTCGGCACGCAGCTGGACGATCTCGCGGACCTCACGGCGGAGATCCTCCCCGTCGAGTACGCGCGCGCCCAGGCCCGCCTGCGTGAGCTCATGGCGGAGACCTCACCTGCCGTGATCGTGTGCGTGGGGCTGGCCGGCGGGCGCGCGGAGATCACCCCGGAGCGCATCGCCGTCAACCTCGCGGAGGCGCGCATCCCGGACAACGCCGGGGCCCAGCCGATCGACGAACCGCTCGTGGCAGGTGCTCCGCCCGCACGGTTCTCCACGCTCCCGGTGGCCGCCATGGCCGAGGCCGTGCGAGCGGCCGGCGTGCCCGCAGCGGTCTCCTACTCGGCAGGCACCTTCGTCTGCAACGCCGTGATGTTCGCAGGCCTGGACGCGGCAGCGGCGATCGGCGCCTCCGGTTCCCCGGCGCCGATCGCCGGCTTCGTCCATGTCCCGCGTGCAGCGGAAGACGGTGGCAGCCCCGCCGGCGGTGCGGCGGAGGAGCACGCCCTGCCGCAGCACCTCATCGACGCCGGTGTCCTCGCGGCGGTGCGCGCCGCCGTGGACCACGCGGGGCGGTCCCCGATGGCCGGAGCCGCCCGCGGTGCCGTGGGCGCGGAGGACTGACCCAGACGCCTGCGCAGCGCATCAGGTCTGGGCGTGTGCCTCATCCTCGGCGGCATCGGCACGGGGTCCGCTCCCCGCGTCCGGCGCCTCCTCGGAATCGCCTTCCCGGTCCGCTCCCGGACCGCGGCCGTGGTCCTCGCGAGCACCCGGACCGCCGTCCCGGCTCTCGTCCCCCGGGCCGGGGCCGCGCTGCCGGTCCCCGTCGTCCCACGGGCCGCCGGGCTGCTCGTCCCAGCCCGAGTCGTCCCACTCCTCGTCCCAGCCCGAACCGTCCGCGTCGTATTCGCCGTCGGTGTACTCCACCGCGATCTCACCGCTGGAGGTGCTCACCGTGAGCGGGAGGATCCCCTCGCCCGGCTGGCGCTGGGCGATCTCCACCCGGCTGCGGCCCACCTGGGTCTGCGCGGACACGGAGTATCCGGTGATGTCCGGATCGGCGATCTCCTGTTCCAGGGGCACCTCCACCGTGACCGCACCGCTCTTGGCCGCGACCTCCACGCCGTCCACCGGCACGCCGGCGGGGTCGAGCCCGAGGTCGATCCACCCGCTGCGGGTCTGCGCCTTCAGCAGCGAGTTCACACGTACGTCGTTCACGGAGATCGCACCGGTGCGGGTGGAGACCTGGAGGACGTCCATCGATCCGCCCCAGACGTCGACGGCTCCCGTGCCCGCGGACAGATCCGCCGTGCCGGTGATGACGTCCGCGGTCACCGCGCCCGTCTCCGTCTTCGCCGTCACGGACGTGTACTCGCCGGAGACGTCCACCATGCCGGTGCTGGTCGCGACGTCGAGGTCGAGGCCCTCGGCATACGCTCCCGGCAGGGTCACGGTGATCTCCGCGTAGCCCTGGAGCCAGGTGGTGGGGCCGTCCGGCGTAGGAACGTCGACCACCGTCCGGTCCCCGTCCTCCGTGACCACCGGTGCCGGGATGTCCCGCTTCCGCCCCTCGTAGCGGCTCTCCACCCGGGGCGCCTCCGCCTCGTCGTCCACCTGGACGTAGACGGCGGCGTCGGAGGCCTCCACCCGCAGGGAGGCGGCCTCCGCGGGGAGGTCCGCGGAATGCTCGATCGTGGTCTGGTTGAGCTGGAAGTACGCGCCCGCGCCGATCGCCGCAGTCGGCACGGCCAGTGCGAGCACCGCCACCACGGCGATGAGCGTCCTGGCCGCGATGCGGCCGCCGCGCGTCACCGCGACCGGT
>NZ_JALAHB010000170.1 GCF_022712115.1 Brevibacterium sp. | reverse complement strand
GAGGCCGGCTCAGCTCTGGTGCTGTGTCTCCGGGCCTGCGGCGGACTCCTGGGCGAGCTTCGCACGGCGGTTCCCGAAGCTCAGGATGACGGAGCCGATCACGGCGGCGACGAAGGAGCCGCCCAGCACGCCGATCTTCACGTGCTCGTCCGCCACGCTCGCCGCACCGAAGGCGAGTTCGCCCACGAGGAGAGAGACCGTGAAGCCGATGCCGGCCACGAAGGACATGCCCGTGAGGTCCGCCCAGCGCAGCTCCGAGTCGAGCCGCATGGAGGGAAGCCGGCTGAGGAGGAAGGTGGCGCCGAGGATGCCGATGGGCTTGCCCAGCACCAGTCCCAGGACGATGCCCAGCGTGATGGGGTCCGCGAAGGCGCTGCGCAGGCCCTCGAGCCCGCCCACTGTGACGCCGGCGGAGAAGAAGGCGAAGATCGGCACGGCGACGAGCGTGGAGATGATGCCCACCTGGTCCGCGAAGTGGGCGGCGAGGCCCTCGTACTCCGGTATTCCGTGCTTGTCGGTACCGACCCGGACGCGCGTGCGGGGCGTGGGGCGCACCGGGACCGTGAAGCCCAGCATCACACCCGCGACGGTGGCGTGGATGCCGGCGGCGTGCACCAGGCCCCAGGTGAGGATGCCCAATGGCACGAGGATCCACCAGGAGCGCACGCCGCGCTGCACGAGGACGGCGAAGATCGCGAGCGGGACGAAGGCGAGGGCGAACCACAGGAGGTGGAGGTCCGAGGAGTAGAAGATCGCGATGATCGTGATGGCGATGAGGTCGTCGACGATCGCCAGGGTGAGGAGGAAGACGCGCAGCGCCGGCGGGAGGAAGCGGCCCACGACGGCCAGCACCGCGACCGCGAAGGCGATGTCCGTCGCGGTGGGGATGGCCCAGCCGTGCAGGGCCTCGCCGCCGGAGCGCAGGTTGATCACCGTGAAGATGATCGCGGGGACGGCCACGCCTCCCACGGCGGCGGTGATGGGAAGTGCCGCCCGCAGGGGGTTCCGCAGCCGTCCCGCGACGAACTCCTCCTTGAGCTCGAGGCCCACGACGAAGAAGAAGATCGCGAGGAGCCCGTCGGCCGCCCAGGTGCCCACGCTGAGGTCGAGGTGGAGGGCGGACGGGCCGAACACCGTGTCACGGATCCCGGTGTACCAGTCCGCCAGCGGAGTGTTCGCGAGGATCAGCGCCGCTGCGGTGGCCGCCAGCAGGAGTGCGCCGCCGAACGCGTCGGAGTTGAGCGTCTTGCGCACGCCCAGCCACATCTGCGGCGGGGCGTAGCGGACAGGGTTCGACCGGCCCGCGGACTGTGCTGCGGGACCGCCCGCGGGGTCTGAGGGACTGGGCGCCGGAGTGTTCTGCGGCTGTGAAGCTGAGGGGTTCGACACGGGTGAGCCTTTGCGAGAGCTGAGCACGGAATGAGGGATGTGATCCTGGCGCGGTGCATCCGGCACGCCGCACGGTCGCTGAGAAGCGGTGCGGACACGCGGAGCGGCGGCTGCCGGCGTCGTCGGCGTGAGAGGTTCTCCGCGGCCGGGCCGGTGAGGACGCGGGCGGAACACGCCGGACGGGTGCGCCGGGACGGAGGGACTGCGCCTCAGTGCGCTCTCGGGGGGCAGCCTGCGATCTCGCCGTGGGCGTTGGTGCCCCAGGAGCTGATCCACCCGTTGGTGCCCGGGTGCCGCAGCTGCAGCAGCGGGCGCATGGCGGCCGCCGAGGCGAGCATGCGCGGCAGCCGCTCATGGCGCGGGAGGTTCACAGGCATGGGCCGAGTCTAGGTGACGGCGGTCTCGTTCGCGAAGCGGTGCGGACTCACTCGTCCAGCCTGTGCTCGCGGTCCGCCAGCGCCTCGACCTCCTCGGGGCTGTGGCTCACGAGGACGCAGGTGCGATCCGCGAGGAGTTCGGCGAGGAGCCCGCGCACCAGGGGTGCCGACTGCCTGTCCAGGGCGGCGCCCGGTTCGTCGAGGAGGACCACCTCCGGGTCCGAGGCCAGCGCCCGGGCGATCGCCACGCGCGCCTTCTGCCCGCCGGACAGCGAGGCCGGCCGCATACGGGAGAGGTGCGCGATGCCCAGCTCCCCCAGCAGCGCGTGCGCCCGTTCCCTCGCCTCCGCACCGGTGATACCCGCGCTCCGCAGGCCGAAGGCGACGTTCCCCGCCGCCGTCATGTGCGGGAACAGCCGCGGCTCCTGCATGAGCAGGGTGATGGCCCGCCGGTGCGGAGGCAGGGCCACGGGTCTCTCGCCCTCCCGCCGCAGCGGGCGCCCGGCGCAGCCCCGCCGCGGGACCGCGGCGGGGGGGGGGCGGGGGGCCCGTGGCCCGGGCGCCGCGGCGGGGGGCCGGCCGCCGGGGCAGGGGGGGGCCGGGGAGGGCGAGGGTCTCCCCGCGTCGCACGGCGAGTGAGACGCTGACGCCGCGCTCCGGCACGCTGAACTCGGCGCGGAGGTGGACTCCGTCCGGCCGTCGTCCGGCCGCTGTGTCCTCATGCTCCGTGGTCACGTGCGGCCT
>NZ_JALAHB010000169.1 GCF_022712115.1 Brevibacterium sp. | reverse complement strand
GCCGGAGCTGGAGTGGAGCAGCAGATGGCCGAGCTCGTGGGCGAGATCGAAACGGGCGCGCTCCGCCGTCTTCTGCCGCGACAGGAAGACGAAGGGCGCCCCGCCGTCCCACACGCTGAAGGCGTCCACGTCCGAGGTGGAGCCGGGCAGCCCCAGGACGCGCACGCCCTTCGACTCCGCCAGCTGGATGAGGTTGGGTGCCGGCATGACGCCCAGGTCCCAGTGGGCGCGGATGGTGACGGCCGCGCTCTCCGGCTCCATGCCGCTCAGATCGGGCAGATCCAGCCGGGGGAGGCGGAACCTCTCCGTGATGAGGGAGTACAGCTCCGTCCCGGTCCGGCCCGCGGCGACGGCGGAGTGGAGGACGCGCGCCGAGGTCCGCCGCCGGGCGCGGAAGAAGGCGCGGTCCTCGTCGAGGGGCTCCACCTCCTCGCGGGAGAAGTAGCCGGGGCGGAATCCGGTGGCCTCCGCGAGAGCGGGGGCGAGGCGTTCCGGCGCTCCGGCGGTCTCGTAGTTCGTGAGGGAGCGCGGCCCCACCCCCAGCTTCTGCGCGAGCGCCGCCTTGGTGAGTCCGGCGCGGGTGCGGGCGAGGGTGATGCGGGTGGGTTCGAGTCTCACGCGATCTCGTCGATGTCGAAGGCGACGTCGTCCTCGTCGTGACGGCGCGGGTTCATGGGCACCTCGAAGTCTGAGGTGTTCACCGGGGGTAGGAGGATGCGTCGCCGCCACCGGGAGAAGACCACGGCCTCGGGCTCGTCGTCGCTGCTGCCGGAGAGGAGGGGCAGGGAGAGCTCTGCACGGAACTCCGGGCTGTCCTCGAACCAGTGGTAGAGGAGGAACCAGGTGTGGGGTGTGGCGGCGTCCGCGGGTCCGGTCTCCGGGGTGAGCAGGGAGAGGCCGGTCTGGGCATTGCGGCGGACGGCGTCCACCGTGGCCGGGCCGCGGTGGCGGAAGGTGGAGGGCTCCACATCCGGTGAGACGCCGGTGGCATGGTTGCCGCGGACGGGCATGAGCGCGATGCGGCCGTCGGGGGAGACGACCTGCGGCGAGTTCCCCGGGTTCACGCGCTTCCACCCGCGTTCGCCGAGGGTGTGGCGCAGGTGCGCGACAGTCTCCGACCACAGCGTGAAGCCGGGAGCGGTGACCGGGTGGTCTGCGGTGATCCGTCCCGCCGCCCGCACTCCCGCGGCCACTGCCGAGGTGAGGTCCTCGGCCGTCAGGCCCACCGCCTCGAGCGCGGCGACGGTCTGCTGGTCCGTGGTGCATCGGGCATCTGCAAGCTGCTCGGGGATCATGGGAGCTCCTTCCGCTGCCCTCAGTCTAGTGCGCAAAACCGGAAAATGCACCGCCGTGGAGGGCGGTACATCTTCCTGCGCTGCGTGTGCGGGTAGGCCGGGCGGATGTGCGGCTGCGGCCTCAGACCTTGTCGCGCGCCTGCACGTGGCCGGCCTCCCTGGCGCAGTGCGAGCAGCAGAAGGTGGAGTCCTCGGACTCCACCCCGTGACCCAGGATGATGCACTCGCAGTGGGCGCAGCGCGGTGCCATCGCGTGGATCGCACACTCGAAGCTGTCGAAGGTCTTCGACTGCCCGGCCCGCGTGAGGGTGAAGGACTTCTCGTAGTCGTTTCCGCAGGTGTCGCAGACTGCCATGTCTCCTCCTGTGCTCTGCTGGACGAACGCATACGCGGGCGTGCATATGCGCCCTCTCAGAGTGGGACATGCCGACTGATTTTTCAAGACACCTTGCTTCTGTGAGAGCATCGTCCCGCGGCCAGCGCTTCGGTGGGGCTTCAGGCCGCGCCGGTCTCCTGCATGAACCGCCAGGCATCCGCGACGATCTCCTCGAGGCCCAGCTCCGGCTGCCAGCCCAGCAGTTCCTGCGCGCGGCGGTTGGAGGCGACGAGCGAGGTGGGGTCGCCCGGCCGCCGGTCCTCCTCGACCGCGGGGATGGGATGGCCGGTGACGGTGCGGCAGGCCTCGAGCACCTGGCGGACGGTGAAGCCGTTGCCGGTGCCCAGGTTGACGATCCGGTGCGTGCCCGCTTCCGAGGTGTCCAAGGCGAGGAGGTGCGCCCGGCCCAGGTCCACGACGTGAAGGTAATCGCGCAGCGCGGTGCCGTCAGTGGTGTCATAGTCCGTGCCGAAGATCCGGCAGGAGTCGGAGCTGCCGGCGGCGACCCTGAGCAGGTTGGGGATGAGATGGGTCTCCGGGGAGTGCTTCTCACCGAAGGGTCCGCGGGCTCCTCCCACATTGAAGTAGCGCAGAGAGGTCGCCGCCAGGCCGTGCGCGCGGCTGTAGGAGCTGAGCATGTGGTCGACCGCGAGTTTGGACGCGCCGTAGGCGTTCACCGGGTTCGCCGGAGTCTGCTCCGTGATGGGGGAGGCCTCGGGCTCGCCGTAGGTAGCGGCGGTGGAGGAGAAGATGATCCGGGGTACGCCCGCCTCGCGGAGGGCCTCCAGCAGGGAGAAGGTGCCGGCGACGTTGTTCTCCCAGTACAGCTCCGGGGATGACACGGACTCGCCCACCAGCGATTTCGCGGCGAAGTGCAGCACGCCCTCGTACCCGCGCCCGAGGACGTGGTCCCGGCTGTCGTGGATGCGCGCCTGGACGAACTCCGCACCCTCCGGGACGGCCTCCCGGTGCCCGGTGGAGAGGTCGTCGAGGACGGTGACCTCATGGCCGGCGTCCAGGAGCTGGGAGGTGACGACGGAGCCGATGTAGCCGGCGCCTCCGGTGACGAGAAGCTTCATGGTGGGATCCTCTTACGCGTGGACGGTGGTCGGAGAGCCTGTGCGGCGAACCCGCTCAGCGTAGCGAGCACGGAGGTTCCCGCGCATGTTTCCGCGCCCGCGAGGGCTGGGACTGTCCTGTGCGTCGGTAACATGAGCGCCACATCGGTGCAGGGAATGCAGGGAGGGCGCGGCGTGGAGGATCTGTCTCTGAGCACGCTGATCTGGCTGCGGATGGCCCGCTTCGTCCAGAACAGCAACCAGATCTCCAACAGCCACCTCCGCCGGTTCGGCCTCACCGTCGCCCAGTTCGAGGCGCTCGCCCACATCCGGAACTTCCAGCCCATCACCCAGTCGGAGCTCGCCCGGGGCCTCACCGTCAGCGACGGCGGAGTCTCGAGGATGCTCTCCCGGCTGGAGCGTGAGGGCCTGATCGTCCGCGAGCCGGACTGGAAGACGAAGCACATCTCCCTCACCGAGGCCGGCCGTGACCTCCTCGAGCGAGCCTTCCCCTCCCAGCTCCGGCAGCAGGCGGCGCTCTTCGACGATGTCCTCGACGAAGAGGAACAGCGCCAGCTGCACCGGCTGATGAAGAAGCTCTACGAGCACAGCCGCGTCCGCCGGCCCGCGGTGGAGAGCGGCGAGGCATCCCCGGAGGACGCAGCGGGTTCCTGAGCCTCTCGGATCACTGAGGAATAGTTCTCGCGATCTGTCAGTTGACATGGCAAATGAGAGTTGTGGGGTCGCCCCCGGGCGGTCTCCCGTCACTGAGAGGGACCATGAGCGAGAGCCTGATGAAGAGCGCTGGAATCGACCCCGGCAAGGGGCTGCAGTTCGGTATGTACAGCCTCGGTGATCATCTGCCCGATCCGAGCGACGGCTCCCGCGTGGGCCCGGGCGAGCGCATCCGCGAGTTCGTCGGCTACGCGAAGGCGGCGGAAGAGGCCGGCTTCGACTTCTTCGGTCTGGGGGAGAGCCACCAGGAGTACTTCGCCTCGCAGGCCCATGCCGTCATCCTCGGTGCCATCGCGCAGGCCACGTCCTCCATCCGCATCGGCAGCACCTCGACCATCCTCAGCACCTCGGATCCGGTGCGGGTGTTCGAGAACTTCGCCACGATCGACCACCTCTCCGGAGGCCGCGCCGAGCTCGTGGCTGGCCGCGCCTCCCGCATCGGTCTCTTCGAACTCCTCGGCTACGACCTGCGCGACTACGAAGAGCTCTTCGAGGAGAAGTTCGAGCTGCTGCTGAAGATCAGTGAGGAGCAGCGGGTCACCTGGCGGGGGCAGTTCCGGGCGCCCCTCAATGACGCCGAGGTGCTCCCTCGCCCTGCGCAGGACCCCCTGCCGATCTGGCGCGCGGTGGGCGGCGCCCCGGCGAGCGCGGTCAAGGCCGGCCTCGCCGGGGTGCCGATGATGATGGCGCACCTGGGAGGGACCACCTCGTCATTCAGGCCCACCGTCGAGGCCTACCGCGAGGCGGCGCGGCACCGAGGGTTCGATCCCGCTTCCCTTCCGCTCTCGACGGTCGGATTCCTCTACACGGCTCCCACCTCGCAGGAGGCGCTGCGTGAGCTCTACCCGCACATCAACGAGGGGATGAAGCGGACCAACGGGCAGGGCATGCCCAAGCAGCTCTTCGCCCAAAGCGTGGATCCGGCGAGCATCGTGAACATCGGCAGTCCGCAGCAGATCGTGGAGAAGATCCTCCACCAGCACGAGGTCTTCGGTCACCAGCGCTACCTCGGGCAGATCGACTTCGGCGGCATGCCCTACGCGAGGGTGATGAAGCAGATCGAGACGATCGGCTCGGAGATCATCCCGGCCGTGAAGAAGTACACCGCGAAGGAGGCGGCCTGAGTGAGACTCGTCGTCCTCTCCGGTTCGAACGTCGGGACGAAGACGCGCACCGTCATGGACTGCGCGACCCGGGCGGTCATGGCCCAGGACCCGTCCGTGGACGTCACGCTCATCGACCTCGCCGAGGCGGACATGGTCTTCAGCGACGGCGGGATCCGCCAAGCACTACCTCATCCCGCAGCAGCACCTCCTGCCGATCCTCACGTACATGAAGGCCCAGGTGGTCTCGCCCTACGTCTTCGTGGAGGAGAAGGATCTGCACCGGAACCAGATCGTCAGTGAGGACGTCATCCAGCGCATCGACCGCCTCGTCGAGGACACCCTCGTGCTCACCCGCACCTACTCCCAGATCCGGGAGGAGAAGGAGGCCGCGTACGGGTTCTGAGGGGTGCGAGTTCCGCTGAGGCAGCCGCCGCACGGGGCCGGTCGCTAGACTGACCGCTCCACTGCCCTGCGCTGTGAGCGCAGCGCATGCTCGGTGCGATCGTGGGAGCCATCGCGCCCATCCCGTGGCTCCCTGACATCGCTCTCCTGGGGCTGGGTGTGGCAGGGCTGCTCTTCGGCGTGGTTGCCGTGCTCCAGGAATGGGTGGGTCTGCGAGGCAGATTCCGTGACTCGGAGCTGGTTGAGCGCAATCCGGTGTTCACCGGGCCGCGTCCCGTGGATCGGGATCTTCCGGACAGCAGTCCGCATGCAAGGGGAACGAGGCTCCACAGCCGGGACCTCAATCGGCAGATGCTGTCAGGGAAGACGTGGAGCGCACGCATGCGGGCATAGGGCTACAGGCTGCCGCAGCGGTTGCGGGAAACCGCTCCCTACATCCTCCGGAAGACGACGGACGGATCCATGCCTTTCAACGGCCCCTGCGTACGCATGCTCGGCGACCTGCGGGAGGACGGCAGTCACATCACCCCCTTTCAGCCTGCCGGCTTCTTCGGCCACCTGTGCTCCAACGAGCTCATGCGATGGGAGATCGCACCGGACGGGCAGTCATGGGGCGTCCGCCGGGAGTACCTGTACGACGGGGACTGAGGCCTCTATCCGCTGGCCAGCAGGGAGCTCGCGAACGTCGTGGGCGTCTCCGCGCTGGCAGTGTTCAGCAGCGGGCAGGTCCTCATCGTCCGGCAGAGTCCCGACAATCACTCAAGCAGGGGGCTCCTCGCTCCTTCCGGTTCCGACAGCCTCGAACTCCGCGACTTCATGGGCTCAGAGGGTGCGGACTGCGATCTGCAGTCCTTTGTGCTCAATGGGGCGAATCGCGAGTTCCTTGAGGAGACCGGCGTTCCCCGGGAACAGATCAGCCGCTCGCTGCTGCTGGGGTTCGGCCGTTGGCTGGAGCGAGGCGCAAAGCCGGAGTTCTTCGGCCTCACCCTGCTGCGCTCCACTGCTGACGAGACGGACCGGCTGCGGTCCAGGGTTGCCGGGGATGAGGCGATCTATACGCGAAGCTCATTCTGGTGCCCTCTGGGCTCGCTGTTCGATGAGACGTGTGAGCACATCCCACTTATGAGTGTGCCGCTGGCCTTCAGCTGCTGCAGGAGGCCATGGAGCCGAATCCTGCAGTTCTCAGTTCGCCCTGAGGTGCATCGCCGAGCACGGACAGGCGAGTCCGGGTTCGTGGAGGTCGAGGCCGGTACGCATCCGGGCAGGTGGAGAGACGCAGGCGTATGTGTGGTCCAGACAAGAGGATGTGGCACCCTACTAGGCATGTCTGCTCAGCGTCCCCCGTCTGCTCAGCGCCCTTCCTCAGTGCGGCGCAGTGGCATCGTCCGCACGGTCTCTTCTGCCGTGGAGCGTGCGGGCACGGTGTCCCGCAAGGTCGCCGAGATCGCATCGGACCGGCTGGCCGCTCCCAAGGTCTCCAAGTCTCTCGCTCCTCGCCCGGACGACCGCTTCACCGTGGTCGTGCACTTCGCCGGCGACGCGGCGTCCGCATATCAGCTGGAGCAGTGGCTGTGGCCGCTCGAGCAGCTGGCGCAGCACACCTCGGTGGGGATCCTGTGCCGTGGAGCGAGGACTGCGGAGCGGATCGCCCGGCTCACAGATCTGCCCGTGCGGTTTGGGCGATGGATGGCGCAGGTGGACGCGCTGCTGGGCAATGACACTGTGCGCTGCGTCCTCTACGTCAATCAGGCCACGCAGAACTTCCAGGCCCTCGACTATGCGCGGCCTGCGCACGTGCATCTCTCCCACGGGGAGAGCGAGAAGTCCTCGATGGTCTCCAACAAGCTGAAGGGCTACGACTATGTGCTGACCGCCGGACAGGCGGCACGGGACAGGCTGATGACGCAGCTCATCGGGTTCGGGCCGGAGAAGACGATCGACGTGGGCCGGCCGCAGCTCGACGCTCCCGCGCCCGTCCCCCAGGAGTGGCAGGACCACCTTGCGGGCAGTCCGGTGAAGCGCGGACCGGTCGTCTTCTGGGCGCCCACGTGGGAGGGCGATTCTCCGGCGATGGCCTACGGCACGCTGCCGGAATCCGGTCCGCGCATCGTCCGAGCCCTCACGGAGGCGGATGCCCGGATCATCTACCGTCCACACCCTCGCACCGGCTACCTGCAGAAGTCGTTCAAGGAAGCGGACGAGGAGATCCGCACGGCAGTGCGTGAGGCAGGGGGCTTCGTCGATTCGACGCCGCGCGTGGGCTGGCAGTTCCAGGCCGCAGACGGGTGCATCGCGGAGATGTCGTCCGTGGCCTTCGACTGGCTGACGACCCGTAAGCCCCTCGTCCTCATCCGGCCCTCGGATCCCCGGGCGACGGTTCAGGCAGGCGGCCTCTTCGACCGGGTGCCCTCGTTCGATGCCGCCGAGGCGGGGGCTGCCGCGATGCGGACGGCGCTCGTCGATCTCGCCGCGGGAACGGCCGAGGTCGCGGGCCGCTATCTGGGGGACACCGCACCCGGACGGCAGATTGAGAGATTCATCGGTGCGGTCCTTGCGGTGGCTGAGGAGCGCGAGAGACGGCTCACTTCGGATTGAAGCGATGTGAACGCGGGGATAACATGAGTGAGCCCATCTGTGAACTGAATGGAACCACCTATGCGTCGCGTCATCACCTACGGTACTTTCGATCTGCTCCACTACGGTCACATCCGCCTGCTGCAGCGGTGCAAGGCGCAGGGCGACTATCTCGTGGTGGCGCTCTCCACGGATGAATTCAACGAGGGCAAGGGCAAGAAGTGCTACTTCCCCTACGCGGACCGCAAGAACATGCTCGAGGCGATCAGGTACGTGGACCTCGTGATCCCGGAGGAGAACTGGGAGCAGAAGACCACTGACATGGAGAAGTACCACATCGACACCTTCGTGATGGGCGACGACTGGACCGGTGAGTTCGACTTCCTCAAGGACCAGGTGGAGGTCGTCTACCTTCCGCGGACCCCTGAGATCTCCACGACGCAGATCAAGAACGACCTCGGCTCCCGGACCGCCTGAACCGGCCGCAGGGCACGGTGGGCGCAGAGAAGGGGCTGAGAGCGGTGGCAGTGGGCAGAACGGCACCTACTCTGGAGGAGCTGAGGGCGGTTGCGCAGCCTCCCGAGGTGAGGTCGCGCAAGAACGCCGAGCACTGGACCGCTGAACTCTATCTGCGGCACATCTCCATCTACTTCACCGCGCTCCTGGTGAGGACGCCCATCACCGCCAACGGCGTGACCGGCCTCATGATTCTCTCCGGCTGGGCCATCGCCGCAGCACTCTTCATCCCGGGGATCTGGGGGGCCCTGCTGGCACTCTTCTTCTCCCAGCTGCAGCTGTACTTCGACTGCTGTGACGGTGAGGTGGCACGCTGGCGCGGCACCAGGTCGGCCAAGGGCGTCTTCCTCGACAAGGTGGGTCACTACACCACGGAGGGCGCTGTGGCGGTGGCGCTCGGCTTCCGCGCCGTGGGCGATCTGACGCAGCTGCGCACGGATCCCGGGAGTGCGTATCCCTACGTGGTCGCGGGGCTGGCACTGGGCTGGTTCGTCCTGCTGAACAAGGCGCTCAACGACATGGTCCATGTGGCCCGTGCCTTCAACGGGCTGGACAAGCTGCCGGACACGGCACAGGCCACGGCGATCTCCGTAGGAGCGCTGGCCAAGGCGAAGGCCATCGCCCGCTTCGTTCCCTTCCACCGGATCTATCACTCCGTGGAGATGTCGATCCTCGCGGTGCTGGCCGCGGTGGTGGGATTGGTGCCTGACATCGGCATCTCCGCGGACCGGTTCCTCATCCTCGCGCTGGTGCCTCTGTGCGCGCTCTCCACAGCCGGGCACTTCCTTGCGATCATGGCGTCGAGGAGGCTCGGATGAGTCCGCGTCGTCGCCGCTCCGCGGACCCCAGCGGCTCCCGCACGCGCCTGCTGGCCGATGGCCCTTCACCCGGAGGCGAACCGGAGGGCACACTGCCGGATTCCATGCTGATCGAGCACGGGGCCGGCGGTCACGCAGACGAGGATCGCCTGCGCCGGGACGCCCATGTCCTCCGTGATGCGGAGACTGCGGAGTCCGCGCAGGCGTTCGAGGTTGTGCCGTCCGTGGACGGCGAGGCCCTGCCGGTGCGCGGCGTCGGGAAGCGTGCATCCACATCGCCGGCCGTCACTGAGGCCTCCGCGGGAACTCCCTACACCTTCGGCGTCGTGGTTCTCACCCAGGGCAAGCGCCCGGAGGATCTGGACCGAGGGTTCCGTTCGCTGCTCGCGCAGCGAGGCGTGGAGCTCGACGTCATCTGCGTGGGCAACGGCTGGGAACCCGTCGGCATGCCCGACGGAGTGCGCACCCTGGCGCTTCCGGAGAACCTGGGCATTCCTGCCGGCAGGAACGAAGGTGTGCCGCACGTGCGCGGTGAGTTCCTCTTCTTCCTCGACGACGACGCGTGGCTGCCCGACGACACGACCCTTCTCCGTATGGCGCAGATGATGCGGGCGAAGCCGGAGATCGGACTGATCCAGCCGCAGGTGACGGATCCGAGCAGGGACGATGCGCCGCTTCGGTGGATACCGCGCCTGCGGAAGGGGTCCCCGGAGCATTCCTCGACGGTCTTCTCCGTCTGGGAGGGGGCGATCTGCCTGCAGCGGAGGGCGTTCGACGAGTCCGGCGGCTGGCCGGCGCCGTTCTGGTACGCGCACGAGGGCATCGAACTCGCCTGGCGGGTGTGGGACGCCGGTTACCAGGTCTGGTACCGGGGGGACATCCAGGTCGCCCACCCGGTGATCGACCCCAAGCGCCACGACGAGTACTTCTACATGAACGCGCGCAACCGCGTGTGGCTCGCGCGGAGGAATCTGCCGTTCCCCATCAGCTGGGCCTACGTGGGCTCGTGGACCCTTGTGCAGTGCCTGCGGTGGGCGAAGAAGCCGCAGCAGCTCCGCGCATGGTTCACCGGCTGGAGGGACGGCTGGCGTCTGGATCCGTGGAGTGCTGACGAGGAACAGAAGAAGCTCTCCGGGCGGGGGCTGCTGATGATGTCGATCCAGGGCCGACCGCCGATCATCTGAAGATCGTGTCGCGATCTTCGTGAAAGAAGTCGGAACATGGAAAGCTGCCTATCGGATGGTCTTTCCTCCCTCCGATAGGCAGCTCGGAACGTTCCAGGCGGCTAGCTCATACGCAGAGCCTTGGTGATCTTCCTCTTCGCGCGACCGGCCAGGCCTCGGGGGGTTCTCGCTGCAGCCAGGCGGAGGGCCTCGCGGCGTTCGGCCTTGAGGGTCTTCTTCTCGTCCTTGAGGGACTTGTTCTCGGCCTTGAGATGCTGGATCTCCGCCATCATGCGCTTCAAGCGAGCTTTCTGCGCAATGACCTTCTCGCGCGAAATGTCGTGGCCCAGTGCCAGGCGCGAGCGTATCTCTTCCAGATCATTCAGTGCCGTCACCGGGCCAATGGGAGCCTGCACCTCAACCTGCTTCAGAGCGGCATCGAAGGGCAGCTCTGCGCTGGTGCCCGCCTGGCGATAGGAATGCGTCATCTCGTTCTCATCGAGGAACGAGACGAAGCGGGCGAAGTTCTCTGCGTGGAACTTCTCCGGCTCGTGGAAGTCGACGTCGCTGACGAGCTCTTCCAGCGAGATGTCCGGGTCGATGCTGTCAGCCATCTTGCGCGGAAGATGGTGGTAGTCTGCGAGCTCTTTCAAGCGTGATCCGTACATGAGAGTCAGGGACGGAGTTCCGGCGTGGGTGGGCAGGATGTTCCCGTGAATGCGCGTACCGATGGAGAGGTCGTACCCCTTCATCTCCTCGATCCAGGAAGGGGCATTCGTGAAGAAGCTCATTCTTCCCGTGCGGAAAGGGGAGTCTGTCAGGGAATTGGGGTAGTTGTCGACGGTGTCACGATGGGGATTCGCGTTCACATCCATCATGCCCGCATAGAGCTTGGAGAAATCACCGAGGTCCTGAGGGACATACAGTGTGTTCTCGAAGTTGTCCGGGATCGAGTTGAGGAAACGGAGCGCGGCCTGCGGGGCCTTGGGCGTCATGTTGTAGGCAATGCGCATGTCAGGGTGGTAGCTGAAGGGCTTGATCTTCAGGGTGGACCCGAGGTTGTAGAGCGTCGGATCGCCGATGACCTGGAAATCCCTGTCTTCCTTGTATCCCAGGGAGGTCAGGTAGCGTCCGGTGATCTCCCCGCGAAGGCCGATCTTCGAGGAACGCTCGAGGACGGCATTGATGAAGCGCCGAGCGGTGTCGTCGAAGGGCTTCGGACTGTCGAAGCTGTCATCGATGCCGAATGCGCCCCCGATGCCGACGACCACCACCGGGATCTTCAGCTTCTCGATGAACTTCGCCATGCGCAGCATCTCGCCGGCAAAGTGTCCGCCGAAGTCGTTGGCCATCGGCAGGACGTACATGTCGAAGCGTTCGTTGACTTCTTCCGGTTCGGGCAGTCGTGCTCCGTACCAGTCGGAGACGACATTTCTGTCGCCGGTGGTGAGATGCCGGAAGAGCCCGAAGGGGAATGCGACGTTTCCGCTGTTGTTGTGATATGCGTTGAGCTTCCAGATGTCGCTGGGGCCGACCGCTTCGAGCGGAGAGGGCGTGGCTCGGATGAGGATGTCTGCCATGCGGTGGGTTCCTTCGCCGGTTCGAGGAGGGCATTCTGGGCCGGCTCCTGAGACTGTCGGCCTCAATGCTACCGGTGTGCGAGCTGAACGAGGACGGGGAGGCGGGCGACGTGCCCGCGGTCGCCGTGGCGGGTGATAAGGTTCAACTGCCCTGAAATTCGTATATCGGAGGTGTGGAGATGGCGTCAGAGGGACTGATGAAGGCCTTCAGGCAGCGTCTGTCCCGTATGGTGCGACGCGAACCCGCAGCCAGTCCCGTGGTGTCGTTTCCTCCGGTCAGATATGTGGCAATGACGTGGGGCATACCTGAAGACTTCGGCGGTCTGACCAGCGTGCTTCTCCGCCGCTCGTCGAAGCTTGCGGAACTTGGAGCCCTTTCCATCCCGCTGCTGACATTCGATTCCTCACTGGACATCACGGCCAAGGCCGCCGAGCTGAAGAGCGCAGGCAGGTTGGGAGACGGCGTTTCCCTGCGGAACTGTTGGTCCGAGGTGGCGGTGATGACCGATCGGCAGCTGTCGGTCTTCGCCGGAGCTTCAGCTCAGACCACGTCGGATTCCAGCGGAAGTGCGGGACTGTCCGTTTCGAGTGAGAGCTCCAGGCGCCGTACGCTCGTCGACGACGAAGGTGAAGTGCGGTGCATCGAGCACCTGCGAGCCGATGGCAGTGTCTATATTCGGGATGAGAGGAAGTCCGGGGGCGGTCTCATTCTCCTGAATCGGCGGGGAGCGCCCGTGGCGCACTGGTCAAAGGCGCGGGACTTCTATCTGAGGTGGATTGATTCTGTTGTAGGCGATCAGCCGACTGTACTGGTGAATGACTCCAAGTTCGCAGGCAGCTTCCTCCGATACTATCGCCGTTCTCATGTGAAGACCGTCCAAGTGTTTCACAATCCCCACCTGTCCGGTGACGCAGTGACTCCCTACGGGCCGTTCACGAAGTCCAGATCGGATATCATACTCGAGCATGAGTCATTTGATGGTCTGGCATTTCTCACAGATCGGCAGCGGGAAGACTTCCTGGCGGCTTTTGCGAGAAAGTCCGGGACGTTTGTGGTGCCGAATTCCCGGCACATCGCGGACGTTCTGCCGGATCCCCGGGAAGCTCGCCCGGCTACGAGTGGGGTCATGCTGGCCCGCCTGAGCGAGCAGAAGCAGGTCGATCATGCGGTGAAGGCTGTCGCGGAGTTCGACGATGCGGACCCTGCGGCACGAGTCAAGATCGACGTGTACGGGTCCGGTCCTCTGGAGGAGGACATCGCAGCGCTCATCGAACGCGTGGAGATGGGCGACCGGATCGAGCTGAAGGGGTACGATCCGGATGCCTCCGCAAAGCTTGCCGAAGCTTCGTTCCTCGTGCTCAGCAGCAAGTACGAGGGGTTGCCTCTGGTGCTCGTCGAGGCGATGGCTGCAGGCTGCATCCCCATCGCCTACGACGTGAGGTACGGGCCGCGCGATGTCATCACTCATGGGGTGGACGGTCTGGTGGTTCCGGAGGGAGATCACCGCGCCCTTGCCGACGCCATCAGGTCGGTGGTGACGATGGATGAGGACCGGCTGGCGTCCATGAGGGCTGCGGCTCAGCGCAAGGCGCGCAGCTTCGATGATCTGACGGTTTCCCAGATGTGGGCTGACGTATGCGCAGAGCTGGCCGCCTCCCGGCCGGCGGGAGCTGAGGTGGGCAGCGGTGCAGTGGTGACGCGGGCGCATCTGGACGAAGTTGCCGACGAACCCGTTGTCTCTCTCTGCGGGCAGCTGCTGGGAGACTGGACGGAGGATTCTGCGGAGATGCGGCTCCGTGCTTCAAGCCGGAACCGTCGTTTCGGCTTCGACGTGGAGGTGGCGCAGGGCATCGACGGCGGAGAGCGTCGTTTTGCCGTTGAGATCCCTCTCTCCCGCTTCACGGCGGCAAGCGCCATCTACGACTTCTGGCTGACGACCGTGGGCCGTTCACGGCGTGTTCGTCTGAGCCTGGCGGAGGGCGCAATCGACGCGGCTGCTGCAGAGCGGCCGGGCGGGAATCTCGAGCTGTATGCGACAGTGCACGGGAATCTCAGCGCGCGGGTCGGCTGAACGGCTCCCGCCCCGCCCGGAGTGGGGAGGCGGAGGAGTTCAGTCCGCCGCCTCCATGTTGGTTCCCTGGTGGCGGACGAAGGCGGAGAGATTCTCGGCGCGCTCTTCGATCAGCCTGTCCACTGCGCTGAGGAAGTCCGCGGTCGAGGAACCGATCTCTCGTTCACCGAAGTAGAAGGCTCTTTGGTGCGCTCTCTCCTCGGCATGCCTGTCGGAGGCCAGTGCCTCCTCGACGAGTGCAGCAGTACGCGACACGGAGGAGCCGTCGATGATGGGCGTGCTTCTGCTTATCGGTGATTCGAGGTTGAGCGCCCTTCGATCGTTCCGGCGATCCGTGAGGATCAGCGGCTTCTCCGGGCGCAGGTAGAGAAAGTCCAGGCCGACGCTGGAGATGTCGGTCACCAGCAGATCCACCTGGCTGAACATGGCGAGGATGTCGCCCGACATCATGATCAGGTGGCGATCATGCGCTCTGTCGGCATTCGACTTCTGGATGAGCTCCCTGATCTGCGCATCGGCTGCAGCCATCGCTTCGTCGTCGGTCTCCTCCACGCGTGGATGAGGCTTGTAGACGATCCTCGAATCCGGGATCTCCAGAAGTGCCTTGATGATGGCGACGCCGTACTTGTCGATGGACGTGTAGTTGTTGGTGTCGTTCTCACCCTCCCAGGTAGGGGCATACATGAGGGTGCGACCGCGGGAAGGGGGAAGAGCTGGTTCTCGATCTATGTCAAGCTGAGGGCGGCCCACAGGGACAAGTTTGCTCTCGTCGAAGTCCAGGAGTGCTGCCCTGTGGCGTTCGAGCGCGGCTGGTCCTGCAATGAAGGTCTTGTCGTATGCCTTGGCCTGATTCGAGACCATGCTGAGCTTGTCGCTCTCGCCGTGGTTGATGTGCACATGGACCGCTGGTGCATATGAAAGCGACTGGAAGTTCGTCACGCCGTTGTTGACATACAGGACCAGTCTGTAGTCGTTCTCGTAGTACAGAGTGGCGAGGTCGTCGAACCGTCGAACGAACGCCATGGGGAGCTTCGTCATTCCTTTGACTGCGCGGAGCGCGTTGAGCTTTCGGAACACCAGCAGGGTGGGGTGATGCTGATTGAGCTGCTCCAGGATCGGAAGCCACTGGGTCAGCTGGTAGATCTTGTCCGCGTTGTCGCCGAAGTAGGCGACCACCTGCCCCGGAACCGGTACGCCGTGGATCTCGTGTCCCGCCGCCGGTCCGCGTGCACCCCCGCGTATCCACTGGCTCACGGTTGTCCAGGGGCGTGAACGCACAAGCGATCGCGCTTGCCTGCGTAGCCAGTCCTGCATGCTGTTCCTCCGGATGTTTATCGTTCAACCGGATCCATCCTATGTAATGGTCGCCCGCAGTCGCGCAGCAGCGCTTCTGCGGAGGTGATCCGCCTTCCGCTTCTCAGGCAGAATGGCCCCATGAGCATCGACTTGGAGATCGCACAGGCAGCGTCGCTGAAGCGGATCACGGAGATCGCGGAGTCCGTCGGAGTGCCCACGGAGGATCTCGTCCCCTACGGCTGGACGAAGGCGAAGGTCCCGCTCCCCGTTCTCGAACGGATCGAGCAGGAACGCACTCCCGGTCGGCTCGTCCTCGTCACGGCGATGAGCCCCACTCCGGCGGGTGAAGGCAAGACCACCACCAGCATCGGCCTCGCGGACGGCCTCAACGAACGCAACAGGCGGCGCGCGGCGGCCGGCGAGCCCGCCACGGGCAACGCGGTCCTCGCGCTCCGTGAGCCCAGCCTCGGCCCGGTGTTCGGGATGAAGGGCGGCGCCGCGGGCGGCGGATACGCGCAGGTGGTGCCCATGGAGGACATCAACCTCCACTTCACCGGGGACTTCAACGCCATCGCCCTGGCCAACAACCTCGCCGCTGCGATGCTGGACAACCACATCCACCACGGCAACTCCCTTGACGTGGACGTGCGCCGCATCCACATCAAGCGGGTCGTCGACCTCAATGACCGCGCGCTGCGGGGGACCACGATCGGCCTGGGCGGGCTGAACGGGGGAGTGCCGCGGGAGGACGGCTTCGACATTGTCGTCGCCAGTGAGGTGATGGCCATCTTCTGTCTCGCCACCAGTCTTGCGGACCTGCGCGAACGGCTCTCGCGCATCGTCCTCGCGCACACCCGCGACCGGAAGCCGGTGACGGTCGCGGACATCGGCGCGGCGGGCGCCATGACCGCGCTGCTCCGCGACGCCCTCGCCCCCAACCTCGTCCAGACCCTCGAGCACACCCCGGCATTCATCCACGGCGGGCCGTTCGCCAACATCGCCCATGGCTGCAACAGCGTCCTCGCCACGCGTGCGGCGATGGCACTGGGCGACTGGGCGGTGACGGAGGCCGGCTTCGGAGCAGATCTGGGCGCGGAGAAGTTCCTCGACATCAAGACCCGGTCGGCCGGCATCTGGCCGGACGTCGTCTGCGTCGTCGCGACCGTGCGGGCGCTCAAGTACCACGGCGGGGTGGAGAAGGCGGATCTGGAGACGGAGAACGTCGAGGCGATGCTCGCCGGCATGGCGAACCTCGAGCACCACCTCACCGTTCTGCGGGAGGTCTACGGGCTCACCCCGGTCGTGAGCCTCAACCGCTTCCCCAGCGACACGGACGCCGAGGTGGCGGCCGCGGTCGCGCATCTCCGCGAGTTCGGGGTGCGAGCGGTCCCTGCCGAGCACTGGGCGCACGGCGGTGAAGGCGCTCTCGACCTCGCCGATGCCGTCATCGCCGCGGCCGCCGAACGCGAGTCCGGTTCCGGAGAGGACAGGACGCCCCGGCGCTCCTACGAGCTCAGCGACAGCCCGGAGGAGAAGCTGCGGAAGATCGCCTCCCGGATCTACCGGGCAGGTGGAGTGGACATCCCTTCCTCCGTCGCCGCGAAGCTCCGGCGGTTCGTCGCGGAGGGCTACGGGGAGCTGCCCGTGTGCGTGGCGAAGACCCAGTACTCGCTGAGCTCGGATCCTTCGCTGCGCGGTGCACCGGAGGGCCACACGCTCACGGTGCGCGATGTCCGCCTCTCCGCCGGAGCGGGGTTCATCGTCGCGATCTGCGGTGACATCATGACGATGCCGGGCCTGCCCGCCTCGCCGTCCGCAGAGCGGATCGACGTCGACGCCGAGGGACAGATCACCGGGCTGTTCTGAGTCAGCGCAGCACGAGGGAGGCCTCGCCGCGCACCAGGTGTGCGACGAGCAGGTCCGGCGTCACCGCCGCGGGGTCGTACTTGTAGCGGAGCTTCTGCACGGGAGAGCGGCGGAGGATCGCCTCCACGTCCACACCGCTGCGCGGTTCCAGCAGCCGTGCGTGGAACGCGTGCGCGGCCTGTGACGAAGGGGCGTATGCCGCATCACACTCCTGCTGGAACTCCTCGTCGAGCCGGTAGAGCATCTCGAACACGTGATGCAGGTGGTAGTAGTGCGGCAGGTACGGGCGCTCCTCCCACCACAGGTGCAGCGCGGAGCGGAGGAGTGCGACGATCCGGCTGCCCGGCCGCGCCGCCATGAACCAGCTCGAGATGCGCGGCCCGGTGTAGCTCGGGGCGGTGAAACCGGCCGTCAGGCAACGGTCCAGGAACGGCGCCGCCGCCGTGCCCAGCCAGCAGGTGGAGTCCAGCCAGGCGCCTCCGTAGCGGTGCAGCAGTTCGACCCGGAGGATGTCCGAGAAGTACGTCTTGTTCGCCCCCACCGCGGCCTCGATATTCCGGGGGATGCTCACATAGTAGGGGAGGTCCGCATCGCTGAGCACGTGCGCACTGCCCTCCGCGGCCTCCTCGATCCGTGCGAGACAGCGCTGCACCAGGGGCGGCGCTGCGGCCCTGCCCTGTGCCCAGTAGCTGAAGACCGGGAGCGGGTCGCCCACGCTCCCTTCCCCTCCCGGGGCGGCATCCGCTCGGCGCCTGATCTCCGCGAGCCGCTCCGCCACGAAGAGACCCGTGGTCCTCCTCGCCCGGAATGCCCGCGGGTAGGTCTCCAGCGCGGCGAGCGCATCGAACGGCAGCGGGGCGTCGAGCGCGACCGCCTCCCGGCACACCCGCAGGCTGGAGGCGTCGTCGCGCACCCGGTCGTAAGCCTCGGCGAGCTCGTACCGCAGCTGCGCGTCCTCCGGAGCGAGGGCGACAGCCCGTTCATAGGCGGCCGCGGCGGAGCGCCACCGCCGCTCGTTGAGCAGCGCGCGGGCCTTCTGCACGTGGTGCTCCGGCACGCGGTCCAGACCGGCCGAGGCCGAGACCCGGGCGCGCCTCCGTTCCATGCGCTCCTGAGCCTCCCCGAGCATCGCCGTGAGCGGCCTCGCCGTCTCTTCCGTGAGCGTCGGCAGCCGCCTGATGTGCTCCGACACGAGCGCGAGCTCCTCCGCCGTGCCCGCCTCCGCGAGCAGGCGGCAGACGTCCTGCAGCTGCTCCTCGTCCAACGGCTCCCGCGTCCCGGGATCGCGCAGCAGCAGGTCCGGGTCCTTCAGCGTCCGCGTGGAGGGGGAGAGCTGCCTCGCTCCGGTCCAGCCGTAGGTGAAGCAGGCGTCCTCCGGTGTGTCTCCGTCGAAATAGGGGAGGGCGCCCGGCGACTGTGTGAGCATGACGTCGTCCCAGTGCACTCCGCCTGCGCCTGCGCTCATGCCGCACACCAGGCGGTTCCAGGCGGCGGTGGCCTCCGCCGGAACGGTGAAGGTGAGTGTCAGCTGCCGTGTCCCCGGCCTGTTGGGCGCCGGTTCCGAGACCGCGACCCGCCAGTCCGTCCTCCCTCCCATGACGCAGCCGAGCGCGATGGTGAGGGCGTCCTTGTGCAGCGCGCCCCGGAGCCGCTCCTCGAGGTGGACGGTGACCTGTGCCGTGTATGTCTCGCCCGGGCGCATGCCCAGGCGGAAGGTGCCCTCCTCGTTCCGCCCTCCCGGAGCGATGTGGGTGTCGTTGCTGCGGCTCGTCCCCTCCACGAACACCGACTGCCGGCCGCCGGCGCACCAGGCGGTCGAGGCGCGGGCGGTGTTGTGCACGTGCGTGTAGAGGCCGCCCTCCGCATAGGGCAGCTCGAAGTCCGAGCGGCCGCGGGAACCGGGAGCGGTCTGCTCGAAGCCGGGATTGGGAACGAGATTGACGATGGTCGACATGCTTCCTCCCTGATCGGTCTCAGCGCAGCGCCGCGGAGATCCGGGCGGCCAGTCTGCGGGCGGCCTCCCCGTCGTCGTGGGGAACGAACTCCCGCTGCCAGCGTCTGTAGGCCTCGGACGGGGCCCAGCCTCCGTACAGGGTGTCCGTGAGCGCCTTCGCGAGCGCGCTCTCCGTGCGCAGCAGCGGCCCTGGAGCCTCAGCGGCGAGATCGAAGTACCCGCCTCTGCCCGTCTCCAGGTAGTCCTCGTAGTCGGGGGTGAAGTACAGGATCGGCCTGCCCGTGACGGCGAAGTCGAACATGATGGAGGAGTAGTCGGTGACCAGGCAGTCGGCCGCGGCCATGAGGTCCGCGGGCTCCGGATACGAGGTCACATCCACCACCCGGTCGCTCCTGAGGTCCTTCCCCCGCCGCAGGGTGACGCTGTGGCCCCGGGCGAGGAGCACGGCGTCCTTGGGAAGGCGCGCCATGAGCCCCGCCGTGTCCAGGGGGCCGAGGCTGCCCTTGGCCTCCGGGCGGAACGTGGGGGCGTAGAGGACCACCGCGGCCTCGGGGGAGAGGCCCAGGTCCGCACGGGCACGCGCACGCAGCGCATTCCGTCCGCTGCCGCTCAGACGGTCGTTGCGCGGATACCCGGTCTCCGCGACCTCGCCCTCGAAGGCGTAGGCGCGGCGGAGGATCTCCGTGGAGTAGGGGTTCTGGGAGAGGAGGAGATCCCATTCGCGGGAGCCCTTCCGCAGCCGCTCCACCGCTTCCGGTTTGCCGCGCCGGTGGGGCACGTCCGCACCGAGGGCCTTGAGGGGCGTGCCGTGCCAGGTCTGGACGATGTACTGGTCCCTGTGCCTCCGGAACCCGCCCGGCAGCCAGGTGTTGAAGACGACCAGTCTGCTGGCGCCCAGTGCCTGCCAGTACGCGCGGCCGCCCGCGATGACCGGCTCCGCCTGGGCCGGGTACTCCACCGAGCGGTCCGCCACCGTGACGTAGTAGGGGCCGGGCACGCCCTCCGCCTGCAGCGCCTCGAGGAGGGCCGGAGGGTTGTCCGAGACGGTCTTGCCGTACCAGGACTCCAGGAACACACCGCCGGCGGGGGAGGGCCTGCCGGGGCCGGTCCAGGCCGAGGCCAGCGATCTGCGGCTGCTGCGCCCCCTCTCGTCGGGGCCGAGCGGCGCGGCGAAGTCGAAGTAGAGCTGTCCGTCCGGCGCATGCTCTGCGCGGATGGCGGCGGAGGGATCCTGCAGGGGGAGCGGAGTCCGGGCGCTCAGCGGTCCGGTGAGGACCACGGGGACCTCGTCCCCGTCCTCGAGCACGGCCCAGGCGCGATACCCGCCGGAGGGCGGTGCGTCCACCTCCGCCTGCCACGCGCGGTGTGCCAGGGGGATGCTGAAGCGCGACGCTTCCGCGCGCTCACCGCGGAGCTCCGTGCGTGCGCCGCGGAGCAGCAGATGCGAGACGGAGTCCGGTGCCGTCGCAGCCAGGGTGATCGCGAGACGCCCGTCGGAGAGCGTCACCTCCGCCGCCGGGCAGCGACGGGGTGCACGGGTGAGCCGGACCAGACCGCCCGTCCCTCTCTCGAGAGCGCCGCCGGAGACAGGCACGTACTCCCAGTCCGTGCTGTTCCAGTGCACGTGCCGCCGCGCACCGTCGCCGCCGGTCAGCGCGATGGCCCAGGACCCTGAGGCAGGGGTGTGCCCGGCTGCGCCGATCCGCAGCTCGCTGCGGCCGTCAGCACTGCGGGACAGGTCGAGGGGCACCGGGCACGAGGCCTTCTCCAGGCTCCACCCGGCGCTCACCGGCACGAAGTCCGGAACGAGCCGGAGGGGCACCACGATCTGCTCTCCCTGCGCCTGCGGCGGCCCGTCCGCGAAGGCCGCGGGTGAGGACCGGACGAGGCACAGGCCGCGCTCCCCGCTCCACTCCGGTGCCAGGCGCCGGCCGGAGACGACGAGCGCCTGCAGATGGCCTGCCGAACCCCAGCCGTACCTGTGCGTGAAGGAGGTCACCTGCGCGGCCTTCCGGTCGTACTGCACGACCAGCTGCACCCGGCCGTGCGGGGAATCGCAGAGATCCTGTACCCGGCACACGGCGCGGAAGGCCGCGGAGGAGAGATCGTGATTCTTGTCCACGAAGCCGTTGACGTCGAGCCAGGGAGCGGGCTCCGTCCTCAGCTCCGTTCCGGCCGCCAGGAGGGTCGCGGCATCGTCGAACGACTGCTCGTCGCCGGCGGGGACCATGAACACGCGGAGAACCGGGGGTGCTTTCCGCGCACGGCCGTCCACCGTCACCCACCCCTCCACATGGAGTTCGGGGCCCTCCCAGTGCACGGCGCGCAGATCAGCTCTCACACCGTGCACGGGTCCGAAGGCCACCGGGGCCGCAGCGGAGGCCGTAGTCCCCGTCGCACTCTCTGGGCTCCCGGCCCTCTCTGCACGTGAGGCCGTCCTCTCCTGTCCGTCCGGCCGCAGCCGTGCGGTGAGGCGTTGTCCCAGCGCAGTGAGTGCACGGCGCGCGCGGCGGGGACTCACGCGGCCCTCACCGCGGAGAGGAACTCGCCGAGCGCCTGGGCGTTGTACGCCTTCCAGTCGAACGCCTGCTGCGGTACGGCGCCCGCGAGATAGGCGCGCATGCCCTCGGCGAGCGCGTCGTCGGAGCGATCGACGATGAGCCCCTGATCGTCGCTGAGCGCATCCGTCACGGAGGCGAACCGCGTGGACACGATGGGCAGATCGAGAACCCTCGCCTCGAGGATGACCATCGGCTGCCCCTCGTAGTCGCTGGAGAGGACGAAGCAGTCGGCTGCCTCGTACAGCGGGAAGGGATTGGACACCTGGCCCGTGAGTGCCACCGCATCCCCGAGCCCCAGGCTCTGCACCAGCGATCGCAGACTCTCGCGGAGGACGCCGTCGCCCACCATCACCAGACGCGTGGCCGGGTTCTCCCGGTGCACCTGTGCGAAGGCGCGGATCATCCTCGCCTGGTTCTTCTCCGGGCTCATCCGGCCGATCGTGAGGAAGGTGGTGTCCTCGGACGGCGGCAGGAACGTCGAGAGCACGGTCTCGAACTCCACCGCCTGGGCGACGGCCTCGCCGCCGTACGCATCGGTGAGCAGGCGGACCTGCGTCCGCAGATCCGCGCCCTGCGGAGCCTCTGCCTGGGGCCGCTGCAGTTCGAACCGCGGGCGGGCTCGGGCGAGAGCCGCCTCGCCGTCGATGAGGTTCCGCGCGTAGGTGAAGGCGGTGTGGGGCGCGTAGTGCTGGAGCCCGGCACGGTTGAGCTCGCAGAGGCTGGGCGACACGGCGACCACTGTGTCGAAGTCGTTGTACAGGTCGAAGACCTGCTTGAGGCGGCGTTCGTGGGGCGTGGAGTCGTTGATCTCCTTGGACACCTCGGAGACCATGTCGTTGTGCTGCCAGATGGACTTCACGCCCGAGGGCGCGGCGGCGAAGATCCCCGCCCACAGAGGTCCGTACCCGGAGAAGTCGATGACGTGGTCGAAGCGGGCGTCTCCGAAGCAGCGCCGCCACTCGTCGTGGAAGTCCTTCCGGGCGCGGGGCGCGCGGGCGTCGTCTCCCCAGGGGAATTCGGCTCCGAGCACCTGCTCCAGCGGCTTCTTGCCCGTGGTGAAGCGGCCTATGCGGGGGAGCAGGCGGATGCGGGGATCGATCCGGCTGAGGAAGCTGAGCGCATCCGGCTTGGTGCTGTGGCCGTACGCCACGGAGACGTCGAAGCGGTCGAAGTCCAGGGAGTTGAGCATGTTGACGCACGAACTCGTGATGCCGTTGGGCAGCAGGCCGCCGGGATAGAGCAGCAGGCTCGTCCGCCCGTCCGAGAAGTCGGAGATCACGGTCCCGCCGGGGTCCTTGCCGCGGAACACGAGGTCCACCACACGCTGCGAGGCTCGTCCGTCGTCGTGGGGGTTGTAGGTCTGCCGCGCGGCGCGGAGGCGGTCCGTCACGGCCTCGTCCGGAGCTGCGAGGAGAGCCTCCGCCGCGGCCTCGACAGTGGTGACGATGGGGCCGGGCCAGTCCGCGGGCTCCTGGTAGAGGCCGCGGTAGCCGGAGTAGGAGTCGTAGTCGGGAATGTAGAACAGGATCGGCCGTTCGAGGGCCTGGTAGTCGTAGAAGATGCTCGAGTAGTCCGTGATCAGTGCGTCCGAGACCGCGAGCGCCGTATTGGCGGGGATGTGGTTCGGCACGAGCCGGTCGCGGAGCTCAGGATGCGCATCCGCCTGCGCGAGGACGCGCTGATGGACCTTGAGGAGAACCCGCCAGCCGGGACCGAGGCGCTCCTGGAGCTCCGTGACGAACTCCGCCGTGGAGGCCATCTCGTCGAGCGGATCGTAGAAGGACGCGCCCTTCCAGGTGGGGGCGTACAGGGCGATCTTCGCACCGGCGGGCACCACGGTCCCGCTTGCGCGAAGACGCTCCAGTGTCTGCTTGCGGCCCAGGGGGCCCTGGAACTGGTGGTCGACGCGCGGATAGCCGACCTCGGCGATCTTCCCGCGGAAGATCCCGTCGAGGCGATAGCCCTTGCGCAGCATGGTCTCTGTGGTGAAGGGGTTCGGCGACAGAATCCAATCTGCTGCCAGGAAGTTCTTGATGATGTTCCGGGTGTCAGGGCCCCCGCCTTCGACGTCGTAGCCCATCCGCTTGAGCGGCGTGCCGTGCCAGGTGTTGATGTAGGTCTGCTCCGGTCTCTTGGAGAGTTCCGGCGGGAAAGTCGAATTGTTGACGAGATAGCCGGCCGTTCCGAGTGCGTAGTAGTACTCGAGGGACTTGTACTCGATGAAGCGCACATTCTTCGCCTTCTCGAACTCCGCGACGATCGGATCGTTCAGGCAGTCCTCCTCGAGCACCCAGAGGTGCTTGAGGTGGGACATGTCCGGTGCTGCCATGAGTGCACGGAATATCGCTTCAGGGTTGCAGACCGCTCCCCGTCCGGAGTTCGCCTCGTAGAGGACGGTGTTCTTCCTGACGGGGAGGCGGCGGGACCGGGCCACCGTCTCCGCGACGAGGCGCCTGTGCGCGCGACTCCTGAAGGAAAGCTGTGCCATCGAGGTCTCCTGCGTCGGGGAAATGCCGTGAAGCGTAATTGTCGGAATTCGATGATTCGCCATCGGATTCTCTTTCTCCTGCTGTCGCACTGTACATCTCGGTTTCAAGAAAGCGCCTTGAAGGGGGAATGGGGCCGAGTGGGAATCCCCTGACCGCGGTGATTCTGCGATTCACGGAATGAATGCTCTGCGTTTCCTGACAGAAGTATGAGCGGATGATGAGGCGAGTTCGGGGGAAGTGCAGAAGCGGATGCTAGTTTGTCCCGATGCCTGTGAGGGACGGACGGATCGACAACGCCAAGGGCGCTCTCATCGTGCTCGTGGTTCTCGGGCACCTGCTCGAGGGATTGAGCTCCGGGTGGGACGACGGCCTCGGGCGCCTCGTGCTCACCTCGATCTACGCGTTCCACATGCCGGCCTTCGTGTTCCTCGCGGGCATCACCGCCAAGTCGAAGCGGCTGGGCGAACGGGTCCTCAACCTCCTCCTCACGCTCCTCGCCGCACAGCTCGTCTACTACGTCGTGGAGCGGTTCGCCGGCGATCCCTTCGAGTGGAGCTGGATCAGACCACACTGGATCCTGTGGTTCCTCTTCGCGATGATCGCCTGGTACCTCACGGTGCCGCTCATCGAGAGGGTCCCGCGGATCATGGCCGTGGTCTCCGTCGCCACCGGCCTGCTCGCCGGAGCGGTTCCCGCCGCCGACTACGAGTTCTCGCTCTCGCGCATGCTGGTGTTCTGGCCCCTGTTCGTCCTGGGCAAGGTCTACGGGTCCTGCGCCCTCTCATGGCTGTCCGCCATGCCGCTGTGGACCAAGCTGGGTCTGGCCTTCGCCGCGATGTGCCCGCTGCTGGCACTCTTCATCGCAGACCTCCAGCGCGAGTGGCTCTACGGCAGCCGGAACTACGAATGGCTCGAGGTGGGCACGCTCCACGGCATCCTCGTCCGGCTCTGCCTCTATCTCATCTCCCTGCTGGTCATCGTCGCGCTCCTCGCAGGCGTTCCCTCCCGGAGCACCGTGGTGACGACGATGGGCGCCCGCTCGCTCTCGGTCTATCTGCTTCACGGTCTGGCCGTCATCGTGCTCACACCGGCTCTGGCCTCGATCTACGACGGCGGGTACGACCGGCGGGTCCAGGTGGGCGCCGTGGTGCTGTGCGCGCTGCTCGCATGGGCGCTGGCTCAGGTGCTGTCGTTGCGGCCGCTGCACTGGCTCGTCTCCGAACCCTCCAAGCGGCTCGCCGCGGCCGTGATGCGACGTGTGCCGGGCTCTGGTTCTGAGGTGATCCCCAGCAAGTCTGCGGTGTCGGAGGCATCCTCACTCCGCCACCGGTCGTAGAGTGGATGACCGTCACCACGGGCCCGCTGCTCTCAGCGCGCCCCACCCGGATTGAGGACTCGCGTATTGGACACCGCCGAACAGCTCGCCGAGCAGGACGGTCCGCAGCCGGCGGCTGCCGAGGCCGGCGCCGCGGACGCGGAGCGCGCCTCCCGCTGGGTGCGGCTGCGCCGCTTCGTCCGTGAGGTCCTGTCCTTCCTCTCCGTGGGCGGCATCTCCTACATCGTGGACGTGGGGCTCTCGAATCTGCTGCTGTTCGGCTTCGCCGGCATCCCTGCTCTGCTGGACGGCAGCCCCATCAAGGCCAAGGTGGTCTCCACCCTCGTCTCCGTGGCGGTCGCCTGGCTGGGCAACCGATTCCTCACCTACGGCGGCCGCGACTCCGGCTCCGAGTTCTCCACGATCTGGAAGTTCGCGGTGGCGAACGCGATCGGCATGGTCATCGTCGTCGCACCGCTGGGGATGACGTGGTACCTGCTGGAGATGCGCGACCCGGTCACGTACAACATCTCGACGAACATCGTGGGGATCGGCCTCGCGATGGTCTTCAGGTTCTGGGCCTACCGCACCTGGGTGTTCCCGGACCGCGGCGCCGCACGCGAGGTGGTGGAGTGAGCCGCGCTCAGCCGCGGTGAAACTGCGGAGCGTCTGAGGCGGAGCCCTGCGCAGTGCGGCTGCCCGGCTCAGCGGCTGCGGATCCTGCGCAGCGCGGTGACACCGCTGCGGTAGGCGCTCACGACCGGCGCCGGTGCGAGGGTGCGGAGCTCCGCCCGCACACCTCGCAGATCCTGTGCCAGCGCCTGCCGCCCCAGGTCCGTGAGCTGCGCCTGGCGGGAGCGTGCGGCCAGCAGCACCAGGGCGCGTTCGAAGGAGTCCTCCGGCGGGTGGAAGTAGTTCTCCCGCAGCCAGTCCCGCGTGGGGAACGGGAAGTCACCGGCGCGCAGCTGCTCCAGGGTGCGTTCGAGCCCGGAGCCGGAGAACGCCGCGTTCAGCATCTCCTCGTTCACCCCGAAGTCGGAGACGACGAGCGTCGGCAGGCCCCGGTCCAGCGACTCCAGTGCGGCGGTGGAGGAGACCGTCACCAGCGCCGTGCCGGGAGTGAGGAACTCGGCCATCGGCCCGTACTCCAGCCGCATCCGCGCGCTCGCCTCGCCGGAGGTGTGCATCCGCCCCAGCAGCTCGCGGTACGGCACATGCTCGTGGTGGGTCTCCTGCTCACCCTCCCGCGAACGGAGCTTGATCGCCACCGTCCGTCCGGCCTCGGCCCGCGCCCAGTCGTCCAGGGCGCGCAGGATCTGCAGACGCTGGCTGCGCAGCGGCGGGACCTTGGCCTGCGGGGCGAACACGATCCGGTGCACCCGCCCACCGCCCCGCACAGGTTCCGGCGGTGCCGCTGAAGCCAGCATCGGCAGGCGGGTCACGAGGATGTCCGCCGGGTACCGGAGCGCGCCGTACACCCTGCGGTACGCGGCGGCCTCCGCATGCGAATGCGTGACGAAGGCGTCGCCGAGGCGCCTGTACCGGGCCCCCTTCGTGGTCGCCGGCAGACCCACCCCGGGCAGGCCGGAGAGCAGCGCCGGGCGCGGTGACACGCGGGCGGCGGTGGAGTGGATCTGCTGCACGACGGGACCGGTGGCCGCCGCCAGGACGATGTCCGGCCGCAGGCGTTCGAGCTCCCCGCGCAGAGCTCTGCGCGTCACGACACCGGGGGAGCGCCCCTCCCACCGTGTGCCGGTCAGTGCCGCGCTCCGCTGTTCCGGCACCGGCAGCAGCGGGGTGTCGAGGAGCAGGAGCTCGGTGCGGAAATCTGCCGTCCCCGCGCCCTGCAGGCCCGCCAGCAGATGCGCTGCCCATTTGAGGTACGACTCCGAATCGGCAACGGCGAGGATCTTGGGCGCCGCCGAGCCCCGCATCAGCATGTCTGCCTCGTCCACTCCCGCAGCGCCTTCCCGTTCCGCGCGGTGCTCGCCCGGAACTCCGCGGGTGCCGCATCCGTCCACCAGGCCGGTTCCACGGGAGTCACCGCGAAGACCGCCTCCGGGTTCATCGTCGCCAGGCTCACCACCGCGGTCGAGGGCAGGCTCAGCACGTGGACGCCGGGTGGGAGCGAGGAGAGCCGGAGTTCGAGGGGCAGCCCGGGCTCGGCCACGCGCACGCCCTCGAGCTGAGCGACGCGCGCGAGGAAGTCCGGCGACTCGCGGCGGTGGGGGTAGTAGGTCGTGGAACGGGCGGAGAGGCCGGTGCCGCGGCCCGCGGCACCGCGCACCCAGTCGAGGTACGCCGCCGGCCGGATGAGCCCGTCCGCGGCCATCGCGGAGCCGATCACCACGGCCTCGGACTCCGGTGCCTCACCGCTTCCCACGCTGCGGGCGTGCTCGAAGCGGTGCTCGCGGATGCGGACACTGCGCGCGGCGGCGCTCGCCCGCAGCTCAGGACCGGGGCGCAGCGCCGTGAACCAGTCGACCCGTCCCTTCCGTGCGAGGCCGCGCAGCCGAGCGGCGAAGAACGCGGAGAGCCTGCTGCGCACCGGGCTCAGCCGCTGGCGGGGACGGCTCAGCGGACCGGTGCCGGAGACCAGCTGCTCCACCACGCTGAGGGTCGCGAGGCCGTCGTCGAGGATCGTGAGCTCCGGCAGGAGTGACAGCAGGTAGCTCTGCGAGACCGTCCGCTGGATCCGTCCTGAGCACAGGTCGCCTACCAGCAGACGTGTGGTCCGTGCCTGCGGTGCGTACGACGGCGGGCGCGTGGAGACGGTCACGCCGGGAGGCAGCCAGCCCTCCGGCAGCTGGCGCAGGAACTGCTCCATCCCGCGTGCGTCCGGCCGCGCGTGCACCACTGCCTCCTCCGTGCCGCGCAGCGCCTCCAGGGCGGAGACGAACTGGAAGGGCGATTCGACGAGGGCGCGTGCGGTCATCGGCGGCTCCCGGTGCCTGTGGCGGTGGGGATGAGCGAGGCGGCTGTGCGTGACGAAGGCGCGGCTGTGGGCGCGGGCGCGGGTGCGGGAACCGACGGCGCGACTGTGGGAGAGGCGGGTGCGGGTGCGGCGGCACGCGGGACGCGCGCGTTCAGCACGCTCCTGACCTTCGCCGCCAGCGGTCGCACACGGGCTGCGACGGGTTCCGGCAGGGTCTGAGCCACGGTGCTCCGTGCCCGGTCCAGCACTGTGCGAGTACGGGGAGGGAGGCCGCCGGGAAGCCCGAGCTTGGTGAGCCGGCGGCGCTTGAAGTACTCCGGCGTGGCAGAGTAGTGAGCGGTCAGGAAGGCCTGTGCCGAGTCCCGCAGATGCGGGTAGATGCGCGACTGCATGCAGTAGCCCACCGCGTCCGTGAGCTCCTGCAGCGAGAACGCCCGATCGCCGTAGGCCCCACCCTGCGCTCCGCCGTGGGCTGCCTCGGGGCCGTGAGCTGCCTCGGCGCTGTGGGTGCTCTCCGAAGTGTGAGCGGCCTCCGCGCCGTGAGCGTCGTCGAAGAGGTACCGGCAGATGGTCACGGGGATGCGGTTGCTGTTCTCATAGGGTGCGAACGCCTCCAGAGCCAGATCCGTGCCCAGCGACCGGGCCTTCGCCCCGTAGAGCCGCCAGGCCGTCACCATGCCGGTGGAGAAGCAGCTGTACACCGCGGCCGGCCGCATCCGGTCCAGGCAGAGTTCGAGCGGGACGGACGAGGGCGCCAGTTCGAAGGCCGCGCCGGCCTCTGCCGCCCGTGCGGCCAGCACACTGCTGACCGAGGACGAAGCGGCCGGGTGGGGCTTGAAGACGACGGAGGTGCAGCCGGCATCCAGGGCGGATCTGACCATGGCGGCATAGACCTCGGTCTCCTGCTCGTGGGTGAGGAGGTCGATGTCGGAGAGGTACTGCCCGATGATGAGCGCCGTCCCCTCCCGCTCCTCCGGGAGCTGCACCGCAGCGCTGTCCGCCACCTCGCCGATGGCGGCGCGCACGGCCTCGGGCGGCACCACCAGGTGCTCCACCCGTTCGAACTCGGAGAGCATGAGCGGTCGCAGACCCGGCACGAGGTCCACATAGACGAAGCCCCGCAGACGGTTCCACAGCAGCGGAGAGAGCCGGTTGCGGGTGGGGCCGTAGCCCATGAGGCCGTCCGAGTGCACGAAGAGCTCCGCCTCGAGGAACACGGCCGCGAGCGCCCGGCCGGGGTTCGACTGCACGGACTCGAGGAAGAGCTGCACGCGTCCGTCCGCGCTCTCCAGCTCCCAGGCGCGGGTGAACAGCTTGGACCACATCGTGCGCTCGATGTCCTTGGGCCCCCACTGGGCCGGATGCATCGGCCAGATCCACTCGTTGAGGCTGATCACCCTGTCGAACCGCGTGAGCAGGGGCGCGGCCTCCGGCCTCTGGGCGAACGACGGACCCACCTCGTTGACCACGCGGTTGTCGGACACGAGGAGGACGCGCTCCTGCGCCTCCTCGAGCAGCCCGGAGTCCATGGCGGCGGCGAGACTGGCGAGCTGCAGCCAGGAGGACACGGCGAACACCTGCTTCACGGCATGGTCCTTCCTGCGGTGCGGGGGTTGTGCGGGGTGCGGAGGTTCTGCGGGGCGCGGAAATTCTGCGGGGCGCGGGCGCCGGCAGAGGAACGCGCGGCCTTCCGCCTGCTGAGTGCGCGGAGCACCGGCCGGAGATGGTCGCGCCGCTTGCGGCTGAAGGTGTCCACGAGTGTCCCCAGCTCCGCCTCGCTGAGTCCCTCCGCCACGCGCGTGAGCTCGGAGACCAGCTGCGTGCGCAGGCCCCTGGTCATCTCCGCGCGGCGCTGCAGGTGGATGTCCGCCAGCGCGAAGAGGTTGTGCGCGGCCTTGAGGGTCCGCGGATCGCCCTCCGCCCCGCCGGAGAGCTCCCGGGTGAGCGCGAGGGTCTTCTCGCAGCTGCGGATGAAGTCCAGCTGCGTCTCGTTGTAGACCGCCGTGAGCGAACCGCCCACTCCGCGCCGGTAGTAGGCACCCGGTGTGGTGACCACCGCGAAGGTCTCGGACCGGAGCATGATCCGCCAGTTCCACTCGCGGTCCTCCGCGCTGCGCAGCGATTCGTCGAAGTACAGCAGCCCGCGCTCCAGCAGCCTGCGGTGGTAGAGGCCCGTGGGCGGATTGGGGTAGTCGACCATCGTCTGGTCGAATCCGCGCACCGTGTGGTCGGCGGTCCGCAGACGGGTGTTCCGCAGGTACACCGGGGCGGACTTGAGCGTGCGGTGCTTGCCCGCCGCCAGGATGATGTCTGTCCGCACCGAGTCCACCTCGAGGTGCTCGAAGGCCTCGAGCATCACCGCGAGGTGCCCGTCGGCGTACCAGTCATCACTGTCGAGGAAGGTGATGCCGGTGCCGGTCGCGGCGCGCATCCCCGCGTTGCGCGCCGCGGAGACGCCGGTGGGCTGCGGATTGCGGAGCAGGCGGAATGCCCCGAACCGGTCCGCGAACCGCCCGGCGATCTCCGCGGTGTGGTCCTCCGAACCGTCGTCGATCACCACCACCTCCATGTCCTCGGGAGGGAGCCCCTGAAGGGTGAGGGAGGTGAGCGATTCCGCGATGTAGGATTCGGCGTCCTTGGCGGGGACGATGACGGAGAGCCTGGGGGACGTGGTCACTGGTGCGTGTTCTCCCGCCGTTACTTGCGCAGCGAGGCGATCTTGGACTCCTCGCCGGGCATGATGCGCTTCTCACCATCGCCCAGGGCGCGCTCCAGCACGCGCACGCCGCGGCAGAGCGCGATGAACTCGTCCGGCTCCATGGACGCGGACTGGTCCGAGCCCCACATGGTGGTGTCGAGCGTGATGTGGCGCTCCACCGTCACCGCGCCCAGTGCCACGGCGGCCAGCGAGATCTCCGTGCCGATCTCGTGCCCGGAGTAGCCCACCGGGACCCCGTAGCGCCTCTCCATCGCCGGGATCGCCCGGAGGTTGGCCTCCTCCGGCGGCAGCGGGTAGGTGGAGGCGGCGTGCATGAGCACCAGGTTCTCGCGGTCGAAGACCTCCACCGCGGCGTCCAGGATGTCCCAGTCGGACATCCCGGAGGAGCACAGCACCGGCTTTCCGGTGGCGGCGATCGCGCGGAGGAGCTCGAAGTCCGTGAGGGAGGCCGAGGCCACCTTGTAGGTGAGCGCATCGAACTCGTTCTCGAGGAAGTCCACGGAATCCGTGTCCCACGGCGAGGCGAACCACTGCAGGCCCAGCTGCTTGGCGTGCGCGTCGATCTCCCGGTACTGCTCGCGCTCGAACTCCACGCGGTACTTGTACTCGAGGTAGGTCATGGTGCCCCAGGGCGTTTCGCGCATCTTGGACTTCTGCGCCTCCGGCACGGCCACGTCCGGGTTCCGCTTCTGGAACTTCACCGCCTGCGCGCCGGCCTCCGCCGCCACGTCCATGAGCCGCTTGGCGAGCTCGACCTCGCCGTTGTGGTTGATGCCGATCTCGCCGATCATGTAGACCGGCTGCCCGGCGCCCACCGAGTGCTCCCCGATCCGCACGGGTGCGGGCGCGGAGGAGGGCGCTGCGGAGGTGCGTGTCGCGGCGGAGGGTGCGGTGCGGGGTGCGAGCGTCTGGATCATGCGAACTCCTTGGTCTTGTGGGTGTGCGGGGCCGCGAAGGCGATGGGGGACGAGGTGAGGTCGGGGGTGCGCGCCGGGAGCGCGGAATCGGGGATGAGGTCGCAGACCTCGCGGACGGCGCCGTGGCCCCCGGGTCTCGAGAGGACGACCCGGGCGGCCGCGAGGACCTTGGGATGGGCGTCGGCCACGGCGATGGGCCAGCCCACCGCCCCGAAGGCGGGCAGATCGTTGAGGTCGTTGCCCACGTAGGCGACCTTCTGCGGGTCGACCTCCTTGGAGGCCATCCAGGCCTCCAGTGCGGCGGCCTTGTCGTCGATGCCCTGGAGCACCTCCGTCCGCAGCTTCTCCGCGCGCCTGCTGACGACGGGGTTGCGCTCCTTGGAGAGGATGAGGAACGGGAACCCGGCGGAGACGAGGCGGCCGACGCCCAGGCCGTCGCCGCGGTGGGTCCGGACGACCTCGCGGCCGTCGTCCGCGACGAGGACGGAGTCGTCCGTGTGCACGCCGTCGAAGTCCGTGACGAGCGCCTGCACGTCCAGGAGGGGGTGCGCGTCCTGCTGCGCGGCGATGGAGCGCACCAGGGTCAGGTCGCTCATCGAATCGATCTCGCGGGCGTGCTCCTCCGGCACCTCCTCGATCATGATGCGGCCGAAGAACCGGTGCCGGTGCTCGAGGAAGCCCTCGGTCCGCATGACGTAGAAGGCCCCGGTCTCGTTGAAGTGGGGCTCGCGGTCCTGGCGCCGCGGCCGGTGGGAGGCGACGTGCCCCACGGCCTCCGCCGCCGCGTCCGGTCCCAGCTTCCAGAGGAAGGAGTGGTCCGCGACCGCGGAGAAGACGACGTCCGCGGAGTGCGAGGCGACGCGGTCCACCGCGTTGTCCAGCGAGGCCGCGTCGGTGAAGGGGGAGGTGCACTGGATGAAGACCGTGATGGCGTAGGGGGTGCCGAGCTCCGCGAGGGCGTGCAGGAGCGCCGACTCGCTGGTGGCGTGGTCGCCGGAGATGTCGGAGGGGCGCCGGATGACCTGTGCGCCGGCGGCACGGGCCTCCTCGGCGATGCCGTCATGGTCCGTGGAAACGACCACGTGGTCGATCCGCTGGGCGTGCTGTGCGGACTCGATGGCACGCGTCAGCAGGCTCTTGCCCGCCACCTTCTGGAGGTTCTTCAGCGGGATCCCCTTGGACCCGCCTCGGGCCGGGATGATGGCGACCGTGCGCTGTGCGGCGGCCGTGTGCGGGGCCTCGAGGGGCTTCTGCGGATTCCCGAGGTGCGGGGTGCGGGAGGCGGCGTTCGCTGCGGTGCGCGGCGGCGCCGTCCCGGTGGTAGGAGCTGTCATAGGCGGCCACTGTAGGGCGGTGAGTGTGGCCGCCAGGTGAACGGAAGGCGGCGGCAGCGCAAGGTTCGGGTGTTGTCATCCGGTGTTCACCCGGGGGCCGTGATCCGTACGCCGGGGAGTCGCCTGCAGGCCGGGTTCCGTGTGGGGAACAGGTGTGGCGGCTGCGCCGGTGCTGTGTCTGCGGACGGCCTCAGCGGAGAACACAGGCGCGGGTCTCTGTTCCGCCGATGCTCCCTCCTGCGCGGCCGCAACGCCTCGCGGCCGCTGTGCCTGCGGGGGTCGCTGCGTCCGCCGGGGCCGCTGTGCCCGCCGGGGACTCATGCCTGCCGGGGCGTCACCCCCGCGCGGGCACGGCGGAGAGGAGCGCGTTGCGCAGACGGTCGCGGCGCGTGGCGGAGAGACGGTGCATGAGGGTGGAGCCCACGCGCATGACCTGCGGGGAGAGCATCCGGGCGGTCTCGTAGCGCCGCAGGGCGCGGGGGAGCGAGCCGTCTTCGCGGAGGAATCGCGCGAGCGCGACGGCGTCGATGAGGGCCTCGTTCGCCCCGCGCCCCAGGTTGGGCGCCATCGCGTGGGCGGCGTCGCCCAGAAGCACCGCGTGCCGCTCGGCACCGCGGAGTGGTACGGACCGCACCAGCCGCCGAGGCCAGCGCGAGACCCAGACGTCGTTCACGAGGGTCTGGGCCTCGGTCGCATGGGCGAGGACCCGCTGTGGGTCCTCGGCATGGCCCTCCCACCGCTCGCGCAGATGTCGCAGCGCGTGGGCCCGCGAGTCGAAGCGCTGTGCCGGGACGGTGGAGAACCAGTTGACGCCGCCGGGCCGCGGGGTGATCCCGAAGATCCCGTCCGGCCGCCACACCTCCTGGAAGCGGCCCTCGACAGGGTCGGCGTCGATGACGCCGCGGATCACCGTGGCGCCCAGCCGCCGAGCGGCCGAGGCCGGTCCCCAGAAGTCCCGGCGCACCGTGCTGTGCACGCCGTCGGCGCCCACGACCAGATCCGCGTGCAGTCCCGTCACCGAGTGCACGGAGTGGCGGTGCACCTGCACCGAGTGCGGGAGGACGGAGCGGAGGAGATCGCGCAGCTCCGGGCGGGGGAGGAGCGTGATCTCCACGCCGCTCATCCGCACCAGAGGCCGGCCCTGACCGTCCGCGAGCATCCCGCCGGTGACCGTGACGCAGCGGCGGCGGAACTCCTCGAGGAGGCCGAGCCTCTCCAGGGCCCGCCGCCCGCCGGCCTGGAGGGCGAACAGCGTGGGGACCGTGGGCTCCTGCCATGCGGCCTCGTGCAGGTGGACGTCCCAGCGGGCGGGCAGCTGCGAGGCGAGGGCGAGTCCGGCGATCCCGGCGCCCACGATGTGCACGGTGGTCATGGTCCGAATCTACCGGGTGCTGAAGCCGGGATGACGGGAAGGACGAGGACGAAGGGGGGCCGCGTGAGACGAGTGGACCGGCCCAGCAGACTCCCGCTCGTGTGATCACTTCGCCCAGCCGGGATCGCAGTTATGGCCGGGCGAAGTGATCACTCGGGGAGGGGACTCCGAACGTCGTGGAGCAGACCCGGGTGCGGCACGAGCAGTCGGCCTGAACCGCGCGGCGCAGGCCTCTCTACGGTTCAGAGCGCAGACCTGCCGCTCAGATCCAGGTGGGGTTCCACATGCGCAGCTCCCAGGCCTCGCGCGGGATCCACGTGGCAGTCCACACCGGCCAGAAGAACGCGAACGCCATGACCGCTGCGGCGAGCACCACGCCCACCAGCACACGGCGGAGCGCGAGAGCGCTGTCCGGGCGGGCGGTGACGGCACCTCCGGCCGGGCCTCCAGCACCGTCGGCAGCATTTTCGCCGGCGCTCTTGCCGACAGCGCCCGCCCTGGCCTCGGCGGCATCGCGCCCGGCCACAGCCGCACCATTCCCGGCCACGCCGGCACTGTCCCCGGCCTCGGCGGCAGTGCCGCTCTCCGGCCACCGTCCCCACAGCAGCCCCATGGCATAGGCGATTCACAGCACCACGAACGGCACCATGACGATTGTGTAGAAGGTGAAG
>NZ_JALAHB010000168.1 GCF_022712115.1 Brevibacterium sp. | reverse complement strand
GGCATGACCGTGGTGGTGAACAGGGTGCGGGAGAGCGCCGCCGGTCCGGGTGCGGAGGAGCGGATCCGCGGCGTGCTCGAGCGCTTCGCGGGTCTCACGGATCTGGTCCTGCTCCCGGAGGACAGGCCGGTCGTGGATGCGGCGGTGCTGAGCGGCCGCTCGCCGGTGGAGACCGCACGGCGCTCCGCCCTGGTGCGGGCGTGCGAGGAGCAGTTGCTGCCGCGGCTGCCCGGCGTGCGGCCCGGCCGGGCGCGGTCGCGGGGAACGGGGAGGGGCCGGCGCGGGCGCCGGGACGGGCGTGGGAGGATGAGCGCATGATCCGTGCATACCTCCCCCTCACCGGCATCGAGCTGGCCCGGCAGTGGCCCGCGCTCGCCCCCGCCGTCGCACTCGCGCCCGGCCGCAGCCAGCGGGCGCTCGGCGGAGAGGAGGCCGAGGTCTGGGAGTACCGGGCCATGCTCGCGGCCGCCGCGAGCATCGCGGAGGACGCTCTCGCCGCGGGCTGTCCGCGCGCGGTCCTCGCCTGCGACTTCCCGGACGGGGCGGACACGGCCGCTGTGCCGGTCACCGAGGGTGTGGTCGCGATCCCGGAGACCGTGGTGGACCCTGCCCGGGTGGTGAGCGTGCACATCGACGATCCGGAGGGCTTCGGCCTGCTGCCCGAGGACCGCGCGCAGGCCCTCGCGGCCCTTGCGGAGTCCGATCTCCTCTGGTTCGACTCAGGCGAGGTGGGCGACCTCGTGGAGCTGTTCGGCCAGCTGGGTGCGGACGACGGGCTCGAGGGCTGACTCGACCATCCCGCCCAGGAAGGGCACCGACGACTCGAGCTGCGCCTGCGCGCTCAGCACGGAACCGGACTCCTCGCCCCCGGCACGCACGTCCAGCCGCACCCGCACCTCGGCGGGCGCCCCCGGGACCGTGAGCACCAGTCGCAGCGGCTCCGCACCGGCGGCCTCCCCGGAGACCTGCACCTGCAGGCCGGCCTCGCCCCGGACGAACCGGGAGAGCGCATCCGGCAGCTGGTCCGCGCGGAGCGGGAGCACGGCCGTGAGGCCGTCGGCGGCGGGTGCGGCGGAGGAAGCGCCCAGCCGCTCCCAGGTCCGCGGGCTCAGCAGCGCGGACCGGGCGGCGGCGGGCGAATGGGGCGAGGCGACGTCGAGCGAGAACTCCTTCATGCGGACAAGTCTGCCGCATCCGCCGCGGCCCGCCGAACTCCTCCGCAAGCCGCACCGCGGTGACCGCGCCGGCCCTCGCGCCCACCGCTGCGAGGGCCGGCGGGCGCGGAGGCCGCGCAGGGCATAGGCTGGAGCCGGGGTCGACGACGATGAGGCCCCTGCACCCGCCCGACCCGTATTCGAGGTGAATGAGTTGACCGAGGTCGACCTGACCGACATCGCCCGTGCATGGACAGAGCTCACCGGCACCACCCCGCCGGAGAATCTGCTCGCTGAGTACTACCCGCGACTCAGTCCCTCCGAGAAGAGACGCGTGGGACCGGCGGCGCTCGCCCGCATCGCCGCCGCGCACTGGGAGCTCGCCTGCGCCGAGGAGGGGGAGGGGGTGCGGATCGCCATCCGCAACCCCGCCCACGACGCCGTGGACTACACCGGCAGCCGCACCTTCATCGACATCGTGCTCGCGGACGTGCGCCACGCGGTCTCGACCGTCGTCGCGGAACTCACCCGGCAGGGCCTGGCCATCCGCGAGGTCCACCACCCCATCATGGCGGTGCGGCGCACGGAGTCCGGCCTGAGCGTGCTGCCGGACTCCCAGCTGGAGCGCGTCTCCACGGACACCTCGGTGCTGCCGGTGATCGCCCCCGGGCGGGAGGCGGACGGCGGACCCGGCCCCGTCTCCGAGTCCTGGATCCACGTCGAGGCCGACCGCGTGCCGGAGGAGGACTTCCCCGCTCTCACGCAGGCGCTCACGGAGGCGCTCGAACTCGCCCGCGCCGCGGATGCGGACCGCGAGCGCATGCAGGCCCGGGCGGAGGAGATCGCCGCCGAACTGCGCGCGCACGCTCCGCGGCCGGAGCTCGCCGCCGAGGCCGCCGAGGCCGCGGACCTGCTGGAGTGGCTGGGCAAGGGCTTCGTGTTCCTGGGCTTCCGGGAGTACCGGCTGGTCACGGACGGCGAGGACCGCAGCCTCGAACCCGTGCCAGGCACGGACCTCGGCATCTCCTCGCTGCGGCGGGCCTCCACCTCGCACCTCACGCAGGCGGTGGCGGACAAGGCGGAGGAGCCCCACGTCCTCGTCCTCACCGAGGCGAACTCGCGCTCCCGGGTGATGCGGCGCGGCTACATGGACTACGTGGGCGTGAAGCGGTTCGACGAGACCGGCGCCATCGTGGGCGAGCGGCGCTTCGTGGGCCTGTGGACCAACCGCCTGTACTCCGCCTCCGCCCTCGAGGTGCCGGTCATCCGCGAGAAGGTGGGCTCCGTCCTCCGCAGCTCGGGGCTCGCGAAGGACACCCACGCCGGCGACGAGCTGCTGGGCGTGCTCGAGTCCTACCCCCGCGACGACCTGTTCTACGCCTCCACGGAGGAGGTCCGGGCGACGGCGATGGCGGTCATCGACCTCCAGGAGAAGCACGAGGCGCGCGTCTTCCTGCGCCGCGATCCCTACCAGCGCTACGTCTCCGTCCTCGTCTACCTGCCCAAGGACGTCTACGACACCGCCGCCCGCAAACGCGTGCAGAAGGTCCTCCGCGAGTACTACTCGGCCTCCGAGGTGGACTACGACGTGCTCCTCACGGACTCCGCTCTCGCGCGGCTGCACTTCACGGCCCGCGTACCGCGCGACGCCCAGCTGCCGGAGATCGACGAGGCGGAGGTCGAGTCCCGCATCGTCGCCGCGCTGCGGTCCTGGAACGAGGACCTGTGGGAGATCCTCGCCCCGGCCGCGGAGAAGAGCCCGCTCTCCTCCGCGGAGCGCGCACGCCGCTGGGCCGAGGCCTTCCCCGGTGCCTACAAGGCCACGCACACCCCCGCCCGCGCGGTGGCCGACAGCGAGCAGCTCGAGCGCCTGGGCGCCGGTTCCGCGCCCGTCGTGGAGGTCCGTCCCCGCGGCGACTCCGAGGTGCTGCTCGTCCTCTACAGCGCAGTGCCCGTCACCCTCACCACGGCGCTGCCCTACCTGGCGAACCTCGGGGCCGAACTCCTCGACGAGAAGCCCTTCGAGGTCCGCCCGGCCGGACAGGACTCGGTCTGGATCTACGAGTTCGGCCTCGCCTTCCCGGCGATGCCCGGACCCGAGGTGCTGGCCTCGCTGCGCGACGGCTTCGCCGCGGCGTGGGCGGGCCTGCGCGAGACCGACGGCCTCGACCGCCTCCTGCTCTCCGGACTCCGGTGGCAGGAGGTCAGCCTCGTCCAGTCCTTCGCCAAGTACCTCCGGCAGGCCGGCTTCACCTATTCCGACGCCTCCATCGCGGAGGTCTTCACCTCCGTGCCGGAGCTCACCCGCGACCTCCTCGAGGTCTTCGCGGTGAAGTTCGACCCGGACCGGTCCTTCCCCACCCTGCAGGCCCGGGCCGAGGCCGCGCAGGAGGCTGCGAGCGCCCTCGAGCGGCGGCTGGCGGACGTGCCCTCGCTCGAGGTGGACCGTGTGCTGCGTTCCGCCCTGGAGATGGTGGGCGCGGCGGTCCGCACGAACTTCTACCAGCCCGCGGACGGTTCTCTGCCGGAGGCCGTCGTCATCAAGCTGCGCTCGACGGAGCTGGACTTCCTGCCCAAGCCGCGCCCGGCCCTGGAGGCATGGGTGCACTCGCCCCGGGTCGAGGGCGTCCACCTGCGGTTCGGCACCGTGGCACGCGGCGGTCTGCGCTGGTCCGACCGCCGCGACGACTTCCGCACCGAGGTGCTGGGACTGGTGAAGGCGCAGATGGTGAAGAACGCCCTCATCGTGCCCACCGGCGCCAAGGGCGGCTTCTTCCCCAAGCGGCTGCCGGACCCGGCGCTCGACCGCGAGGGCTGGGCGGCGGAGGGGCAGGCCGCCTACGAGGTCTTCATCTCCTCGCTGCTGGACGTCTCCGACAACCTCGAGTACTCCTCGGACCTCACGGAGACCGTCGTGCGGCCGGAGCGCGTGGTCGCCCACGACGGCGACGACCACTACCTCGTCGTGGCCGCGGACAAGGGCACGGCGCGGTTCTCCGACGTGGCGAACGGGATCGCGGAGCGCCGCGGCTTCTGGCTGGGCGACGCCTTCGCCTCCGGCGGCTCGACCGGCTACGACCACAAGAAGATGGCGATCACCTCGCGCGGCGCCTGGAAGTCCGTCGAGCGGCACCTGCGCGAGCTGGGCATCGACGCGGCGAACGATGACTTCACGGCGGTGGGGATCGGCGACATGAGCGGCGACGTGTTCGGCAACGGCATGCTCCGCAGCCGGCACATCCGGCTGGTGGCGGCCTTCGACCATCGCGACGTGTTCCTGGACCCGGATCCGGACGCGGCGGTGGGCTTCGCGGAGCGGCAGCGGCTGTTCGACCTCCCGCGCAGCTCCTGGCAGGACTACGACCGCTCGCTCATCTCCGCCGGCGGCGGGGTGTTCTCCCGCAGGGAGAAGGCGATCGAGGTGAGTCCGCAGGCGGCCGCGGCGCTGGGCATGCCCGCCGGTCCGCACACCCCGGACCAGGTGATCAGCGCGATCCTCGCAGCTCCCGTGGACCTGCTCTACAACGGCGGGATCGGCACCTACGTGAAGTCCCGCGAGGAGTCCCACGCCGCCGTGGGTGACCGTGCCAACGACGCGATCCGGATCAACGGCGCGGACATCCGCGCACGGGTCGTGGGCGAGGGCGGCAACCTGGGGGCGACCCAGCTGGGACGCATCGAGGCCGCTCTGCACGGGGTGCGCCTCAACACGGACGCCGTGGACAACTCGGCCGGCGTGGACAGCTCGGACCACGAGGTCAACATCAAGCTGCTGCTCGCCGCGCTCATCCGCGCCGGCGAGTTCGCGGAGTCCGAACGGGTGGACGTGCTGGAGTCGATGACCGACGAGGTGGCGGACCGCGTGCTCGCCAACAACTACTTCCAGAATCTCGCCCTCGGCGAGGCGCGGGAGTCCTCCCTCGTGATGACGGAGACCTTCCTGCGGCTGCTGCGGTACCTGGAGCGCGAGGCGGACCTGGACCGCGCCGTGGAGTTCCTGCCGTCCGCGGAGGAGCTGCGCGAGCGGGCGGAGACCGGGACGGGGCTGACCTCGCCGGAGCTGGCCGTGCTGCTGGCCTACGTGAAGATGGACGCGGCGGCCAAGATGCTCGAGTCCGGGGTGCCGGACGAGCCCTGGACGGCGGGTCCGCTGGCGGACTACTTCCCTCCCAGCCTCGAACCGTACGCCGGGCACTTCGCGGAGCATCCGCTGCGCCGGGAGATCTCCACCGCGCGCATCGTCAACGCCGTGGTGGACCGGGGCGGTCTCACCTACCTGTTCCGCCTCCAGGAGGAGACCGGGGCGGCCCTGCCGCACCTGGTGCGCGTGTTCACGGTGGTGAGCGAGGTCTACGGCCTCGACGCGCACCTGGACGCGATCTGCGCGCTGGACAACGTGGTGGCGACCGAGGTGCAGAACCGCATGCTCGCCTCCGCCCACCGCCTCCTGGACCGGGCCTCCCGGTGGCTCGTCCACCAGAGCCCGGAGACGCTCGACGTGGACGCGGGCATCCAGACCTACCGCGGGGTTCTCGCCCGGCTGCGGCCGCAGCTCACGGAGTTCCTGCGCGGGGAGTCACGCGAGGCCTACGACGCGGCGAAGGCCGAGTACGTCGCCCTGGGCGTGCCGGAGGATCTCGCGGGACGTTCGGCAGGCCTCCTCGAGGAGTTCTCGCTGCTGGACATCGCGCAGACGGCCGCGCGCACGGGGGAGGATCCGGCCGAGGCCGCCCGCGTGTACCACGCCGTCTCGGACATGGTGAGCGGTTCGCGCCTGCTCATGCTCATCCGCGGGCTCGATCGCTCCAGCCGGTGGACGGCGCTGGCCCGCGGCGCGCTGCGGGACGACTTCTACCAGGCCCTCATGTCCATCACCATCGCGGTGCTCGAGGACACCGAGCCCGGCGGCGGCGCGGCACGCGTCGACGCCTGGCGCGCGCACGCCTCGGCGGTGCTGGACAAGGTGCTGGACATGATCGCGGAGCTGGGCGAGCTCGACCACGTCGACCAGGCCCCGCTGTCCGTCCTCCTGCGCCAGATGCGCGGCATCGTGCGTTCGGCGGAATTCAGCAGGGAGACGGAATGAGGGCCGGACGTCCGGACAGGGGGAGCGAATGAGCGTGCTGGGACAGCTCCGCGAGAGCGGGTTCGACGAGGGGGACCTCGAGCGCCTGCACCTCCTCATAGGGGACTGGCAGCTCATCGCGGACCTCTCGTTCGCGGACCTGGTGCTGTGGGTGGACCGCAGGCAGGCGGCGGGGCGGCCCGAGGACGGGGACGGCCCCGATTTCGTCGCCGTGGCGCACTGCCGTCCCACCACCGGCTCCACCGTCTTCCCGGTGGACGCGGTGGGGGAGAAGCCGCCGCCCCGCCACCGGGAGCTGCTCGTCCGCGCCCTCACGGCGGGCGTGACGGTGATCGCCGACGACGACGGCTCGCAGTTCGCCAAGGCCGATGTGGTGCCGGTGCGCCACGACGGCCGCGTCATCGCGGTGCTCACCCGCCACACGGAGGAGTCCAAGCGCAGCGGGGTGTCCCGGTTCGAGCGGAACTACCGCGCCTGTGCGGCCTCGCTGCTGGACATGGTGGGGGAGGGCTCGTTCCCGCCCCCGGAGCTGCCCTCGAGCGCCAAGCGCGGTGAGCCCCGGGTGGGCGACGGCCTGCTGCTGCTCAACCGCGAGGGGCGGATCCGCTACGCCTCGCCCAACGGGGTGTCCGTGCTCTACCGGCTGGGGTCGGAGGGGGACATCGAGGGCCGCTACCTGGCGGACCTCGTCGACGAGCTGGTGGCCCAGCGCGGCACGGTCGACGAGTCCCTGCCGCTGGTGCTCACCGGCCGCGCCCCGTGGCGCTCGGAGATCGAGTCCGGCCGGGCCAGCATCTCCCTGCGCTCCATCCCGCTCATGCGGGAGGGCAACCGGACCGGGGCGGTGATCCTCGCCCGGGACGTCTCGGAGATCCGCAGGCGCGAGCGCGAGCTGCTCAGCCGCGACGCGATGATCCGCGAGATGCACCACAGGGTGAAGAACAACCTCCAGACGGTCTCCGCGCTCCTGCGGCTGCAGGCGCGCCGGGTGTCGTCCGCCGACGCCCGGTCGGCCATCGAGGAGGCGATGCGCAGGGTCTCCGTCATCGCCGTCGTCCACGACGCGCTCAGCCAGTCGATGGACGAGTCCGTGGAGTTCGACGACCTGGTGGATCGCGGGCTGCGGCTCACGCCGGACCTGTCGTCCCCGCTCGTGGACCTCGAACTCACGCGCTCGGCGAGCTTCGGGCCCATCGGCGCCGAGGACGCCTCGCCGCTGCTGCTGGCAGTGACGGAGCTCGTCACGAACGCGGTGGAGCACGGCTTCCCGGTGGACGGCGAGAACCCGCAGCCGGTCTCCGGCTCCGTGGAGGTCCGGCCGGAGAGGCACGGGAACCATCTGCGCCTGCGCATCCTCGACGACGGGGCCGGGCTGCCCACGGGAACCGGCCGGACCCCGCAGACCCCGCCGGGCAACGGCCTCGGCACCCAGATCGTGCGGACGCTCATCACCTCGGACCTGCGCGGTTCCATCGAGTGGCACGAGCGGGACGGCGGCGGCACCGAGGTCGTGATCGAGGTGGACCTCACCCCGGTGGAGCCCCGGGCCTGAGGGCAGGGAGAAGGCCGAGGGCCCGTCCTGAGGACGGGCCCTCGGCCTGGGTCTCCCGGCAGCGGATCACCGCTGCGGCGTGCGGCGCGGGCTGGGCGGCGAGTCTGTGGTGAGGCTCAGCCTGCGCGGCGGGCGCGGGCGGCGCGGCGCTTGAGCGCACGGCGCTCGTCCTCGCTCATGCCTCCCCAGACGCCGGCGTCCTGGCCGCTCTCGAGTGCCCACTGCAGGCAGGTCTCCACGACCTCGCAGCGGCGGCAGACCTTCTTGGCCTCTTCGATCTGAAGCAGAGCGGGGCCGGTGTTGCCGATGGGGAAGAACAGCTCAGGATCCTCATTCAGACACGCTGCACGATGGCGCCAGTCCATGGATTCCTCTCGGGAGTAGGGGGTGCCCGCGTCCTGACCCTCGCGGAGTGCCGGGAGGGGCTTCGGAGCACGAAGACTACGGGCGGTAGAAACGGTGTGCCCCCAGGATCACACGCGGGACAGACCGCCACAAGACGTTCGGCGTGTGAAGTTTCTGACAGGAAACAAGGTGTGATTGGATTGACAGGCATGAGCCGAAACCACGCTGAGGGCACTGCCGCCCCCGCCTCCGCACCGTCGTCCTCCGCACCCGCGACCACCGGCCCGGTCCGTCCCGGCCGTCTTGGAGACGTCCGCCTCATCGAGGTCGACGGCCGTGCTCCGCAGATCCACGAGACCGCATTCGTCGCCCCGGGCGTCACGCTCATCGGCGATGTGCGCATCGGCGCGCGCGCCTCTGTGTTCTACGGCTGCGTGCTGCGGGCCGAACGCGCCTCGATCACGATCGGCGAGGACACCAATGTGCAGGACAACACCGTCATGCACTGCGATCCGGGCTTCGACGTGCGGGTGGGCTCTCGCGTCTCGATCGGCCACGCCGCGATGATCCACGGCTCCACGGTCGAGGACGACTGCCTGATCGGGATGAAGTCGACGGTCCTCAACGGCGCGGTGGTGGGCTCCCACACCCTCGTCGCCGCCGGTGCGCTCGTGCTCGAGGGCGTCGAGATCCCGCAGGGCTCGCTGGTGGCGGGAGTGCCGGGCAAGGTCCGCCGGAAGCTCGACGGGGAGGGCCTGGCGCACATCGACCGCAACTGGCGCAGCTACCGGGAGATCGCGCAGATCCACACCGAGCGCTCGGTGGTGCTGTAGGCGGTGCCGTAGGGGATGTCGGCGAGCATGCTGGGCTCTGACACTCCCCGCCTATCCCGGCGCGGTGTCACCTGGGGGATGTCGGCGAGCATGCTGGGCTCTGACACAATGGCCCGGTGAAGAATGTACTGGATCGCTCGCAGAACCGTGTCGTCATCATCGGCGCCGGGCCCGGAGGCTACGAGGCGGCCCTCATCGCCGCACAGCTGGGCGCGGACGTCATGCTCATCGAACGCAACCGCTGCGGCGGCTCCGCCGTGCTCACGGACGTGGTGCCCTCGAAGTCGCTCATCGCGACCGCCGAGGTGATGGGCCAGTCCAATCGCGGCGGGGACTTCGGCCTGTGCGCCTCGGCCGAGGAGCTCCCGGCGGGCGGGTCCGAGGGGCCGGGCCCCGTGAGCGCGGACCTCTCGGCCATCAACCGGCGGATCCTGGGCCTGGCGGACGCGCAGGCGACGGACATCCACGACGGGCTCGTGCGAGCCGGGGTGAAGGTGATCGGCGGTTCTGCCCGCATCGTGGGCCGCGGACGCGTGGCGGTCACGGAGACGACCGGTGCCGAGTACGAGCTCGAGGCGGACACGATCCTCGTCTCCGTCGGAGCGCATCCCCGTGAGCTGCCCACCGCGCTCCCGGACGGGGAGCGCATCCTCACCTGGACGCAGCTGTACGGCCTCGAGGAGATGCCCGAACACCTCGTCGTCGTGGGCTCCGGCGTGACCGGTGCGGAGTTCGCCTCCGCCTACAACGAGCTGGGCTGCAGGGTGACCCTCGTCTCCTCCCGCGACCGGGTGCTGCCCGGTGAGGACGAGGACGCCGCGGAGGTGCTGGAGAACGTCTTCCGCTCCCGCGGCATGAACGTGCTCTCGCGCTCCCGCGCGGACTCCGTGGTGCGTGACGAGGAGACCGGCGGCGTCGTCGTCACGCTCGCCGACGGCCGCATCGTCAAGGCCAGCCACTGCCTCATGGCGGTGGGGTCCGTGCCCAACACGGATGAGGTGGGACTCGACACCGTGGGGATCCTCCGCACGGAGAGCGGCCACATCCAGGTGGACGGCGTCTCGCGGACCTCCTCGCCGGGGATCTACGCCGCCGGCGACTGCACCAACGTCATGCCGCTGGCCTCCGTCGCGGCGATGCAGGGGCGCATCGCCATGTTCCACGCGCTGGGCGATGCGGTGGTCCCGCTGCGGCTGCGCAACGTCGCCTCGAACGTGTTCACCCAGCCGGAGATCGCGACGGTGGGCTTCACCCAGTCGGACTACCGCAACGACGCCCATGACATCGAGACGGTCACGCAGCCGCTGCACACGAACGCGCGTGCCAAGATGCTGGGCATCGAGGAGGGCTTCGTGAAGATCTTCTGCCGCCGCGGCTCCGGCTCTGTGATGGGCGGCGTGGTGGTGGGCCCGCGGGCCAGCGACCTCATCCTGCCCATCACGATGGCGGTGGAGAACCGGCTGACGGTCGATCAGCTCGCCTCCACGTTCGTGGTCTACCCCTCGCTGTCCGGCTCCGTCACGGAGGCGGCGCGGAAGCTGCACCACCACCAGGCCTGAGCAGGGCCCCACACACAGCGCACCCCGCACTCATCGAGTGCGGGGTGCGCTGCGTTGTCAGGGGACTGCCGTCCCGCGCTCAGTCCTCGAACTCGATGAGCATGTCCCCGGAGCGCACGCCGGCGCCCGCTGCCACGGCCACGGACTTCACCACGGCGTCCTGCGGCGCCTTGAGCGGCTGCTCCATCTTCATCGCCTCGATGACGGCCAGCCGGTCACCGGCGGAGACCCGGTCCCCGGGGGAGACGTCCACCGCGACGATGGTCCCCTGCATGGGTGCGGTGAGGCCGGAGACGTCCTGTGCGACGGTGGTGCCGCGGCGGGAGATCCGGCGGCTCCTCCGCCGCTCCGGCGCAGGAGGAGCGGCGAGGGCGGCGGGCACGCAGACCGTGAGCCGGTGCCCGTCGACCTCGACGACGACCTCGACGTCCTCCGCCGGGGCGGCCGCGCCGTTCTGCTCGGCAGGAGTGAGGGAGGCGGTCCAGCCGGGCATGAAGTCCTCCTCGAGCCAGCGGGTGTGCACCGTGTGACCGCTGCCGGCGAAGGCGGGCGCGTCGACGAGCGCGCGGTGGAGGGGGAGGAGCGTGGCCACTCCCTCGAGCCGGTACTCGTCCAGCGCGCGGCGGCTGCGGGCGAGCGCGGCCTCGCGGTCCTCACCGGTGACGACGAGCTTCGCGAGCATGGGGTCGAAGTCCGTGCCCACGTGGAAGCCCTCCGTCACGCCGGAGTCCATGCGCACGCCCGGGCCCGCCGGCTCGCGGCAGGCGGTGATCGTGCCGGTCGAGGGGAAGAAGCCCCCCGCGGGATCCTCCGCGTTGATGCGGAACTGGAAGGCGTGCCCGCGGGGCGCGGGGAACGCCTCCGGGAGTCGCTCTCCCGCGGCGATCCTCAGCTGCCAGGCGACGAGGTCCACACCGGTGACCTCCTCCGTGACGGTGTGCTCCACCTGGATGCGGGCATTGGCCTCCATGAAGGACAGGCGGCCGTCCGCGCCGAGGAGGAACTCGCAGGTGGCGGCGCCCACGTAGCCCACGTGGGAGAGGATGCTCGCCGAGGCCTCGGCGAGCACCTGCTCCTGTTCCGCCGTGAGGCCGGGGGCGGGCGCCTCCTCGACGACCTTCTGGTTGCGGCGCTGCAGCGAGCAGTCGCGGGTGGAGAGGACGCGGACGGTGCCGTGGGCGTCCGCCAGGCACTGGGTCTCGATGTGACGGGGCGCGACGATCTGCTGCTCGATGAGGCACTCGCCGCGGCCGAAGGCGGCGACGGCCTCACGGGAGGCGGCCTCGAACGCGGTGGGCAGCTCGCGGGCGTCCGCGGCGGTGCGGAAGCCGCGCCCGCCGCCGCCGTGCACGGCCTTGACGGCCACGGGGAAGCCGATCTCCTCGGCGATGCGCAGGGCCTCCTCGACGCCGTCCACGGCGCCGGCGGAGCCGCGGGCGATGGGAGCTCCCACCGCCTCGGCGACGGCACGTGCGCCGGTCTTGTCGCCGAGCGCGGTGATCGCGGACTCGCTGGGTCCCACCCAGGTGAGGCCGGCGGCGGTGCCGGCGGCGGCGAACTCGCCGCTCTCCGCGAGGTAGCCGTAGCCCGGGTGCACGGCGTCCGCGCCCGCGCGGTGGGCGATCGCGAGGAGGGCGGGGATGGAGAGGAAGGTCTCCTGGGGGCCGGTGCCCTCGAGGCGGTAGGCGTCGTCGGCCAGCTCCACGTAGGCGGAGCGGGCGTCCGCGGCGGTGTAGACCGCGACGGAGGCCAGCCCCAGGTCGCGGCATGCGCGGATGACGCGGAGCGCGATCTCACCGCGGTTGGCGATCAGCACGCGGGTGAGGGGGCGCGATCCGGATGCGGGTGCGGGGGCGTCCGTCATCGGCATTGCGGTCATCGGTTCTCCTCGGCGGGTGGAAGCAGGGGCTCAGCTGCGGAGACCGCAGCACGACTGCTGGACAGCCTCGCCGAATATATGGGTGAACGCGAACCCTTTGTCGGATGCCGACAATTCCCGGCGCTGCGCTTCGCACGGAGGGGAAGTGCTGTGGTTTTCGGCCCGTGCGGGGCCGCTCCGCGGTTCAGGGGCGCGCGGTGCCCCCGGCCTCGGGGGTCGCCGCGCCGGTCATGGCCGCGGCCGCGGTCCCGCTCGTCCAGAGATCCGTCCAGCGGATGCCCATCTCCATGAGCATGCGGCGCAGCAGGGGCAGGCTCAGGCCGATCACATTGTGGTGATCGCCCTCGATGCCGGTGACGAACGCGCCGCCGAGGCCGTCGATCGTGAGCGCGCCCGCCACCTCGAAGGGCTCCTCGGTGGCGATGTAGGCCTCGAGCTCCGCGTGCGTGGGGGAGGCCAGGTGCACCGTCGTGGCGGCGGAGGAGGCCCGGTGATCGGCGAGGTGCCAGGGGGCGTCTGCCGTCTCGCGGGTGAGGAGGCCCGCCCAGTGCGCGCTCCAGAGCACGGGCGAGGTGCCGGCCATCCGCG
>NZ_JALAHB010000167.1 GCF_022712115.1 Brevibacterium sp. | reverse complement strand
GTGCCGGGTCCTCTTACGGGGACCGCCCGCGGGGCCGCATCGCCGGTGCGTCCTGCGGCGGAGCGGTCTGCTCCGGCGCACCCTGCGGTCGCTCCGCCGGCGGCAGGTCCGTGAACCCCTCCAGCAGCGCCACCGGCGGGACGAAGAACTGCGAGCCGGTGACGGCGGTGGAGAAGTCGAGGATCCGGTCGTGGTTGCCCGGCGGCTTCCCGACGAACATGTTCTCCAGCATCTCCTCGGTGTCCGCCGGATCGCCGGAGTAGCCGATGAAGTAGGTGCCGAACTCCTGCGAGCCGAGCGAGCCGAAGGGCATGTTCAGCCGGAAGATCTCACGCGGAGTGCCGTCCGGACGGTCGTCGAGGTCGTTGAGGGCCACGTGGGAGTTCGTCGGCTTCACGGCGTCGTCGAGCTCCACGTCGTCGGCCTTGGTGCGGCCCATCGCCCGTTCCTGCTCCTCGGTGGGCAGCGCGTTCCACGCCTCCATGTCGTGCGTGTACTTCTGCACGTGGACGTGGCTGCCGCCGGCGTAGGGCGCCTGCGCGGGATCCGGTGACTCCGGGATCCGCACCGCGGTCTCCGCATCCTCGTCCTCGGGATTCTCCGTGCCGTCCACGAAGCCCAGCAGGTCGCGGAGGTCGAAGTACCGGAAGCCGTGCACCTCGTCCTCGACCCGGACGGCGTCGCCCAGTGCGTCCAGGGCGAGCCTGGCGAACTCGAAGCAGAGGTCCATCCGATCTGCCCGCAGGTGCAGGAGCAGATCGCCGGGAGTGGAGGGTGCGGTGTGCACGGCACCCCTGACCTCAGGGAACGGGTGGAGGCCGGCGGGTCTGGGTGCGGAGGTGAGTCGGCCCCAGGCCTCGGCCCCGATCCCGACGACGGTGATGAGCTGTGACTCCGGCGAGCGGAAGCCCACGCTGCGGGTGAGGCCGGGGACTCCCGTGAGCACCTCGCGCACCCGCTCCTCGCCGCCGGGGGCGAGGGTGAGGACGAGGAACAGCGAGGCAGGAGGCGGGGGTGTCACGATCTTCTGGGTTGCCACCTGGGTCCTCCTTCTTTTGAGTGATTCCAGTCTAGGCAGTGGTCCGGGGCTGCGCCAGGGAGGGCAGGCGGCTCTCAGTGTGGATAGCCTTGGTGAGCCTCGGGCGGGCCCTCGTGCTGCTCCCCTCGCGTGCCCGCCGGCAGGTTCGCGTCCTCGCACTGCCCGCCGGGAGTGAGGGTCTGCAGCCGGCGCCGCCGGCCCAGCCAGGTGAGCGCGGCGATCACGAGTGCGAGCAGCACGATCGGCACGAGCATGAAGGGGCCGCCCGTTCCCGCCGACCGGTCGAAGCCCGCGTCCATCTCCCCGGCCGCTGCTGCGAGCACGAGGAGGAAGAGGTTGTTGGCGGTGTGCACCGCGATCCCGGCCTCCACGCCGCCGGTGAGGTGGGCGAGGAGCGAGAGGCCCACGCCGAAGGCGAAGTAGTAGGCGATGAGCCAGGGATCCGCCGCGAAGTGGGCGGCGGAGAAGAGTGCCGCGCTCACCAGGGTCCCGACGGCGAGTGCGGCGGTGCGGCCGGGTGCCCAGGCGCCCGCGGCGCGCTGGACGACGCCGCGGAACATGTACTCCTCCGCGGCCGCCTGCAGGGGCGTGGTGAGGACGATGATCACGAGGTAGGCCAGCGCCTTCCCCGTGAGGCTCAGATCCTGGTAGGCCGGGTCGAGCAGGCTCGAGGCCGCGAAGAGGAGGTAGACGGGCCCGGCGAGGGCCGCGGCGATCCAGAACCAGCGGAACCGGAACCCCGGACGCAGGGAATGGAGCCAGGGCACGCGCAGACCGCAGATGAAGCGGTGGGCCAGCAGCGCCACCCCGGCCGCGGCAGTGAGCGAGAGGTTGGTCGCCAGGAGCATGAGCGGGGTCATGGCGACGGCGCCCGGGGCGGCGGGCGCCGTGCCCGTGCGTGCGGTCGCCGCGAACATGTCGATGAGCACGGCGACGAGGGAGAACACGGTGGAGAGCACGAGCACCGCCACGACGACGAGCACGATGCTCACGAGGCCCTTCCACCAGCGCGCGTGCGGAGTGCGATAGCTCGAGGACCAGGGCAGTCCGGGGGGAGGCGTGAGGCGGTCCGCCGGCGGGCGGGCTGCGAACGGTCCGGGTGGGCTCGGCTGCGCAGCCGAGCCGTGCGGCGGGTGAGGACTGTGCGGAGGAGGAGCCGGGGGTGGGTCCGGTGGCAGAGTGCTCATGCTCCTCACCCTATGCGTCCCGGCCGGCCCATGGGTTCGTCCGGGCCGCTCATGCAGGCCCGCTGCTCCTGGTCACCCCCGCCCCGGCGCCGCACTATCGTCTGCTCGACGCCGTCCAGGAACATCGTGAGTCCGAAGGCGAAGTCCTCCTCCCAGCCGGCATCGAACGTGTCGTCCGCCAGCTGGGTCAGGGCGGGGAACCTGCCCGAGGCCATCGCGGCGGTGAAGAACGGGACCTGGTGCTGCCAGAACTCCTCATCCGTCATCCCGCTCTCCTCCGCGGCACCCTGCCACAGGACCTCCTGCCGCACGAGGCCCATGACGTAGGCGTCCACTGCGGAGAGGACCCCCATCTTCTCCCGGTCGCTGAGCGGCAGCCCGTGCAGGCCGGAGAGGCGGAGGTCCATGGCGGCCATGCTGTTGGGGCCCATGACGGGGCGCGTCCAGCTGGCCTGGAGCACCCAGGGGTGGCGGAGGAACATGCGGCGGGTGCTGCGGGCCGCGGCCTCGAGGGCGCTGCGCCAGCCGCGGTGGACGGCCTCGGAGTCCTCCGCCGCAGGGGCGCTGACGGAGTCCAGCATGAGGTTGAGCAGCTCGGTCTTGGAGGGCACGTAGCGGTACAGGGACATCGTGCCGACCCCGAGCTCCCGGGCCAGTGTGCGCATGGAGAGCCCGTCGAGCCCGCCCTCGTCCGCGAGTGCCACGGCGGCGTCCACGATCTGCGGCAGGGAGAGCCGGGGGCGGGGGCCCTTCTCCGGCGCCGGCAGGCCGTGCCACAGCAGCCGCAGGCTGGGGGCCAGGGGGTTCTCCTCGTTCACGTCCGCTCCTGTGGGAGAAGTGCTTGCCTACTGCGGACACCGTACGCTACCTTTACTGCGTGCGGTGTACCAAGAAGGTGGACGGGTGCGCCGCACGGGACCGCACACAGAACGAGAGGGCACCTCATGAGCGCGCGCAGCGCCTCCGGCACGGAACTGGCCGTGGAGACGCACGGACTGGTCAAACGATTCAAGGAGAACATCGCCGTGGACGGGGTGGACCTCGCGATCCCCCGCGGCGGCATCTACGGCGTCCTGGGGCCCAACGGGGCCGGCAAGACCACGGTGATACGCATGCTCGCCACGCTGCTCCGCCCGGACGGGGGCGAGGCGCGGGTGCTGGGACGCGACGTGTTCGCGCAACCCGCCGCGATCCGTGAGCGGATAGCGCTGACCGGCCAGTTCGCCTCACTGGACGAGGACCTCACCGGGATCGAGAACCTCGTGCTGCTCGGCCGGCTGCTGGGATTCTCCGCGGCCGCTGCACGGCGGCGCGGGGCGGACCTGCTGGAGGCGTTCGACCTCGGCGACGCGGCGGGCAGGCAGGTGAAGAAGTATTCGGGCGGCATGCGACGGCGGCTGGACATCGCGGGCTCGCTGCTCGTCACCCCGGAGCTGATCTTCCTCGACGAGCCGACGACCGGTGTCGACCCCCGCAGCCGGAACCAGGTGTGGGACATCATCCGGACGCTGGTGGACGGCGGCACCACGGTGCTGCTCACCACCCAGTACCTGGAGGAGGCCGATCAGCTCGCCGATCGCCTCGCCGTGATCGACCACGGGCGGGTGATCGCGGAGGGCACCCCCGGCAGGCTCAAGGCGCAGGTGGGATCCGGGGCGCTCAAGGTGCGCGTCGTGGAACCCGCGGACCGTGAGCGGGCCGCGGCGATCATGGGCTCCGCCCTGGGCGCGGAACCGGTGCGCGAGGCCGACGAGGCCGCGCTGACGGCGCGCCTGGCCGAGGGGCAGACCGCCGGGCCGGTGCTGAGCGCGCTGGAGGACGCGGGGATCGGGGTCGAGACCTTCGCACTGGGTCAGCCCAGTCTCGACGAGGTCTTCCTCGCCCTCACTGGGCGGCCCGTTGAGCCGGAGGAGAGCGAGGAACCCGGGGCGCGCACGGAGCCTGCGGCACACGCCGAGGAGGCCACCGCCTCGGGCGCGGCCTCCCCTGCGGCCGCACACGAGAACGGAGGAGAGGGACGATGACCGCACAGACCAGCCGGGAGACCGCAGCGCCCGCCGAGATCCGCGGAGTGCTGCTGCGGCCCGAGGACCGGCCGAGCCCCTCGAATCCCCTCAGCGCCTCGCTGACCTACGGGTGGAGGGCGTTGCTCAAGATCAAGCACATCCCGGAGCAGCTCTTCGACGTCACCGTCTTCCCGATCATGATGACGGTGATGATGACCTACGTCTTCGGCGGCTCCATCGGCTCGGCTGTGTCCGGTGCGCAGGCGGGCGGCGACGCCGTGGGCGCCTACGTGCAGTGGCTGATCCCCGGGGTCTTCGCGCAGACCCTCGTGATGATCACGATGTACACCGGGCTCACGCTCAACCGCGACATCTCCAAGGGCATCTTCGACCGCTTCCGCTCGCTGCCGGTGTGGCGGCCCGCACAGCTGGTGGGCGCACTGCTGGGGGATCAGGTGCGGTTCACCCTCGCCGGCGTGATCATCCTCGTGGTCGGGTTCATCATGGGTTTCCGGCCGGAGGGCGGTCTCACCGGTGTGCTGGCGGCGTTCGTCCTGCTGCTCGTGTTCAGCTTCTGCCTGTCCTGGGTGTGGACCGCGGTGGCGCTGCTCATGCGCACCGAGCAGGCGGCGATGGGCGTGTCGATGTTCATCCTCATGCCGCTCACGTTCGTCTCGAACATCTTCGCGCCCACGGAGACGATGCCCGGTCCCATCCGCGCGTTCGCGGAGTTCAACCCGGTCTCCACGGTGGTGGGCTGCATCCGCGAGCTCATGGCCGGCACGTTCGACCTGGGCTCGATCACGATGGTCCTCGTGTACTGCGCGGTGCTCGTCGTGGTCTTCGGGCCGATCTCGATGGTGATCTACAACCGCAAGAGCTGAGAGCTGAGAGCTGAGAGCTGAGGCCGGGCCCTCCCGCGCGGGAGGGCCCGGCGTCCGGCGGCAGGCCTCAGCGGCCGCGGACCGGCTCGCGCCGGCTCAGGTGACGGCCCCGCGGACCTTGTGCTGCGGGACGTCCCAGAGCCGGTCGTCGAGGATCTCGCGCAGGGCCTCGACCGTGTCCCAGACGTCGGCGTAGCCGACGTAGAGCGGTGTGAGGCCGAAGCGCAGCACCTCGGGTTCGCGGTAGTCGCCGATGATGCCGCGTGTGATGAGTGCGCTCATCACGGCGAAGCCCTCCGGGTGGGTGATCGAGACCTGCGAACCGCGTGCGGCGTGCTCCCGCGGAGTGACGACCTCGACGGGGTGGTGCGACAGGCGCGCGTCGACGAGCTCGATGAAGAGATCGGAGAGCGCGAGGGACTTCGCCCGCACGTCTGCCATGTCGACGCGGCCGAAGACGTCGAGTCCCACCTCCGCCACGGACATCGAGAGGATGCCCTGGGTGCCGGTGAGGTAGCGGCGGATCCCGTCCGCCGGGGTGTAGCTGGGCTCCATCTCGAAGGGCTGCCGGTGGCCCCACCAGCCGGACAGCGGCTGGGAGAACCGTGTCTGCAGCGCCTCGGAGACCCACACGAACGCGGGGGAGCCGGGGCCGCCGTTGAGGAACTTGTACGTGCAGCCGACCGCCATGTCCGCGCCCGCCCCGGCGAGGTCGACCTCGAGGGCTCCGGCGGAATGGCAGAGGTCCCAGATCGCCAGGGCTCCTCCGGCATGGATCGCCGCCGTCGTCTCCGCCATGTCGAAGAGCCGTCCCGTGCGGTAGTTGACGTGGGTGAGCACGACGACCGCGACCTCGTCGGTGAGCGCGTTCGGGAATCCGGCGGCCACCTCGGCGTCGTCGACGAGACGGACCTCGTAGCCGTCGCCCAGCTGCTCCACCAGCCCCTCGAGCATGTAGATGTCGGAGGGGAAGTTCTCCCGCTGGGTGAGGATGACGCGGCGCTCCGGGGCGTCCGCGGCCTGGATCCGGCAGGCAGCGGACGCGACCTTGAAGAGGTTGATCGAGGTCGTGTCGGTGACGACCGTGGTGCCGGCGCCTCCGCCCACGATCCCTGCGACCTTCTCGCCGAGCTTCGCGGGCAGGTCGAACCAGCCGGCGTCGTTCCACGAGCGGATGAGGCCGGTGCCCCATTCCTCCGTGATGACCTCCTGCGCGCGTTCGGCCGCACCCGTGGGTCGTGCGCCCAGCGAGTTCCCGTCGAGGTAGATCGTCCCCGGAGGCAGGAGGAACTCGTCGCGGAGGCTGCGGAGGGGGTCTGCGTCATCGAGCCGCACACAGGCCGCGCGGTCGAGGACCGGGGCGGGGGATCCGGCGCCGAGGCCGTCGCTGGGGGTCGTCATGGATGAGTCCTTTCGGTGAGGTGGGTGAGTCTGTCCGTGGTGCTGTCACCGGGGCGGGGCCTGGTGCGGGGACGTGTGCCGAGGTGAGGGCGGTGCCGCACCGGCCTCGGCGGTCTGGTCTGCCGTCCTGCCGGCAGACTCCGCCCCTGCTGCGGCCGCGCGGGCGGCGAGGATGCGGGCCACGGCGGGGTAGCGCAGCACCGTGATGAGGACGCCGACGGCCAGCCAGACGGCGAGGGCGATCCACACCACGGGAGTGAAGTCGGCCGTGAGCAGGGCGATCTGGTAGAGGTTGACGGCGGTGCCGATCACCGCCAGCGTCCAGTGCAGCCATGCCGGGATCGTGAACGGCGCGCGGGCCTGCACCTCGGGCATGACGTAGCGCATGCGCAGCGACACCAGGAGGATGGCGATGAGCATGACCTGCACCAGTGCCGAGGCGGCGGTGCCGATGACGGAGATGTCGAGTCCCGCCAGTGCGGGTGCGATGCCGAGCACGAAGAGCGCGGTGAGGATCCAGTGGGGCGTGCCGAAGCGGGCGTTGACCCTCCCGAACGCCGCAGGGAGCCAGCCGTCGTCCGTGGCCGCGACCAGGCCCTTGGAGCCCCAGAGGAGCTGGGCGTTGAGTGTGGAGACGATCGCGACCATCGCCCCGCCGAGGATGAAGAAGACCCACCAGCCGTGGGGCATGATCTCCGCGGCGACGACGGACAGCGGCTGTCCTGAGACCTCGGCGATGGGCAGGACACCCACGGCGGGAATGGAGATGAGGACGTAGAGGAGGCCCACGATGAGGGTGCCGCCGATCATGGCCAGCGGGATGTCGCGTGCGGGGTTCTTCATCTCCCGGCCGAGCTCCGCGACGCCGAAGCTGCCCATGGTGGCGAAGGTGAGCAGTGCGGCCGCGGACAGCAGCTGGGTGAAGCCGTGCGGGAGCGGCTCGGGGTAGGCGTTCCACTCGATGTGGCCGAATCCGGCGATGATGAAGACGGAGAAGCCCAGCAGCATGAGGACCATGAGCCAGACGCCCACGCGTGAGGAGAAAGCCGCTCCCATGAGGTTCGCGACGTAGAAGACGCTGACGATGACCACTGCGACGACGACCGGGTCGAAGAAGTCCGCGAGGGAGTTCAGATAGATCCCGGCGGAGAGCCCGTAGAGGCTGAGCGCGCACTGCTGCATGAGCGCCAGCCACATGTTGAGGAAGCCGAGGCGCGGGTGGACGACCCGCGCGGGCCAGGTGTAGGTCCCGCCCACCGTCGGCAGGGCCGAGGCCATCGAGGCGTAGGGGATCGAGACGAGGATGATCGTGATCACCGCGATGATGTAGGCCCACGGCGTGCCTCCGCCGGTGATGCCGATGGCCACTCTGGTGAGGGAGACGATGCCGCCGCCGATCACCTGGTTGATCGTCACGCCCAGGGCGCCGGGCAGGCCGATCGTGCGTTTGAGCTGGTCCTGGTTGAGGCTGACTGCCACGGGGGCCTCCGGAGTCGTCGTCCCCGGTCGCCGGTTCTGCAGGCCTCTTCCCTGAGGCGTCCGGCGAACGGTCGGGTCTGCCACATCGTGGCAGATGATTCGGATATGTTGGGATGGGTCCGAAGAAGTGGGGAAATCAGGGAGGAATCTCTGTCATGAATTCGAGCTTGATCGACAATCACCGGCCCGAATCGGCGGATGTCCGACTTGCCGAGGTGGATCTCGCCCTCCTCCGGGAGCTCAGCGCGGACGCACGCATCTCGAACAAGGAGCTCGCCTCGCGGGTGGGACTGGCGCCGTCGACCTGCTCCGGACGTGTGCACGCCCTGCGGAAGCGGGGCGTGCTGCGGGGGTTCCGCGCGGAGATCGACTACGAGATGCTCGGCCTCCACGTCTTCGGGATGATCTCCGTGCGGATGACGCCGGTGGGCCGCTCGCAGCTGGCAGCCGTCATCGAGCGTCTGCTCGGCGTCCCGGAGACCCTCGAGGTCTATCAGATCTCCGGGGACCGCGACCTGCTCGTCCATGTCGCCACCGACCATCCGACGGGGCTGCACCGCTTCATCGAACGGCATCTGTCCGATCCGACGATCGCCCATACGCAGACGAGCCTCGTCTTCGGCCATCACCGCAGCTGAGTTCCGGCCGCCGGACGCGTGCCTCGGGGCAGGGCCGGGTGCTGTGCGTGAGGGCGCGGCCGAGGTGCCCTGCGCCGGCGCAGGGCACGGGACCCCTGGTGCGTGAGGGCTCGGGGTGAGACGGTGGGAGCATGGTCTCCCACAGCTCCCACGGCGACAGCCGCAGCACTGACGACAGGACCGGCGACAACCGCCTCGGGGGCGCCACCAGTCCCTATCTGCTCCAGCATGCGGACAATCCCGTGGACTGGCGTCAGTGGGGTCCGGAGGCGTTCGCGGAGGCGGCGGCACGCGATCTGCCGGTGATGGTGAGCATCGGCTACTCCACGTGCCACTGGTGCCACGTCATGGCGGCGGAGTCCTTCGCGGACCCCGTCGTCGCGCAGCGGCTGCGGGAGACCGCGGTGGCGGTGAAGGTGGACAGGGAGGAGCTGCCGGGGGTCGACTCCGCCTTCATGGACGCGCTGCTGGCAATGCGCGGGCAGGGCGGATGGCCGCTCACGGCCTTCGCCACGCCGCAGGGCCGGCCGTTCTTCGCCGGCACCTACTTCCCCGCCGCACCGCGCCAGGGCATGCCGAGCTTCTCACAGGTGCTCGCCGCCGTCTCCCGCACCTGGAACGAGCAGCGCGACCGTGCGGAGGAGATCGCGGCGTCGCTGCAGGAGCGGCTGGGGCGGATGCAGCCCCTCGACGTGGGGCTGCCCGAGCGCACGGTGGGTGCGAACGGCGGAGAGGCGGCCGTTCCCGAGGCTCCCCTCCCGGACCCCGACTCCCTCACCGCCGCGGTCGAATCCCTGCTCGCCGCGGAGGACCGCGCGCACGGCGGCTTCGGCACCGCACCCAAGTTCCCGCCGTCCATGAGTCTCCTCCACCTGCTCCGCCACCGTGGGCGCGTGCTCGGGGTGAGCGCAGAGGCAGGGGCGGACGGCTCGGAGAGCAGCGGCGGTGCGGAGGGCAGCGGCGGCTCGGAGAGCAGCGGCGGTGCGGCACGTGCCCGCGGCATCGGCGGCTCAGCCGGACCGGGCACCGCGGAGCGCGGCGTGCAGGCGGACGGCGGTGGCGACGGCGCACTGCTGGACGCGGTGCGGCGGGCGTTCGTCGGGATGGCCTCGGGCGGCATGCGCGATCACGTCGAGGGCGGAATCGCACGGTACAGCGTGGATGCGCGCTGGCACGTCCCCCATTTCGAGAAGATGCTCTACGACAACGCCCTCTACCTGCGGGCGGCGACCGCCTGGCACCGCGCGGAGGCGGCGCTGGACCGGGAGACAGCGCTGGACCGGGACGCGGAGTTCGGCCGGGAAGCTGCGCTGGACCGGGAGACGGAGGAGGACGCGGGCCCCCGCGCGGCTCCGTCCGTGGATTCGCGGCACACGCGCCTCGCGGCTCGGGAGGTGCGTGACACCGCCGCGTTCCTCCTCTCCGGACTCCGGTTGCCCAGCGGCGCCTTCGCCGCCGCCCTGGACGCGGACTCCCCCGACGACCGCGGTGAGCATTCGGAGGGCGCGTACTACCTGGAGGCGGACCTGCCGGATGCGGAACCGGGCGGTACGGGCGACGCGCACCGTTCGCCGTTCGCCCTGCTGGAGTCCGTGGAAGCCGCGGACCCTGCGCGTGCACACCCGGTGGGGATGCCCGCGATCCGTGAGTGGGCACGGAGCGGCGTCGGTGCGGACGGAGGCCCTGCGCCCTGGGAGACGCCCGCGGCCGAGGCGGTGCGCGCCGAGCTCTCCCGCCGTCGTGCCGGACGCCGCCGGCCCGCCCGCGACGAGAAGACGGTGAGCGAGTGGAACGCACTCGCGATCACCGCGCTCGCCGAGGCCGGGGAGGAGTTCGCCGAACCCGCGTGGACGGAGGCTGCGGCGCGCGCGTGCGCGGCGGTGCTGTCCGTGAACAGCGCACCGGCGGCCTCGGAACCGACCGCCGGCGGGACGTCACGCGCGGAATCGGCTGCGAGGGAGGAAGCAGGGCCGGTAGCGGACAGGGAGCCGGTCGAGGGACCCGGGTCCGCGTCCGCGGCGGAGGCGCGTCCTGCCGGAGGCGCACGCCCGGCCGGCGGGACTTCCGCGCCCTCACGGCTGCTCCGCAGCAGCACTCACGGGACGCGCGGGCCAGGGGCGGCGACGCTCGCGGACGTCGCGGGGATGCTCACCGCGTGCCTCACGGTGGCCGGCCGAGGCGAAGCGCGTGAGGACACGGAGCCCCGAACGGCCGGGGAGAGCGACCGCGCCCGGGCTGCCGCTGCGATCCCGGGGCTGCTGCGGCAGGCGCTGTCGTTCGTGCGGACGGCGCGTTCCGAGGACGGCCGCGTCCGCACCGTGCTGCTCGACTGCGAGAGCGATGGGATCGTGCCGGCCCGCGGCTCGGACCCACTGGACAGCTCTCAGCCCTCGGGGCGCTCCGCCCTCGTCGAGGCGCTGCGGCTCGCCTCGCAGTGGCTGCGGGATGCCTCCAGCCCCGCAGAGCTCTCCTCCCTCCGCCGTCTGCTGATCTTCTCCGCGCTCCCGGCGATCCAGCAGGCCGCCCGTTCGGTGGGCTGGATGCTGGCGGAGGCGGAGCTGCTCCTCGCGGAGCCGCACCTGACGGAGGAACCGGGGAGGCGCTGAGCAGTGCCCGGCCGCAGCCGCCGGTGTGCGGCGCGGTGTGCGTGCACCCCGGTGTCTCGCGTAGCGTGACCGTATGGCTACTACGACCATCACCACTGACAACCTGCAGTCGACGATCCAGGACAACGACATCGTCATCCTGGACTTCTGGGCGGAGTGGTGCGGTCCCTGCCGCAACTTCGCGCCCGTCTTCGAACAGGCCTCGGACACCCACGAGGACATCGTGTTCGGCAAGATCGACACGGAGGACCAGCAGCAGCTCGCGGGCGCCTTCGGCATCTCCTCCATCCCCACCCTCATGGTCTTCCGCGAGGGCGTGGGCGTGTTCCAGCAGGCGGGGGCGCTCGCCGCGCCGCAGCTGGAGGAGCTCATCACCGGCGTGCGCGGCCTCGACATGGAGGACGTCCACAAGCAGGTCGAGGCACAGAAGCAGAAGCTCGCCGAGGAGCAGGCCGCTGAGCAGTCGGGCGCTGCCGGCGAGCCCGGCCGGACGCCGGGAACCTCTCCCTCAGACCTCTGAGACTGCGCCGCACCTCGGAGGCAGGGCGCATTCATCGCCGGGCGCCGCAGTCCGCAGTCCGCCGCGACCTGTCCGCACCTCGGCCGCGCACCGCAGCCCCGCCGCGTCAGCCGTGGAAGAAGGCCTCCACCGCGTCCCTCAGCGCAGTGAGGTCCGCGATCGCGCACATCTCCCGTGCCGAATGCATCGACCACAGCGCCAGTCCCACGTCCACCGTCGTCATGCCCAGCCGCGTCGCAGTGAGCGGACCGATGGTGGAGCCGCACGGCACCGTGTTGTTCGAGACGAACTCCTGGTACTCCACCCCGGCGGCCTCGCACGCGCGTGCCCACACCGCCGTGCCCACCGCATCGGTCGCGTAGCGCTGCTGCGCGTTGATCTTCAGCAGCGGTCCGCCGCCCAGCCGCGGCCGGACCACAGGGTCGTGATGGCCCGGATAGTTGGGATGCACGGCATGGCCCGCGTCCGAGGACAGGCAGACGGACCCCGCCAGCGCACGCAGGTGCTCCTCACGCGAGGCCCCCAGCGCCAGGGAGATCCGCTCGAGGACGTCTGCGAGGAACGGGCCCGAGGCGCCGGACCGGGTCTCCGAGCCCACCTCCTCGTGGTCGAAGGCGGCCAGCACGGCGATGGAGTCCAGCGTCTGCGGGGACGCGGCCTCGAGCGCGCTGGTGCCCGCCCACACGGAGGAGAGGTTGTCCAGGCGCGGTGAGGCGAGGAACTCGCTGTGCGCGCCGAACAGCGCGGGCGCCTGCACCGGGAAGGTCACGGCCTCCACTGCGGCGACCTCGGAGACCGCGACCTCTGCGGACTCCGCGAGCAGCCGCAGGACGAGGGAGGCCGGCTCCGCGCCGTCCGTGCCCCAACCGTCCTCAGCACCCTCAGTGGTCGCAGTGCCTCCCGCGGCCTCGGCCGGCCCCACCATGTCCGCCAGACCGATCACCGGCTGAGTGTGACGCTGCCGGTCCAGCGTGAGCCCCTCATTGCCCTTGCCGACCAGATATATCGCCAGCTGCGGGATGCGGGCGATGGGCCCGTTGCGCGCCAGCACCGTCGAACCGTCGCACAGCACCAGGCGGCCGGCCAAGCACAGCTCGCG
>NZ_JALAHB010000166.1 GCF_022712115.1 Brevibacterium sp. | reverse complement strand
GCTCCTCACAGGCGAGCGCGGAGTCCGCCACCTGCCCGGACGGGAAGATCGAGTTCGGCATCGAGCCGTTCGAGGATCCCACCAAGCTCGAGCCCGCCTACCAGAAGCTCGCCGAGGCCTTGGGCGAGTCGCTCGACTGCGAGGTCGCGGTCTCCGGCCTCGCGGACTACTCCGCCGCGGGCCTCGCCATGCCGGCCGGCACGCGCGCCCTGGGCCAGTTCGGCCCGCTGGGCTACGTCTTCGCCTCCCAGCGCGCGGATGCGGAGGCGCTGGCCTCCTTCGGCACCGCCGACGGCGAGCTGAGCACCTACCGCGGCGGCATCTGGGTCCCGAAGGACTCGGAGGTGCGCGGCATCGAAGACCTCCCCGGTCACGACCTGGCGCTCGGCAGCGTCGGCTCGACCTCCGGCGACGTGCTGCCCCGGTCCGCGCTCGCCGAGTCCGGGATCGCGGAGGACCAGCTGAACATCAACTACGCCGGCGGCCATCCGGAGGCCCTGCTCGCGCTCACCAACGGCACGGTCGACGCCGCACAGATCAACACCCAGACCCTCACCAGCGCACAGGAGGCCGGCACCTTCGATCCCAGCGGCTTCCGGCAGATCTGGGAGTCCGAGGACATCCCCAACGACCCGATCACGGTCCGCGGCGACGCGGATCCCGCGTTCAAGACCGCGGTGCAGGACGCGCTCCTCGACCTGGACCCCGCCGTGCTGGAGGAGATCGGGGGCTTCCTCGACTTCTCCCCCGCCGGGCAGATGCTCGAGGTCACCGATGAAACCTACCAGCCCCTGTTCGACCTTGCCGAGACGATGAACCTCACCGAGGAGGACGTGTGATGACCACTCCGCACAGCAGCTCCCGCCCCGCCGCACGCCTGCACGCCCAGCCGGCGCTGGCGGTCTCCGACCTGCACCTGGCCTTCGCCGGCCGGACCGTCCTGGACTCCGTGAGCTTCGAGGTGCGCGCGGGCGAGCTCGTGGCCTTCCTGGGCGCCAACGGCTCCGGCAAGTCCACGACCCTGCGCGCCGTGGCCGGGCTGGTCGGCCACGAGTCCGGGACCATCGAGGTCGAGGGCAGGCCCGCCGGCCACCGCGGCCACCGTGACCGGCGGCCCCGGCAGGACGCCCGCACCGCCATGGTCTTCCAGCGCTTCCACCTCGTGCCGCGCAGGAGCGTGCTCGCCAATGTCTGCACCGGCGCGCTCGCACGGATGACGACCCTGCAGTCGTTCCTCCCCCTCACTTTCCCGCAGACGGTCAGGGAGGAGGCGATGGCCGCCCTGGACCGCGTGGGACTGGCGGAGCGGGCGCATGAGCCGGCCGGCAGGCTCTCCGGCGGGCAGCAGCAGCGCGGCGCGATCGCCCGCGCGCTCTGCCAGGGCGCGGGAGTGCTCCTCGCGGACGAGCCCACCTCCGCCCTCGATCCGCACGCCGCGGCCACCGTCATGGAGCTGCTGCGGGACCTGGCGGAGACCGACGGCCTCGCCGTCGCGGCGGTCCTCCACTCCCCCGGGCTGGCACGGCAGTACGCCCACCGCATCATCGGCCTGCAGGACGGCCGCATCGCGCTCAGCGGGACCCCGCAGACCGTCACGGAGGAGCGGATCGCCGGTCTCTACGGCGAGGCCCTCCTGGAAGGAGCGGCAGCATGAGCCGCACGGCGGAGCAGACGCGCACCCGGCGCCCCGTCCCGCCCGCCTCCGGCGGCCGCGGCCGCACCACCGCCGTCACGGTGGTGGTCGTGGCGCTCGTGGTGGCGCACGTGGTGGCCGTGCGGGAGACCGAGTTCTCACTCGCCGCGCTCTTCGAGGGCAGGGAGGGCATGGCCCGCTTCCTCTCCGAGGCGTTCCCGCCGGACCTCAGCTGGTCCGAGACCGTCCGCCCCGCCCTCGAGGCCACCGGCATCACCCTGTGGATCGGACTGCTGGGCACGACCTTCTCCATCCCCACCAGCGCGCTGCTGGCCGTCTGGGGCTCCCGGACCACCGCCCCCAATGCCGTGGTGTACCAGGTGAGCCGCGCGATCATGTCGTTCTTCCGCGCGGTCCCGGACATCGTCTTCGCGCTCATCTTCGTCACCGCGGTGGGCCTGGGGCCGTTCGCCGGCGTGCTCGCCCTCATCTGCCACAACACCGGGGTCATGGGCAAGCTCTGGTCCGAGTCCATCGAGGAGATCGACCCGGGCCCCTCGGAGGCTCTGCGCACGGCCGGCGGCAGCCGCGCCCAGATCGTCGCGAACGCCACCTTCCCCCAGGTGAGCGCCTCACTGCTGGGACTGCTGCTCTACCGCTTCGATGTGAACGTGCGCTCCTCCCTGGTACTGGGCCTCGTGGGAGCCGGCGGGATCGGACTCCTCATCAACCAGTCGATCAAGTCCTTCCAGTTCGACGCGATGCTCACGCAGATCATCGTCGTCCTCGTCCTCGTGATCGTCGTGGACCTGTTCTCCGCGGCCGTCCGCAGGCGTCTCGCGCTGTGAGCTGATCCGCGCCCTCATCCGCCGGGACCGTCCGGACGGCACAGTACCCCTGTACCGTCCGGACGGTTCTGTCTGGTAGATTGCCTGGCTGAGTCCGGCGCACCGCCGGCTCGCACCGCCGCAGGAGAGGAGGCCGCGATGACCGGGCACAGCACTCCGGGAACCCCCACGGCGCACGTGCACGCACCCCGGCAGCTGAGGGCCTGGCTGTTTCTCCTCACCGCGATCCTCGTGGAGGTCGCGGCCTCGCTCTCCCTCAAGGGGGCACTGGAGGAGCCCCTCCTCTACGTCGTCGTGGTCGCCGGCTACACCGCCGCCTTCGTCTGCCTGGGGGCCGTCCTCAGGGCCGGGATGCCGCTGGGCGTGGCCTACGGGATCTGGGGCGCCTCCGGCGTCGCCCTCACCGCGCTCCTCTCCCACGCGCTCTTCGGCGAACCCCTCAGCCTGCTCATGGGCGTGGGCATCTGTCTCATCGTCGCCGGGGTGGTCTGCGTGGAGCTGGGCTCCGGCGCCGCGCGGCGGCGGGAAGGAGACCCGGCATGACCGCGTGGCTCTTCCTCCTCGCCGCGGTGGTCTGCGAGGTGGGCGGCACCCTCACCCTGCGCATGGCCGCCTCCGGCGGGCGCATCTGGTTCACACCGGTGGCTGTGGGCTACGTCGCGGCGTTCAGCCTGCTTTCGCTGGCGCTGTCCCACGGCATGCCGCTGGGCGTGGCGTACGGGATCTGGGCGGCCGCGGGGGTGGCGCTCACCGCCGTCCTCAGCCGCCTCCTCTTCCGGGAGCCCCTCACCTGGCTCATGGCGGGCGGGATCGTGCTCATCGGCCTCGGCGTGCTGGCCGTGGAGCTCGGCAGCACGCACTGAGCCGCGCCCGGGGCTTCAGCCCTCCTCCCGGAGAGGAACGACGTCCGGAGCGCCCAGCCGCGCGGCGTCCGCGGTCTCGTCGTCGGGCATCGTCTGGCTCTCCCGCTCCGCGGCGACGCGGAGGAGGTAGTGCTCCACCTCCGCCGCACACTGCTGCCGGCTCCAGCCCAGCACCGGCGCCATGAGCTCCGCCGCCTCCCCGGCGGCCTCCACGCCCCGGTCGAAGGTCTCGAACGAGACGCGGGTGCGCCGCGCGAGGACGTCCTCGAGGTGGCGCGCCCCCTCGTGCGTGGTCCCGTAGACCACCTCCGCGCGCAGATAGTCCTCCGCACCCGGGAGCGGCTCGCCCAGCTCCGGCCGCTCGGCGATGAGTGCGAGCACCTCGAGCGCGAGCGAGCCGTACCGCCCCAGCAGGTGATCGACCCTGTCCGTGCCGAGGCCGTGTCGCCGCGCCAGCGACGTCCGCTGGTTCCGGCAAGCGGCGTATCCGTCCGCACCGGCGAGCGGCACGTCCTCCGTGCAGCAGGCGGGCACGGCACGGCCCAGCTGCGCGCGCAGGCCGTCCGCGGCGGCGTCCACGGCATCGGCCGCCATCACCCTGTAGGTCGTGTACTTGCCGCCGGCCACCACCACGAGCCCCGTGGTGGCGGTGGAGACGGCGTGCTCGCGGGACAGCGTGCTCGTCGCGTCCGACTCCCCCGCCAGCAGCGGTCGCAGCCCGGCGTACACCCCCTCCACGTCCTCCCGCGTGAGCGGGTCCGCGAGCACCCTGTTGACGTGCCTCAGCAGGTAGTCGATGTCCTGGGCGCTCGCGGCGGGATGGTCCTTGCTGAGGTCCCAGGGCGTGTCCGTCGTGCCGATGATCCAGTGCCGTCCCCAGGGGATGACGAAGAGCACGGACTTCTCCGTGCGCAGGATGAGCCCGGAGCGTCCGCGGATGCGGTCACGGGGGACCACGAGGTGGATGCCCTTCGACGCGCGCACGTGGAACTGGCCGCGCTCCCCGGCCATCGCCTGCGTCTCGTCCGTCCACACCCCGGTGGCGTTGATGACCTGGTGGGCGCGCACCTCGAGGGTCCGTCCGCTCTCCAGGTCACGCACCACAGCTCCCACCACCCGGCCGCCGTCGCGCAGGAGGCCGGTGACCCGTGCGCGCGTGGCGATGTGGGCGCCGTAGGAGGCCGCCGTGCGGGCGAGCATCATGGTGTGGCGCGCATCGTCGACCTGCGCGTCGAAGTACTGAACGGCGCCCACCAGGGCGTCCCGGCGCAGGCTCGGCATGACCCGGCGCGCACCTGCGCGAGTGAGCTGCCGGTGCCTGGGGACGCCTCGGGCACGGCCGGAGAGTGCGGCGAGCGAGTCGTACAGCGTCACCCCCGCGGACACGTACCCCCGCTCCCAGACCCGGCGGGTGAGCGGATAGAGGAACGGCACCGGCCGGACCAGGTGCGGCGCGAGGCGGTCCAGCAGCAGGCTGCGCTCCGCGAGCGCCTCCGCCACCAGCCGGAAGTCCAGCATCTCCAGGTACCGCAGGCCGCCGTGGATGAGCTTGCTCGACCGGCTCGAGGTGCCGGAGGCGAAGTCGCGGGCCTCGACGAGGCCCGTGCGCAGCCCGCGGGTGGCGGCGTCCAGCGCGGCTCCGGCGCCCACCACCCCGCCGCCGATCACGAGGACGTCGAGCCGCGAAGAGGTCATCGCCTGCAGTGCGTCCGTGCGCTGAGCCGGGGAGAGTGCTGCCGTTCGCATGCCCCCAGTCAATCAGGCACAGCGGAGCAGGAGAAGACCCTGCGAGGATCGGAGTGCGACAGTCGTGCGGTCGCGGTGCGGAGGGTCAGCCCTCGCTCTCCTGCCAGAACTCCGCGAGGACGCCGTCCAGCTCGCCCGCGACCTCCATCGGCAGGGAATGCGAGGTGCCCGTCCAGGTGCGCACCTCGGCCTCCGGGACGAGCTCCCGCGCACGGTCCTCGACGTCCGCACCGCCGGCGAGGGAGCCTGAGTCCGCAAGGGCGATGCTCACGGGCATGTCCAGCCGGTCGGCCTGCTCCGCGGTCAGCGGCGAGGGCGTGGGCAGCGCCGCGGAGAAGTGCTTCGTGCCCGCGTCGATCATCGCGGCCAGCGGATCCGCACCGTCGTACTCGCCGCCGCCCACCCGCGTGAGTGCGCGCTCGCGCAGTCCCTGCGGAAGGCCCGGCAGAGAGACGACCGTCGCCCACCAGAGCATCTCCGCCGGGGGATGCGCAAGGGTGAGGACGGGCTCCAGGAGGGTGAGGGAGCGGACCCGCTCCGGATGGTCGACGGCGTATGCGGCCGCGGTCGCGCCGCCGAAGGAGTGGCCCACGAGATGCGCGCCCTCCGGGGCGAGGGTAGAAAGCACCTGGTCGATCCAGTCCCCCTGCTCCGCGAAGTCGCGGATGGGCGCGGCCTGGACGGACATGCCCGCGTCACCGAGCGAGTCGAACGCCAGCACCCGGTGGGAGGCCGCGAAGCCCTCCAGGTTGGACTGCCACATGGGCACGCCCGAGGCCCGCCCCGGGATGAGCACCACCGGCGGGGCCTGCGCGCTCTCGTCCTGCGCGCCCTCCTCCTGCGCCGGCGCCCATTCGTAGACGCGCACCGTGCCGTAGGACGTGGGCACATCGTGCTGCGCGACGGGCTCCGGCAGGGTGCTCATCGCCTCGGCATAGCTCCTCTCGTACGCCTCCCGCCCCTCCACCGTGCGGAAGTGCCCCACTCCCGGCGGACCCGCGAACCAGCGGTACGTGCTCACGATCCCCACGGCGGCGAGCCCGAGGACCAGCACCGCGGCGACGACCTTCAGCCATCGGGTTCTTCGCAATATGCTCATACCGCATAGTTTCACAGTACGCACATACTGTAAACGGCGATAGGCTGTGCGCATGCCCAAGATCGTCGACCACGACCAGCGCCGCACTGAGATCGTCCATGCGCTCTGGGAGGTCATCAGCGAGCGCGGCATCGAGGGTGTGACATTCCAGGCCGTGGCCCGGTCTGCGGGATTCTCCGTGGGCCGCGTCCAGCACTACTTCGCGTCGAAGGACGCACTGGTGCGCGCCGGCTGCCGCGAGCTGATCGACGCCTCCGCAGCCGTGCACGCGGAGAGGACGTCCCGCTCGCAGTCCCCCTGGGAGGCCCTCGCCCAGCTGCTCATGCAGCCCATCCCGCGCTCGGAGGAGCTCCGCCTCGGTGCCGCCGTCTGGTATGCGTACATGGCCCGGGGCGTGGTCGATCCGGCGATCGGAGAGATCGCGCGAGAGGCGACGCACCGGGGCCTGGAGGAGGCTTCAGCTCTCCTGCGCCGCGCCGGCGCCGACGAGTCCGCCGCGCCGCGGCTCATGGGCCTGAGCGCAGGTCTGGCGCAGCAGGTGCTCCTGCGGGCCGTGCAGGCTGAAGAGGCCCTGGGCCTCGTGCGCGAGGAGATCGCCGCGCTCCGGGAGGGGTGAGCGGCCCTCAGCCCTGCTTCCGCAGCAGCGGCAGGACCTTGCCGGAGTGCCAGACGTAGAAGGTGGCGCCGGTCTTCATCTTCCGCGCCTTGGCGAGGCCGTCGTCCAGCGCCGCCTGGGTGGCCTGCTTGTCCGCGCGCAGGCCGATCGACTCCAGTCGCCTGCCCACCGCGATCGAGGACAGGCCCAGCTCCGCACCGAGCTCCGTCTGGGTCGCCCAGGGGCCTCTGCGCTTGCGGCCGCCCTTCGCAGCTGTGCCCTTCACAGCGGAACCGGCGGTGGACCCGGAGCCGGCCTCGGCGGCGATGCTTCCCGGCCTGCGCTCCCAGTCGATCGCGTGCGTCCCGGTGACCCGCTCCTGATCCGCGCGCATGTCCGCGAACTGTGCGGAGAGGAGGTCCGCTGCGGTGTTGAGCGGGTGCGCATTGGTCTCGTCGTGGCCCCGCACCCAGACGAAGTCGACGGGATGGCTGCGGGCATCCATGAGGTCGAGGATGGAGTAGATGAGGTCGAGGTTCTTCTTCCCCTCCGCCTTCGCCGGATTCCTCCTCCAGCCGCGCGCCCACTTGGTGAGGCAGTTGATGGCGTACTGGCTGTCAGACTCGATGACGAGCGGGACGCCCGGGTGGTCGGCCAGCGCCATCTTGATGCCGGTGAGCTCCGCGACGTTGTTGGTCTGCCGCACCCAGGAGCCGGCGGCATAGCGGCCGGTCTCGTCCACCCAGGCCCAGCCGGCGGGCCCCGGGTTCTTCCGTGCGGCGCCGTCCGTGCCGATGCGCAGAGCGCTCGCTGTCATCTGGTCTCCGATTCTCCGAGGGGGCGTGTGCGCATCACCCCTGTCAGCAGGGGTGATGCTCGCCGGACATCTTCTCAGAGGGCGGGAGGCTCAGATTCCCAGGGAGTCCAGCGCCGTACGGAGGCGGGAGACGGTGCCGTCCACGTCGCCGAGCTTGTCGAGGCCGAAGAGGCCCAGCCGGAACGTCGAGAAGTCCTCCGGCTCTCCGCAGTGCAGGGGCACACCGGCCGCGATCTGGACGCCGGCCTCCTTGAAGCGGGCCCCGGTGCGCAGCTGCGGATCGTCCGTGTGGACGACCACGACGCTGGGAGCGGCGAAGTCAGCGGCCGCGACCGAGGGGAGGCCGCGCTCCGCCAGCAGCTCCCTCACCCGCGCGCCCAGATCGAACTGGGCGGCACGCAGACTCTCGAGGCCGCGGTCGCGGGTCTCGCGCATGAGGGAGGCGTTGTGCGCCAGCGTGTCCGTGGGCATCGTCGCGTGGTACGGCGTGCGGCCCTGCAGGTACTCCTCCGCGGTGGAGAGCCACTTCGCGAGATCCAGGGAGAAGCTCGAGGAGGGGCGAGCGAGCACCGCCTCGCGGGCCTCGTCGCCGAGCATCACGTAGCCGGCCGCCGGGGACCCCGACCAGCCCTTCTGGGGAGCACTGATGAGCACATCGACCCCGAGGTCGCGCATATCGACCCACACCGCACCCGAGGCGACGCAGTCGAGCACCAGCAGCCCGCCGACGGCGTGGACGGCCTCCGCCAGCGCGCGGACGTAGTCGTCCGGCAGGAGGAGACCGGCAGCGGTCTCGACGTGCGGCGCGAAGACCACCTCGGGACGCTGCTCGGCGATCCGCGCGGTCACCTCCTCGATGGGAGCCGGACGCCAGGCGGCCCGGTGCTCGTCCGCCACAGGCCGGGCCGCGCAGACCGCCACCTCGTCCGCGATCGCTCCCGCCTCGAGGATCTGCGACCAGCGGTAGGAGAAGAGCCCGTTGCGCACCACGAGGCAGCGCCGGCCCGTCGCCAGCGAGCGCGCGACCGACTCCATCGCGTAGCTGCCGCCGCCCGGGACGACAGCCGCATGGTCTGCCCCGTAGGTGGTGCAGAGGATGTCGAGGACCTCCTGCATGACACCGGTGAAGCGCCGTGACATGTGGTTGAGCGAGCGGTCGGTGAAGACCACCGAGTATTCGAGGAGGCCGTCGGGGTCGATGTCGTCGTGCGGAAGCTTCATGCGGGAGTCCCTTCACAGCGGAGGAGCGGATTGCGCGGCGTGCCCAGGAGCACCTTCCCGCTCACTCTACGACAGCGGAAATGGCGGTCGGGGCGGCATCACCCGTCATGGCGCAGCTCACACCCCGGCGGATTTGGCACGGAGGCCCGGACGGTCGTAGAGTACTCAGGTCGCCGCACAACGGCGGAGGGGCTATAGCTCAGTTGGTAGAGCGCTTCGTTCGCAATGAAGAGGTCAGGGGTTCGATTCCCCTTAGCTCCACAGGACAGCAGTACAGAGGCCGTTTCCACACAGTGGGGACGGCCTCTTCCGCATCCGGAGAGGCTGCCGGACTCCGGGCACGGAAGGAGGCACCGTGAGGACACGCCGTGCGGGCTCCGCCGCGCAGACCATCGAGGTGCGGGGCGCCCGCGTGCACAATCTGCGGGACATCGACGTCGACGTGCCGCTGAACACCCTCGTCGCGATCGCCGGCGTCTCCGGATCGGGCAAGTCCTCCCTCGCGATGGGGGTGCTCTACGCCGAGGGCTCGCGCCGCTACATCGAGGCGCTGTCGACCTACACGCGGCGCCGCATGGGGCAGGCGACGCGCGCCGACGTCGACCGGGTCCGTCACGTGCCCGCGGCGCTGGCGCTGCGGCAGCGGCCCGGCGTGCCCGGGGTGCGCTCCACCTTCGGCACCTCCACCGAGCTGCTCAACGTGGTGCGGCTGATGTTCTCCCGGCTCGCCTCGCACGTGTGCCCCCACGGGCACCGGCAGTCCCCGACCCTCGCCGTCGCCGCTGAGGAGCCGATCGTCTGCCCCGTCTGCGGGGTGAGCTTCGAGGCTCCGGGAGCAGAGGCCCTCGCGTTCAACTCCGCCGGGGCCTGCCCGCGCTGCGAGGGCACGGGCACGGTGCGCGAGGTCGACGACGCCGCGCTCATCCGCGACGAGGGCATGACCCTCGAGGACGGCGCCGTCCTCCCGTGGCAGATGTTCGGCTTCAACGTCCAGCCCCAGATCGCACGCGAGTTCGGAGTGCGCACCGACGTGCCCTGGCGCGACCTCGACGAGTGGGAGCGCGAGATCGTGCTGAACGGCCCCGAGGAGAAGAAGCACATCACGGTGACCTCGAAGAAGGGCGTGCACGAGCTCGACTTCACCTTCCGCAACGCCCGCCTCACCGTCACCGAGGAGCTCAGACGCGCCGACGACGAGAAGCGGCTCGCCCGCGTGAGCCGCTTCCTCCTCGAACGCGTGTGCCCCGCGTGCGGCGGCACCCGGCTCTCGGCCACCGCCGCCGCCCCGCGGATCGGCGAGCTGGGGCTCGCGGACGTCACCGCGCACACCCTCGACGAGCTCGTCGCGTGGGCCGCGACCGTGCCGGAGACCCTGCCGGAGGCGATGCACCCCCTGGCCCGGAGCCTCGTCGACACGCTCCTCGGGATGGCCCGCCGGCTGCTCGACCTGGGGCTCGGCTACCTCGCGCTCGACCGCGCCGGCTCGTCCCTCTCCACGGGTGAGCGGCAGCGCGTGCAGCTCGCCCGTGCCGTCCGCAACGAGACCACCGGCGTGCTCTACGTCCTCGACGAGCCCTCGATCGGCCTGCACCCCTCCAACATCCGGGGCCTCCAGGGCGTTCTCACGGATCTCCTCGAGGAGGGCAACTCCGTCGTCATGGTCGACCACGACCCGCTCGTGCTCCGCGAGGCCGAGCACCTCATCGAGATCGGCCCCGGCTCCGGCAGCGAGGGCGGCACCGTCGTCGCCGCGGGCACCGTCGCGGAGCTCGACCGCTGCCCCGCCTCCCGCATCGGCCCCCACCTCACCGGCCGCGCACAGGTGCGGGTGCGCACCGCTGCGGCCGGTGACCACATGTTCGCCCACGGCACGATCGCGCTGCGCACCGCGCCGATCCACACTGTGCATGCCCTCGAAGTCGCGATCCCCCGCGGACGGCTCACCGTGGTCACCGGGGTCTCCGGCTCCGGCAAGAGCACTCTCGTGCTCGAGAGCCTCGTGCCCGCGCTCCGCGCCGAGAACGGACGGTCCCGCCCACAGCACGTCCTCGCCGTGGATTCCGACGGCATCGAGAAGGTCGACGTCGTGGACGCGACCCCGATCGGCATCAACGTCCGCTCGACCGTCGCAACCTACAGCGGCGCCCTCGACGACCTGCGCCGCGCGTACGCACGTCTCGACTCCGCGAAGTCGGCAGGTCTCACCGCCGGCGACTTCTCGTACAACACCGGCTCACTGCGCTGCCCGCGCTGCGAGGGCACCGGGGAGATCACCCTCGACGTGCAGTTCCTCCCGGACGTCGACATCCCGTGCACCGAGTGCCGTGGGCGCCGCTACTCCCCCGCGGCTGATGCGCACCGCCGCCCCTCCGCCGCCGGCGGGGAGGACCTCTCGCTGCCGGACCTGCTCGCGCTCACCGTGGCGGAGGCGATCCCCCACGTGGACGACATGCGCAGAGTCCGCTCGCGGCTGCAGGCGCTGCGGGACGTGGGACTCGGGTACCTCACCCTCGGCGAGGCCACTCCCGCCCTCTCCGGCGGCGAGGCCCAGCGGCTCAAGCTCGCCGCCGAGCTCGGCAGGACGCAGACGCACTCCCTGTTCGTCTTCGACGAACCGACCGTGGGCCTGCACCCCGAGGACGTCCGGGGGCTCATCGGGGTCTTCCAGCGCCTGCTCGACCAGGGCGGCACCGTGGTGGTCATCGAGCACGACCTCGACATGATCGCGAACGCGGACCACCTCATCGACATGGGTCCGGGCGGCGGAGCCGAGGGCGGGCGGATCGTCGCGACCGGCTCTCCCGCCGAGGTCGCGGCAGACGACCGGAGCGTGACCGGCCGGTACCTGCGCGCGCACCTGTCCCCGCCTCAGCGCTCCGGATGACCTCCCACCGCCCGTTCGAGCGGGATGCTCCCCGTCCTGCCAGGGGGTCAGCAGCCAGACGGCCGCGTAGAGACCGATCCCCACGAACGGCAGGAGGAAGGAGAGGAGGACGAGCAGGCGGACCAGCCACACGTTGAGACCGGTCACCTCAGCCAGCCCTCCCGCGATGCCCCCGAGGAGACGAGCGGGGCCGCGGCGGAAGCGGATGCCTCTGATCGAGTCGAAGAAGATTCTCATACCTCGACGGTACGCGCTGCCGCCGGACCGCACAGGGGTGCTCTCCCTCGCGGATGCGGGGGAAAACCGGAAGGCCGGCCGCTCCCCGGACCATATATCTGATCTGCGCACCCGGCTATCCTGAGCAGGTGGATGCTGCGACCTGGACCTTCCTGATTCTCGGCGCGGCGATGATCGCGTTCATCAGCGGCCGCGTGCCCCTGGCCATCGTCGCCAGCGGCGTCGCACTGTCACTGTGGGCGACCGGCGTGCTCACCCTGCCGGAGGCCTTCGCGGGCTTCGGCGACCCCACCATCGTCTTCATCGCCACGCTCTTCATCGTCATCGAGGCCCTGGGCGCCTCCGGCGTCACCGCCTGGCTGGCGAACTTCGTCGTCGCGAAGGCCGGAGGCGGACGCACCAGACTCACCCTCATCATCGGGGTGACGGCAGGCATCCTCGGGGCCTTCATCAGCGTGAGCGGCACCGTCGGCGCCCTCCTCCCGGTGGTCGTGGTCGTGACCGTCCGGGCCGGGATCGTCCCCTCCAAGATGCTCATCCCCCTGGCCTTCCTCGCCAGCGGCGGTTCGCTGCTCACCCTCACCGCCTCGCCGGTGAACATCGTCGCCTCTCAGGCCGCGGCCTCCGCCGGCGGCAGGGAGTTCGGCTACTTCGAGTTCGCCCTCGTCGGCATCCCCCTCGTGGCTCTGACCATCGTCATCGTCCTGCTCGCCGGCGACAGGCTCCTGCCCGTGCGCACGACGGAGGCCATGGCGATGCCTGATCCCGTCAGCCACGCGCGCACGCTGCAGGAGAACTACCACGTCGACATCGTGCCGAAGGATCTGTTCACCGCGAGCGGCGGCGTCGCCGAGGTCCTCATCGCACCGCGCTCGTCGCTGATCGGGCGGAAGGTCGCACCCGGGATGACCACGAGCAGGGAGGACCTCGTCATCCTCGGCGTGCGCCGCGGGGAGGAGCAGAGCTCCGTGGTCCGCGGTGCGGAGGGCGAGTCGCACGCGATGGAGCTCCAGGCCGGGGACGCCGTGCTCGTCCAGGGGCCGTGGGACGCCCTGCGCCGCTACGTCGCCTCCCCGGACGTCATCGCGGTCGCGGATCCGCAGTCCTTCCAGCGGGCGGTGCCGCTGAGCCTCGGGGCCAGGCGGACCCTCGTCGTCTTCGCGGGCATGGTCCTCCTGCTCGCCACCGGGGCCGTCCCCACCGCCGTCGCCACCATGCTGGCCGCCGGCGCCCTGCTCGCCATGCGCGTGGTGAAGATCCCGGACGTCTACCGTTCGGTCCCGTGGAGCATCATCATCCTCGTGGGCGGCATGGTCCCCCTGTCCACGGCGTTCGTGGACACCGGCGCCGCGACGATCGTCTCGGACATCATGCTCTCGTTCCTGGGCACGGCCTCCCCGCACCTGGCCCTGCTCGCCCTCTGCCTGCTCTCGATGGCGCTGGGGCAGTTCATGTCCAACCTCGCCACGGTGCTCGTGATGATCCCGATCGCCACCGCCGTGGCACTCTCCACGGGGACCAACCCGGAGCCCTTCATGATGGGCCTGGCGATCTGCGGAGCCGCATCCTTCCTCACTCCGGTCGCCACGGCGGGCAATCTCATCGTCATGCGGGCGGGCGGCTACCGGTTCGGCGACTACTGGAGGCTGGGGCTGCCCCTCATGGCCGCCTACCTCCTCGTCGCCGTGCTGTACGTGCCGCTCATCTGGCCCTTCTGAGACGCGCGCCGGCGAGTGTGCCTGCGTGCCCTCAGTCGCAGGTGCCGTCCGCGCGGCACGCCGGACCGGACTCCAGGTCCCAGAGGTCGTCGAGACGGAGGACGCCGAGGCCGGGGTCGGATTCCTCCGGCACCGCCTCAGCCTCGATGGCCTCCGGCGCCGCCGTGGCCTCCGGCGCCTCGTCCCGTTCCGCTTCCCGTGCCCTCGTCCGCTCGCACATACCGTCGTCCTCCGCTCTCCTCACAGCCTGCCGCCCGCGTGCAGCACCCTGCTGGCCGCGCATCTGCGGGCTCGTCCCCAGAACGCCTGTGTCTCCGCGAGGATTCCGCCTCTAGTCCGGCACGGAGTCGTTCTGCGCACAGCACCTCTGCAGTCAGCACGTCTGCAGACAGCATTTCTGCGCAGAGTGAGCAACAAATGTGGAAACATTGAGTGATCCGTGCGTATACTCGCTCTGATTCCGCCTGCGCCGGTCACCGCCGCTCACCGCAGGGCCCCTCGATCCCGCAAGGAGCATCCCCAACCATGGATGTGCAGCTCTTACTCGCCCTCGTGCTAGGCATCGCGACGATCGTCGTGCTGGTCCTCCGGACCCGCCTCGACGCCTTCGTCGCCCTCCTCATCGCAGGACTCGTCACCGGCATCGTCGCCGGCGCGGACATCCTCGACACGATCACCTGGATCACCGACGGCTTCGGCTCCACGCTCGCAAGCGTGGGCATCGTGATCGGCCTCGGCGTCTTCATCGGCAAGATCCTCGAGGTCTCCGGCGGCGCCGACGCACTCGCCCGTGCGTTCCTCCGGATGTTCGGCAAGGGCCGCGAGCCGTGGGCGATGGGCACCGTGGGCTCGCTGGTCTCGATCCCCGTGTTCTGCGACTCCGGCTTCGTCATCATGAATCCGCTGGCCCGTTCCATCGCGCGCGTGAAGAAGGGCGCCTACGTCACCCTCGCACTCGCCCTGGGCTGCGGCATGACACTCACCCACCACATGGTCCCGCCCACGCCGGGCCCGCTCGCCGTCACCGGCCTCCTGGGCGCGGACATGGGCTCCGTCATCCTCACCGGCCTCATCTTCACCGTCTGCCTCCTCCCCCTCGTCGTCCTCTACGCCCGCTGGATCGGCCCCAAGCTGGAGGCGCGCCTCAACCCGCTGGTCGCGGAGGAGGTCTACGGCTCCGGCCATGACGTCGAGCTCGCAGCCCGCGGAGGCAGCAGCGACGGCGGCAGCCTCACCTCGGTGTCCACCTACAACCCCGAGGACCACCTGGGGCCCACCCCTCCCGGACGCAAGCCGCACCGGCCCAGCGCGCTGCTGGGCGCCCTCCCGCTCGTCCTCCCGCTGCTGCTCATCGTGGGCAACACGGTGGCCAGCGCCGTGGACAAGGCGAGCCAGGGCGTGCTCGGCGACGACGACGCGTATGTCGCCTCCGACTGGGCGCAGCCGCTCATCTTCTTCGGCAATCCCGTCATCGCCCTCACGATCGGCATCATCCTCGCCGTCTACGTCCTGCTCCCCCGCTGGACCCCGCGCAAGCAGGTCCACAACTGGCTCGCCGAGGCCGCAGGCTCCGCCGGCCTCATCCTCCTCATCACGGGTGCGGGCGGCGGCCTGGGCGCCGTGCTCCGCGAATCCGGCGTGGGCGCGGCACTCGCCGAGGCCGTCGCTGCGACCCCGCTGCCGGTGCTCTTCGTCCCCTTCATCATCGCCTCCGTTGTGCGCATCGCCCAGGGCTCCGGCACCGTCGCGATGATCACCGCCGCCTCCGTCTCCGCCTCCGTGGTGGCCGGCTCCGGCCTGGACCCGCTCGTCGCCGTGATGGCCTGCGTCTGCGGCTCGATGGTGTTCAGCTACTTCAACGACTCCTACTTCTGGGTCGTCACGAAGTTCACGGGACTGGACGGACTCGACGCCATCAAGGGCTGGTCCGGCATCACCTCCGTGGTCTGGGCCGGTTCGATCCCGCTGCTCATCGTCCTCAACCTCGTGGTCGGCTGAGGCGGGGCGCATGTCCGATGTCCTGATCGTGGGCGACGACCTCACGGGCTCCAACGGCACCGCCAACGGCATGGTCCGGCTGGGTCTGCGCGCCGGCACCATCCGCGCCGGCGCGGACCAGAGCGACCGCGCCGCGCGGATCTCCCCCTACCGGGAGGAGTTCGACGCCCTCGCCGCCACCACGGACTCCCGCCACCTGTCCCCCGCCCCCGCCGCCTCGCGGGTGCGCGAGGCGGCGTGGGCGGGGGACAGGTG
>NZ_JALAHB010000165.1 GCF_022712115.1 Brevibacterium sp. | reverse complement strand
CCTCCAGCACGCGATCGACGCCTCCCCCGTCCCCCGCCTCCTCGACGGCACGGACCTGACGGTCGAGGCCACCGGCGAGAACGAGGTGACCCTCACCACCCACGAGCCCGACCCGCTGCTGCCCAACCGCCTCTCCAGCCCGCAGCTGGCGATCCTCGACGAGGCCGCCTACGGCGATGTCATCAACCCCCAGGGATACGGCACCGGCCCCTTCGAGCTCACGGACGTCAACGGCATCGTGGGCGTGACCCTGGAGCGCTACGAGGACTACTGGGGCGAGCCCGCTCAGGCCTCGGGCATCGACGCGAAGTTCGTCCCCGACGGCACCGCCCGGGCCGCGGCCCTGCGCACCGGCGAGGCCGATGTCGCCGAGGCGATCCCGGTGGGCCAGGCCGCCTCGGTCGAGGCGGAGCTCATCCACGAGGTGCCGATGCCGCGCACCAACACCCTCTACCTCAACTCGGAGTCCGGGCCGTTCGCGGACCCTGCGGTGCGCGCCGCGGCGCGCGAGGCCATCGACCGGGCCGCGATCATCGAGTCCGTCTACGAGGGCCGCGCAGACGTCGCCGAGGGCCTGCTGGGACCCGCGGTGCCGTGGGCGGCGGGACTGCGCGAGAACGCGGACTACCAGGCGATCCTCGACGAGCGCGAGGCCCCGGCCCAGGTGGACGGGGTGGAGATCACGCTGGGCGCCTTCACGGACCGGGCCGAGCTGCCGGAGGTCGCCACCCTCCTCGAACAGCAGCTCGAGGCCGTGGGCTTCGAGGTCCAGCAGGACGTCCGCGAGTACCAGTACATCGAGGCCGATGCCCTCGACGGCGCCTTCGACGCGTTCATCCTCTCCCGCGCCACCGTCCTGGACTCCGGAGATCCGGTGGCCTACTACGCTGCGGACTTCACCTGCGACGGCGGCTTCAACATCTCCCAGCTGTGCGAGGAGCCGGTGGACCGGGCCGTCAACGCCGCGACCGCCACTCCCGCGGGCGAGGAGCGGCAGCGGGCCACCATGCTCGCCGAGGCGCACATCCTCGCGACGGATTCGGCCATCCCCATGCTCCACGAGCGCGTCATCCAGGGTGAGCAGACCACGCTCGCCGGGGCCGCCCGGGACCCGCGCGAGCGCATCCTCGTGACCGCGGAGACCCACCTCACCGCCGCGGACTGACCCGTGCTGCGCAACAGCGCCCTCCTGGGCACCCTCTCCCGGATCGTGAGCGGCGTCGCCCTGCTGCTCATCGCCGGTGCGCTGCCGTGGCTCTCGCTGCGCGATCCCGCCGCCTCGGTGCTCCGGGCCCGCTATGCCGAGCTGGAGCCCACGCCCGAGGCGCTGGCCTCGGTCCGCGCCGAGCTCGGCCTCGAGGGCGGCCCGCTGCCCACCGCCCTGCGCTGGTGGGGCGGGCTGCTCCGCGGGGACCTGGGTGAGTCGTGGATCAGCCGTGCGCCCATCGGCCCCGGCGTGTGGAACGCCCTGGGCGTCTCCGCGACGCTGACGATGTGCGCGATCGTCGTGGCGCTCGTCATCGCCGCCGCCCTCGTGACGCCCGCGGCGCTGCGCATCCTGCGCGACAAGCCGCAGCGCGGTTCCGGTCCCGTCGGCGTGGCGCTCACCTCGCTGCCGGAGTTCCTGCTCGCGAGCGCACTCCTCGTGGTGGTGGCGGTGCAGCTGCAGTGGCTGCCGCCCTACGGCTGGTCCGGCTTCTCCACCGTCATCCTGCCCGCGCTGTCCCTGGGCGTGCCGGCCGGCGGACTGCTGGGCCGTCTGCTCACGGACGCCGTGGGCGGGGTCGCGGAGGAGCGCTGGGTGAATGTCTGGCGGCTCGCCGGCGCGCGCGGCGCCGTGATCCTGGGCGGCGTGCTCCGCCGGGCAGCGGCCGCGGTCATCGACCAGCTGGGACTCGTGTTCATCGGCCTGCTGGGCGGAGCTGTCGCGGTGGAGCAGGTCTTCGCGATCCCCGGCCTCGGCCGCTATCTGCTGGGCGCGGCGAACTCGCAGGATCTCCCGGCCCTCCAGGCAGGGGTCCTGCTCATGGCCGCCGCGGCGACGCTCGTGGGCGTGCTCACGAGCGTGGCGCGCAGGCTCCTGCGCGGAGGGCCCCTGCCGCCCGGGGCGCTGCCGCCTCCGCCCGAGGCCCGCGGCGACGGCCGCGCCGCCCGCTGGACGGCGGGGCTCGCACTGGGCGGCCTCCTGCTCATCCTCGTCACCGGCCTGCCGCGGGATCCGTACGCCATCGTGCACGAGCGCCTCGCCGCGCCGAGCATGGAGCTGCCCTTCGGCGCGGACGCGAGCGGGCGGGATCTGCTCGCCCGGGTGGCGCACGGCACCATCGGCACGCTCACGCCCTCGTTCGCGATCGTCGGCCTGGCCATCGTCATCGGCCTGCTGCTGGCGGTGTAGATCTCGGTGGACCCCGTAACATAAAAAATAAATAATGCAACCCCGCCCATCCTCGCCGGCGTCATCATCGCCGCGCTCATGGGTCCGTCCGTGGGCGGCGCCGCGCTCGCGGTGCTGTGGGTGACGTGGCCGCCGCTCACCACACACGCGGCCGCGCTCATCGACGAGGCCAGGGCGATGCCGCACATCAGATGGCTGCCGCTGGCCGGCGTCTCCCCGTTCGAGATCTGGGTGCGCCACATCCTCCCGTCCACACTGCCCGCCCTGCTGCGCCACGGGATGCTGCGGCTGCCCGGTGTGGCGCTGGCGCTCGCGGCCCTGGGCTTCCTGGGCCTGGGCGCACAGCCGCCGCTGCCGGAATGGGGACTGCTGCTCTCCGAGGGCATCGACTACGTGGAGCGCGGTCCGTGGACCACGGTGGCGCCGGCCACCGCACTCATCCTCACTTCCGTGTTCGCCGTCGCGATGGCGGGCCTGCGCAGGCGGCGCCGGAACCGCTCTGCACGTGCCCGCGGAGGGAGGCTCGACACCGCCGCGGCCGCAGAGGATGCCGCGCTGCCGGTGTGAGGACTGCGCTGCCGGGGTGAGGCCCGCACCGGCGGCGCCACGGAGCAGTGCACGCAGGGGATGGAGTGGGGCCAGGAGAGGGCTAGCGTGATATATCAGCTTCACACTAGGCTGGGCCCCGCACCGCACAGACAGAACCCGATGAGAAGTGGGGCATCATGCAGCAGCTCGCACGCCGGCTCGACAACCTGGGCACGGAGACCGCCTTCAGCGTGGCCCAGGCCGCGGCCGCCTGGAAGGCGAAGGGGAACCGCGTCTACCCCTTCCACCTCGGCGACATCAACATCCCGACCGCACCCAACATCATCGAGGCGATGAACAGGGCGATCGCCGACGGCTACACCGGCTACTGCCCCGGACCCGGCATCCCGCAGCTGCGCGAGGCCCTCGCCGAGGACATCGGCACCCGCCGCGGCATGGAGCTCACCCCGGACAACGTCGTCGTCATGACCGGCGGCAAGCCCGTCATCACGAAGTTCCTGCAGACGGTCATGGATCCCGGGCAGGAGGTCCTCTACCCGAATCCCGGGTTCCCCATCTACGAATCGCAGATCGAGTACCTGGGCGGCACGGCGGTGCCCTACCGCTACCTCCCCACGGAGGACGGCTTCGCCATCGACCTCGACCAGGTGCGGGCCGCCATCACCCCGAACACGGCAGCCATCATCTACAACGACCTGCAGAATCCCATCTCCGCCGAATCGACGGCCGCAGAGCGCGAGGCCATCGCCCAGCTCGCCCAGGAGCACGACCTCTGGGTCCTCTCCGACGAGGCCTACTTCGAGACCCGCTACGAGGGCGTCTCGAGCTCGATCGCCGCGCTGCCCGGAATGGCGGAGCGCACGGTCATCCTCTACACCTTCAGCAAGAAGTTCGCCATGACCGGCTCCCGCCTGGGCTGCGCGGTCGCACCGCGCGAGGTCGCGGAGGTGTTCAGCACCCTCAACACCAATGACGAGTCCTGCACCACGCACTACGTGCAGTGGGCGGGCGTGGAGGCGCTGCGCGGCACCCAGGAGCCCGTGGCGCAGATGCTCGACGTCCTGCGCGAGCGCCGCGACGCCGCCTGCGAACTGCTGAACGGCATCCCCGGCATGGACGTCGCAGTGCCGCAGTCGACCTTCTACCTGTTCCCCGACGTCACGGAGGCGATGGAACGCCTGGGCTACTCAGCCGTGGGCGACTTCGCCTCGGCAGCCCTGTACGAGACCGGCGTCTCGTTCTGCACGCGCGAGCACTTCGGCAGGCGCCAGCCCGGCGAGGACCGCCAGTACATCCGGCTCGCCTACTCGGGCATCGACGTCGAGGACATCAGCGAGGGCCTCAGCAGCCTGCGGCAGTGGATCGAGACGGCGTGAGCCGGGTCGTCGTCACGGGACGGATTCCCGAGGCAGCACTCGCAGCGCTCCGCGCCGAGCACGAGGTCGACGACTGGCAGGAGCCGGACTCCATCCCCCGCGCGGAGCTCCTGCGCCGCGTCGCCGGTGCCGACGCCGTCGTGTCCCTGCTCACCGAGAAGATCGACGCCGAACTGCTCGACGCGGCAGGATCGCAGCTCAGAGTGGTGGCGAACGTGGCCGTCGGCTACGACAACATCGATGTAGCGGCCTGCGCCCAGCGTTCAGTGACCGCGACCAACACTCCCGGCGTGCTCACGGACGCCACGGCGGACATCGCGCTCAGCCTCATCCTCATGTCCACGCGCCGGCTGGGCGAGGGCGAGCGGACGATCCGCTCCGGCCGGCCGTGGAAGTGGGGCATGTTCTTCCTGCTCGGCAGCAGCCTGCAGGGCAAGACCCTCGGCATCGTGGGCATGGGCGGCATCGGACAGGCCACTGCACGGCGGGCGAAGGCCTTCGGGATGGAGATCGTCTACCAGTCGCGCAGCGAGCTCGACCCGGCGGTCGCCGCGGAGCTGGGCGCCCGGCGGGTCGAGCTCGACGAGCTGCTGTCCGTCTCCGATGTCGTGTCGCTGCACTGCCCCTACGGCCCGGCCACGCACCACCTCATCGGCGCGGAGCAGCTGGAGTCGATGAAGCCCTCGGCGCATCTCGTCAACACCGCCCGAGGTCCGGTCGTCGACGAGGCGGCACTGGCCTCCGCACTGCGCGCAGGCACCATCGCCGGCGCCGGCCTCGACGTCTTCGAGCACGAGCCCGAGGTCCACCCCGGTCTGCTGGAGCTCGAGAACGTCACACTGGTGCCGCACCTGGGTTCGGCCACCGTGGAGACACGGACCGCGATGGCGGTGCTCGCCGCGGACAATGCGCTCGCGGTCCTCAGCGGGCAGGAGCCGCCCTCGCCCATCCGGTGAAGCCCACCGGCTGACGCCGCGGGCTCCGCAGCTGACGGAGCCCGCGGCTGAGAGCACCCGCCGTGAACGCACGCAGCCGCCCACGTATATGTGGGCGGCTGCGTGCGTTCGCGGGCTCTGCACCCGCATGCATGCACGCATTGAGATACGATGATGAGTTCGAGAACCCTTCTCATTTCCGCCTCAGGAGGATGCATGTCGGAGCCGCCGCGCGCCCGCAGACGCACCGCGCAGAAGAAGGCCGTGGGCGAGGCCCTCGAGGCTGCAGACGGCTTCGTCTCCGCACAGGAGCTGCATCGCCGGCTCACGGACCAGGGCCGCACGGCGGGCCTCGCCACCGTCTACCGGCAGCTCAACACACTCGCGGAGGACGGCGAGGCCCACGTCGTCACGACCCCCACGGGGCAGCTGTTCCGCGCGTGCGAGAACGGCGCGCACCACCACCATCTGATCTGCGAGCGGTGCGGGCGCGCCGTGGAGATCACCCCGCCCCTCGAGAGCTGGCTGCCGCGGATCGCGGAGGAGAACGGCTTCTCCCTCACCCGCCACCAGGTGGAGGTCTTCGGACTCTGCGCAGACTGCCGCTGACGGTTCCCACCGTGAATCACCACGGCCGCCCACACATGTGTGGGCGGCCGTGTCCGTGTCCGGGCTGCGCAACCCGCTGGCGGGACACGCGACCATCATGGGCGCACCCTGCCGCAGGCCTCACCCGCAGGCGACTCAGGCGGTGGGCAGGTCGTCGAGCTTGCCCTTGCGCCGGGCGACGCGGGACTCCGCGTCCATCCGGTCGACCTCCATGAGGTCCACCCCGCGGGTCTCCCGGGTGAAGACCAGCGCCACGAGCGAGATCGCGGCAGCGACCGCGAGGTAGATCGCGATGGGCACGGACGAGCCGGTCTCGCGCAGGAGCCAGGTGGCGATGATGGGGGCGAAGGAGCCGGCCACGATCGCCGTCACCTGATAGCCCACGGACACACCCGAGTACCGCATGCGGGTGGGGAACATCTCCGCCATGATCGCCGGCTGTCCGGCGTACATGAAGCCGTGGAAGATCAGGCCGGCGAGGATGCCGAGGAAGATCATGAACGGTTCGCCGGTGTCGTAGAGCGGGAAGGCGAAGAAGCCCCACGTCGCCGTGAGCAGGATGCCCACCAGGTACGGCGGCTTGCGGCCCACGACGTCCGTGAGCTTGCCGATGAGCGGCACGATCGCCGCGTGGATCGCATGCGCACCCAGCAGCAGCCCCAGGATCTCGTGATTCTCGATGCCCACCTGCAGGGAGAGGTAGGTGATCGTAAAGGTGACCACGAGGTAGTAGTGGATGTTCTCCACGAGGCGCAGGCCCATCGCGCAGAACACGCCGCGCGGATAGCGCTTGACGACCTCGATGACGCCGTAGCCCGCGTCCTCCTCGACGACCTCGGCCTGCGCCTCCTCGAAGATCGGGGCATCGCTGACCTTCGTGCGGATGTACCAGCCGATGATGACGATGACCGCGGAGAGCCAGAAGCCGATCCTCCAGCCCCAGGACAGGAACGCGTCCTGCGTGAGCACGGCGGTGAGGACGAACAGCACCGCGGTGGCGAGCAGGTTGCCCAGCGGCACACCGGACTGCGGCCAGGACGCCCAGAAGCCGCGCTCCTTGTTGGGCGAGTGCTCCGCGACGAGGAGGACGGCACCGCCCCACTCGCCGCCCACCGCGAAGCCCTGGATGAAGCGCAGCGTCACGAGGATGACGGGCGCCGCATAGCCGATCTGGTCGAAGGTGGGCAGGCAGCCCATGAGGAAGGTCGAGACGCCCACCAGCACGATCGAGAGCTGCAGGAGCTTCTTCCGCCCGTACTTGTCACCGAAGTGGCCGAACACGATGCCGCCCACAGGGCGGGCGATGAAGCCGATCGCATAGGTGCCGAAGGCCGCGATCACCGCATCGAAGGGGTTGTTGGACGGCGGGAAGAGGATGTGGTTGAAGACCAGGGTGGCGGCCGAGGCGTAGAGGAAGAACTCGTACCATTCGACGACGGTGCCGGCCATGGAGGCCGCGACGACACGCTGCAGCAGGGTCCGCTGCTCCCGTGCGTCGCTGGACTGGTGGGACATGTGCGCTCCAGACGATGGCGCAGACCCGGTCCCGCGCGCGGGCCCGGCGGCTCTCCTCTGAGCCCCGCTGCGGCCGCGCTGTCGCAGGAACCGCCTCTGCGGATCCAAGAGGTGCGCCGGTCCTGATCGCCGAACGCACCCGGTGTACGGAACCCCATCTTGAACAGTCCCCGCCCGTGATTCAAGGCACACTCGCAGAAACCTGCGCTCCGGCTCCTGCGTTTGCGCAGAGCCGCTGTGCGGAGCGGACCGCCGACGCACCGCGCGCCTCCCCTGCAACGTCTCGCACCTTCCAACGGCGTTCATGCGCGCACACATGCGCACAGCGTCAGAAAGTGTGAAAGGTCGGGGAGGTCAGCTGCGGATGCGGCCAGGACCGGAGCCCGAGGCGCTCACCAATGCTGCGGCTGGCTGCCCTGACCCGCCGGCGGGTACCCGCCGTAGCCGGGCTGGCCCGCACCGAACGGCGGCGCGGCCGCGGTGCCCGGCTGGCCGCTGTGCCCGCCCGCACCGCCGGGGGCGGGGAAGCCACCGGGGGCGGGGAACCCACCTGGTGAGGGTGAGCCCGTCTGCCCGGGCGCACTGCCCGCGCCGGCACCCTGACCCGGTGCGGAGCCGTAACCGGGGCCCGAGCCGTAGCCCGGCCCCGAGCCACTGACCGGAGCAGAGCCGTGGGCCGGACCGTAACCGGGCCCGGAGCCATACCCCGAGCCGGAACCGTAGCCCGGCCCCGCACCGGTCGCAGCACCGGTACCGGCTCCGCCGGGCAGAACTGCACCGCCGGGAATCCCGGCCTGCTGTGCCGCGTGCCCCGCACCGCCGTCCGCACCGCCTGCGCTGCTGCCACCGGCACCCGCCGCGCCGCCCGGCACGCCCTCGCGCTTCTCGAGCGCCGGGACGAGGAAGGTGAACACCGCACCGACCGCCAGGACCGCGATCGCGGTCACGAGCACCACCCACACCGCCGGGCCTGCCTCGGCACCGGTGTACTGGGCGAGGTCCAGCTGCCGCAGCCGCTCGATCTCCCCCACCCGCTCCGCCAGGTCTCCCTGGGAGAGCGCGGCTCCGAGGCTCTCCGACCGCTCGCCCACACGACGCACCACCCGGACCACCACGAGAGAGCCGACGGCCAGCCCCAGCAGACCGCCGCCCGCGCAGATGCTCGCGGCGTTGGCCCAGCGGGGCGAGCCGAACAGGGCGAAGAGCACCGCGAGCACGGCCAGCGCCATCCAGCCGACGAGCGGCGCGTCCAGCCCGAGGTCCCAGGCGGAGAGCACCCCCGCGGAGGCGGAGCCGCCCCTCAGCCGCACCCATGCCAGAGCCAGCGCGATGCCCGCTCCGGCGAGCGCGAGCACCGGAGGGAGGAGCGCGAACAGCGCGCCGGCGGCGCTCCGGGCCCGCTCATCGCGGCCGGCGAACGCCTCCTGCGGCGTGCGGACGCGCAGCTCCTCGCCGAGCCTGCCGAACGAGGCGAGCGCGGCCATGACCGCGACGATGAGCGCCCCGATCCCGGGGACCACGACGGCGATGAGCGAACCCGCCCACCAGCGCATCCCTGCGATGCGGGCGAGCTGCGCGCCCAGCAGGACGTGCGTCACCACGTGCACCAGCAGGAACGCGAGGACGAACTGCCCCAGCGCCTCCTGCAGCAAAACCATCGGAATGCTCATAACCGAGTCTCCTCACCCTGTGTCGCCGCGCTCATCGCAGATGCCCCTGCCGCTGCTGGTCGATGGCCCACAGCAGCGGATCCAGCACCCGGAAGGGTGCGATGCCGTGGCTGGAGACCTTCTCGCCCTGCGGCGAGTCGCCCAGGGCAGACACCGCGAAGTACTGGTGCGGCATGGGGCTGCCCAGGTGGGGCCGCTCCATCTTGTTGACGACCTCGGCCGCCTGCATGAACAGCAGCAGGCTGCGGATCTCCTCGTGGACGCGGAAGGACTCGTCGAGGTCGAAGGACTGCACGTAGGACGGCTCGCGCATCATCGCCGCGCCCGGATTCGACATGATCCGGCTCCACTCCGCGTCGTTGATGTCCGCGAGCTTCTGCATGACGTCGAACTTGGACAGCGCCACGGCCACCCGCGGCGGCCGCGCGGAGACCCCGATCCGCCGCTGCAGGTTGTCCAGCACCGTCGTCGCGCTGCCGGAGGACCGCGCGTCCAGCGGCACGAGATCCTGCAGGCGGCGCCGGATCGCGTCCACGGAGAGCGGGTCGAACATGAAGATCACGGTGTCCGCGCGGACCATGAAGTCCAGGTGGGTGTCCTCGGCCGGCGGGTTCTCCAGCTCCTCGCCCGCCACATCGCGCAGCACGAGCATGTGCCGCAGTCTCGTCACCGGATCGACGCCCAGGCTGAAGATGAGCGGGGTGAGGTGGAAGGCGTCGGCACCGGTGTTCGCCGCCACCGTGGCTCCCATGAGGCCCATCTCCTGGAAGAGCGGCTTCTCGTAGTGCTCCCGGTAGACGCGCTCCGTGGCGGCCGTCGCCATCTGCACGCTCGCACCGTGGCGCAGGAGGAACTGGTGGAGGGACTTCACCGCGGTCGCGATGTAGAGGCTCTTGCCCGAGGCGCGGGCACCGCACATCACCACGTTCGTCACCATCGTCTCCCGCCAGTGCTCCGGCAGCGGGTTGTGGCAGTGGGGGCAGATCTCGCCCTCCACCTCGGTGCCCGGCTCCGCGAACTCCGCGGCGAGCGCGCGCCCGTCGGGAGGCCAGGGGCCGTGGTAGTCGGGGTTGGACTGATGCAGGTCCAGCACCGCCTCATAGGCGACCTCGGCACCCAGCCAGCGAGAGGCGACATCGTCGACGACCGGCTCCAGACCGGTGTTCTTCAGCGCCCACATGTAGTGGTCGACCGGGACCTCGTAGAAGCAGAGAGGGCATTTGGACACGGTTTCTCCTCTCAGTGCCGCGAGCGGGACGTGGGACGGTCGGGGGACTGCGCCGGCTCTGTGAGCCCCCTGAGCAGGGAGTCCGCGATCTCGCCCAGCCGGCCGCTGTGCTGCGGCTCCGGCAGCTCGCTCAGCTCCGCGACGTCGATGACGGTGGCGCCGCCGGGCAGCGTGACTCCGGCGGACTCGACCGCCCAGTCCTCACGGCTGCCGAGCACCACCAGGTGGCGGAGCACCCCGTCCTCCCGGGTGAGCGGCGCCAGCAGCTCGAAGTCCGCGGGCAGCGCGTCCGTGACGAAGAGGATCGCGGTCCCGGCAGGCAGGCTCCGGACGAGCTGTGCGGAGGAAGCGGCGAAGACGGAGCGCAGCGGTCTGTCCACCCTCGCCCGCAGCACGGCCTCCGGCAGCGCGGAGACGTCCTCGCAGCGCACGTGCTCCGGTGCCGCGTCCAGCAGGGCGGCGAGGACGGAGTGGCCGGCGGCGACCACGCTGGCGAACCCGGAGAGGATCTCCAGCGCGCCCCGGAGCACGGTGTCGTCGAGCGCCCGCGTCGAGGCCGAGGCGTCGACCGCGAGGAGCACCGTCCGCGCCGCGGCACCCGCGTCGAGGCCACCCAGCCGGCGCCGGGTCTCCACCCGCGCGGCCTCGGCGAGCGGGGGCAGGTCCGGACGCGCCGCGGGCAGGTCCGCGAGTCTCACGAGCAGCGAATCGCCCTCCGCCCGCAGCGTGAGGAGCAGGGCCCCCGAGACTCCGGAGAGGTCCGTGCCCTCCGAGAGCCGGATCTCATCGGTCTCTCCGCCCGGCCCGCCCTCCGCCTTGAGCTTGAGGTGCACGACGGATCCGGCGGGGAACTCCCGTCCGTCCGTCGTCACCCCGAACGTCAGGTTCTCCGGCGGCTGCGGCACCACGAGGATGCCCGGGGCCGGGGCGATGTGCTCCACCTCAGAGCCGTCCGCGCCCGCGGCCCACACGCGGGCATGAGGCACCGGCAGATGCGCGGTGAGGGTGAGGCGGGTGCGCGGGATGCGGATCTCCGCCCCGCGATTGAGCATGAAGACCGTCATCGCGTCTCCTCGTCCTTCCTGCCGAACCGGGAGAAGAGCGAACGCCCGCCTCCCGCATCATGGCCGCTGCGGCCTGTGCTCCGCGCCATGTCCTCGCCTCCCAGCTGTGCGCCCAGCCCCAGGGCGAGCTCGTCGATCGCCGCGTCCATGTCTCGCGGCCGCGGGACCCTGGAGGCGCCGCGTCCGGCGCTGTGCGCGGCGGCCTGGGCGACCCTGTCCGCTGCCTCCGCCTCCAGCCGTTCGCCGGCCTCGGCCAGGATGTCACGCAGCTCCCTCTCCGTGCTCTGCAGTCCCACCAGCAGGACCTCCTGGAAGAGGGAGGCGCCCTGCGCGGGGCGTCCGCGGCGGCCTCCGCGCGCCCTGCGACCCCCGGCTTCGGTGTGTGCCTCCGCAGGCTGTGCCTCCGCCTTCGGGGCGTCCGCGGCGAGCGCCAGGAGCTCCGCCTCGGCGGGCAGGAGGAGGGCGAAACCGCGCTGCTGCAGCCGCTCCGCGAGGGCGAGCTCGGCCAGCCCCACGAGGGTGCTGTGGGGATCCGGGCGCCACCGGTACGGCTGCGGAGCGGGTCCGCTGCCGAGGCCGCCGGGCGCCCACCGCGCGTGCCCGGGTGCGGGCGCGGGCGGGGAGGCCTCCGGCACGGGAGGCCCGACTGCCGGGTGCCGCTGCTCCGAGTGCGCGGGGGCTGAGAGAGGGGCTACACCCGGCAGAGGCTCGCTGTGTGCCGGCCCGGTGGGCGCGGGAGCGGTCCCGGACCGCTGGGACGGGCGCACTCCCAGACGACCCGCGACAGCGGCGGCATCCACGGCCTCGGGCACCAGGGAGCGCAGCCGCCGGGCGAAGACCGCCGCGTCCATGCCTTCTCCGGGCGGTGCGGTTCTGGGCTTCGCGGTCCCAGGCAGTGCGGTCCCGGGCAGTGCGGCTCCGGGCTGCGCGGTCCCGGGCTGCACAGCTCCGGGCAGTGCGGCTTCGCCGAAGGCGAATCCCGGCCACACGTGCGCCTCGGCGGCCGGCACGCCTGTGTCGCGCTCCGCGGCCTCCCGCAGGGCATCGGCACGGAGGAGCACGGTCCGCAGAAGCGCCGCGAAGAGGTCCGAGGACAGCGCCCGGGCGTGCGCCCACTCCGGCTCCGGCCCGTCGTGGGTGAGCGGCGATATGAGCACTCGGAGCGCTTCGCTGGGCTCGATGTCCTGCGCGCCGGCATCGTCGTAGGCCGCCTGCAGCAGAAGGGCGAGGCGATGCCCGCGCGAATACCAGATCCGGGTGCGGACGAGGACGCCGCAGAGCCTTTCGAGCCCGGGCTCCCACGGCTGTGTGAGGAGCGGAAGGAGGAGGTGCGGCTCCGTCACCAGCCAGCACGGAGCCGCGTCCTCCATCTCCGCGAGTTCACCCGGCGTGGGATGCAGCGCCGTGAGAACCGACTGCACGTCCTCCGGAGCCTGCCGGGAGTCCGGGCTCAGCCCAGCGGCGAGGCGCACCCACAGCGGAAGGAGATCACGCCGCTCACCGTGGATCAGCAGGCGACCGAGCAGCTGCGCCGTGAGACGGCCGGCCGGGGTGCTGGAGTCCGCGGCCTCGGCGGAGCCGGAGAACGAGGAGGGCGCTGCTCCACCACCCGGTGGAGCAGCGGCCTGCGGGGCAGAGGCCTGCGGCAGCACAGCGTCCGCTGCGCCGTGGGCGAGAAGGAGGTCCGCGAAGACCTCCGTGACCAGGGGTGGCGCGCCGGTGCCGGCGCCGGGAGATGGTGTGCTGGCCTCGGCGACGGGGGCCGTCCCCTGGCAGAGACCGGCGATGACGAGCGCGGGGATCCCGGGAGCGAGGCGACCGATCTCTCTCACGAGGTGCTCTCCACCCGGACGCCAGACGTCCTGCACCGCCGGGACGGTCTCGAACATCTCCACGAGGCGCGCCTCCAGCTGCGGGCTGGCCTCCGAGGAGACGTAGATGCCCGCATCCGCGAGGAGGTTGGCCAGCTGGAACGCGTGGAGGGCGAGGGCGCGGCGGTCCTCGCCGTGCGCCTCTCCGGAGGCCTTGAGCACCCGTTCGACGGCATCCGCAGCCACCTGTACGAGGGCGTCGTCGGCGGCGCGGGAAGGGTCACCGTGCAACCGGGAGGCCGGCGGTGCCGCCTCCGGTACGCCTTCGTCCAGGGTGCGCAGCAGCGCGGTGCGAGCGACGAGCGCGTGCTGGACGGCCGAGCGCGCGGGGTCGAGCTCACCCAGCAGCGCCCAGACCTCGGCGGCAGTGGAGCCCATGCGCGGCGTCAGCGCGGAGACGATCGACTTCGCCCGGCCTCTGTCCGCACGGGCGGAGCGCGGCGCGGAGCGGCCCATGACGGCCTCCACCGCCGCACGGACCGCCGGCGGCAGCGGCGGCTCCCCGCCGTCCGCCGCGGCTTCCGCACCGCCCGGTCCTGTGCCGGTGCCACCCGGTCCCGCGCCGGTGCCGTCATGCCCAGAGGAGTCGCCGGCCTCCGCCGCACCCTGTGCAGTCGCGCCCTGAGCTGCCGCACCCTGTGCAGCCGCGCCCTGTGCAGCCGCACTCTGTGTCGCACCCTCGGCGGTGGGCCCGGAAGCGGCCTCGTCGACGACGACGGCGAGCGCCCATGCCGGTTCCACGACCTCGTCCGCGGCGAGGGGGAAGCGGGCATCGAGGGCCTCGAGCGCACGGAGGCGTGCGGGCAACTGCTCCGGAACCGCCGCCACGGCTTCCATCAGCGCGGAGAACGGACCGCCGGGAATCGCGGGACCCTGGCGCACGAGATGGGAGCCGTCCTCCCCGCGCACGGGCAGATCGCCGTCGGCCAGCACGAAGACGTCCTCGCGCTCGGAGAGCCGGCCCGCGTCCGCCTCCGGCACGGTGACGATGTGGGCGCCGCGCAGCTCCTTGGACCCCAGATCGTCGGCGCGTTCGTAGAGGGACCAGCCGATGCACCGGGCGAGCGCCGGCGAGGTGAGGTGTGTGAGGACGGTGATGACGAGGGCGGCCCAGTCCTGCCTGTCGGTGACGAGGACGAGGCGCCGCCCACCGCGCACGGCCTCGGTGAGCGCGTCCGCGGCGGCGAGGAACGGCTCCGTGTAGCCGGGGGTGGTGAGCAGGGAGGCGACGGTCTCCGTCCGTCCGAATCCCTCGGGGTGCGCCTGGGGCTCCGCGACCGGCCGGGTGCGGAGGATCGCCTCCACCCCGTAGGGCCGGGCGAACGCGGAGGACCTCCAGAGGTCGATGGGACGCTCCGCGCCGGAGGGGCCGCGGTCCAGAGCCACGTGGCTGTAGACGTTGCCGGGCCGTCCCGTGGAGTCGGCCCCCGCGGGCACCGCGTGCGTGAGGACGCCGGGGCTGCCGGGGCCGGGCGGCCTGAAGCGCATGCGCACCGGCAGCGCCTCCGCCTCCTCCGCGCTGAGGAAGGCCGGCAGGCTGCCGTGGAAGGAGAAGCGGCTCACCACGCTGCGCCGCAGCAGGCGCAGCTCGTCCGCGTCCGGTTCGCCCAGCGTGTCCTTGACCTGCCAGCCGCCCGGCACACCGTCGCCGCGGTCGAAGGAGGCATAGGTGATCTGCGCCCACCGGGAGGCCGGGGCCGAGGCGGCAGCTGACGCGGACGGGGCGGCTGCGGTGGCCGGAGGAGCGGGTGCCGGCGAAGCGGGCGAGGCGGCGGGAGGCCCCGGAGGCACAGCCGGTGCCGGGACCGCGGAGGGAACCGGTGGGACCGGAGCTGCGGAAGATCCGGGCGCCGCGGGGGACACGGGCGCGACCGGCGGTGCCGGCGTGACGGGCGGCACCGGCGTGACGGCTGCAGGAGGCGGGGAGGCCGGGGGCGCGGGGGCACCCGGCGGCGTCACAGCGGGACGCGCCGGCTGCTCGGGCCCGCCCGGCTGCTCGTCCTGCCCTGCCGGGCCGGGCCGCCTGTCGCCGGGGCGGAAGGTCCGGATCGAGTCAGCCACGCCGGAACCCCCACCTGCGCCTCTGGCCCGAGCCCGCCTCGGGTGCGGCCCGCTGGCTGCCCTGCGGGCCCGCCTGCGCGGCGGCCTGTTCCGCGGCGGCCTGCGCCTGCTGGAGCCGTGCTGCGAGGTGGGACAGCGCCAGATCCACGCGCATGACCCTCACGTCCGGATCCAGGAGGGCGACGCCCCGCATGGCCTCCGGATCGAGATCCGCGAACAGCCGCACGAAGCCCTGCTGCGGATAGCCCTCCACGCCTGCGGCGAAGGTGACGACGGGTGCCTCCTGCCACCTCTGCGCCCCTACGACCACGCCGGGCTGGAAGCGCGGCAGCGACTGCCAGCCCTGCGGCAGGGGGACGAAGAGCGCCACGCGATGGCCGTCCTCCTTGTGCAGCGGCATCCGGCCCTCGTTGTGGACGAGCACGAACGCGACCTGCGTGTGGAGGTCCTCCTGCACCGCCAGGACCCGGACGCGGCCGCAGGGCGTGCCGCCCTCCAGGTCCCAGTCGATCTCGTAGCGCAGCTGGGTGAGCGGCGGGCAGTCGAGCCGCACCGGCGCCGAGGTGATGAGCTCGCCCCCGCTGAACAGACCGGACACCAGGTAGAAGGTGGCCCCCGCACGCTCCTCGTGCCCCTCGATGGGCATGCCGCCGCGCTCGCGGTAGACGGATTCGTCGATCTCCTGGACCGGCGGGCTCTGGAGTGCGGACTCCGCCGTGCCGCCCAGGTTCGTCCGGTGCAGGCGGACCACGTCCGCGCCTCGGGGCCAGGCGAAGCTCACGATCTTGCGGCCCACGCGCTCCGCCAGCCGGGCCTCCCGCACCGGGCTCACGCTCTGCCCGTGCACCGTCGTGCCCACGAAGACGCTGTCGCCGTCGTAGACCACGGGGGTGAAGTAGGCGCGGGTCCAGTCGTGCGGCCACGGCACCTCGCGCATGGACCGGCGGCCGTCCTCGAGCTCCTCCACGGGGTACGGGAGCATGTCCTCGGCCTCCAGCCCGGAGCCCGGGCCCAGGCGGCCGGCGGACATGGCCTCCTCCCCCAGGCCCGAGGCCGGAGGCCGGGAGCTGCGGAAGATCTCCACCCTGCCGTAGCGCGGCGGCGTCCACTCCAGGTCGAAGGTGGGGGTCTCGCCCGGCGTGAGCACGAACCGGAGATCGGTGACCGGGCTGAGCACGACGGGGATCTGCAGCACCACGGTGTGCGGGTCCGAGGTCCGCCCGTCCGTGTCCTCCGCGACGATCTGGTAGACGTAGCGCTCCCCCGGCTCCGTGCCGGCGTCCTGGAATCCCTGCAGAGAGGGGCTGGAGGCGGCGACGGCGAAGCGCGGGTCGCCCAGGGCGTGAGCGGCCTCCGCGGGACGGGCCCGGTAGATGTGCACCCGCCGGATGCCCGGAAGCACGTTCCACTTGCCCACCACCTGGGCGACGTCCACACCCACGTGGGCATTGCGCACTCCCAGCGTGATCCGGCCCTGCGCGTGGAGCACCGGCTGGACGGAGGTCACCTCCGGCACGCTGGCCCCGTCGTAGCGCCATACCTGGAAGTGACGCATGGCGGTGCGCGGGACGGAGGCGTCCACGGCGGAGGACTCCTCCGTGACCGCGACGACGTCGGCGATGTCCGGGGAGGGTGCGGGCTGTTCGTCGGAGGCGACGACGCGGTAGACGGCTGCGTGCTCCACCGGCTCCCAGCGCAGCAGGAGCGAGCCGTCCCCGGTGGCCGCGATGCTCAGCTGTGCCGGTTCCCCCTGCGGCCCGAAGTTGTAGCCGGCGAACCGCAGCTGCGTGAGGTCCGTGCCGGGGAAGAGCGTGCTCCGGCCGTTCCCGCCGGATCCGGCTCCGGCCGGAGAGGGCGCCGCGGGTGCCGAGGCGGTGCCGGGTGCCGAGGCATCCGGAGCGGGGCCCGCGGACGGGCCTGCCCCCGCAGACGGATGCCGCGGGGCCGGGATGCTCGGCGCAGACGTGTCCGGGGAGGCCCCCGGTGCCGAGGCATCCGGGAAGCCGCCCGCGAGCACCGGATCCGGGTTCGCGGGGTTGGTGGTGGCGAAGCCGGACCGGGGCGCCGACGAGGGGCGAGGACCCGAGGACGAGGGCGGCGGCTCCGCATCCGTGCGCGGAGCGGGGATGCGCGGCCCGGACGTCTGCGGTCCCTGGGTCTGCGGCTCCGGGGTCTGCGGTCCCGGAGCCCGAGGCGGCTGGGCAGGGGGCGCGGGCTCGGCGACGACGGGAGGGGCCGGGCGCTGCTGCGTCCGCGGCGGCGGGATCACCGGTCCGGTTCCGTCGCGGCCCGGGCCCTGTGCGTCTCCGGAGTTCTCGTCTCTCATCGTCCGTTCCCTGTTCTCACGTCTCGTCGCGCCATGTCAGCGGTCCCGCCCCTCAGAACGCCTGGCCGCCGAAAGGGTTCTGCAGCGGCGGCTCGCCGCCGGAGGCCGCACCGCCGGGTCCCTGCGGGTGCGGCACCTGCGGAGGCTGCGGGGCAGAACGCGAGGGGGCAGAGGCCTGCTGCGGTCCGGAGCCCTCCCGGCCCTGCGCACCCTGCCCCGGCTGCTCCCGGCCCTGCGCACCCGGATG
>NZ_JALAHB010000164.1 GCF_022712115.1 Brevibacterium sp. | reverse complement strand
GTCGGCGGAACCGGGGCGGCTCCCCTGCCCGTCCGCGGATGCGGAGGAAGTGGGGGCGGTCAGAGGAAGCGGTAGACGTCCGCAGGGGTGAGCCCGCGGGCGAGCATCATCACCTGCAGATGGTAGAGCTCCTGCGAGATCTCCTCCGCGAGCTCCTCGTCGCTCTGGTACTCCGCGGCCATCCAGACCTCCGCGGCCTCCTCCACGATCTTCTTGCCGATCTGGTGGACGCCCGCGTCGAGCTCCGCGACGGTGGACGATCCGGTGGGCCTGGTGCGCGCCTTCTCAGCGAGTTCGGCGTAGAGAGAGTCGAAGTCCTTCACACGGCCAGGGTAGTCCAGACCGGCACGGCTGTGTGAGCCGGGGCCGTCACGCGGGATCCGGGGCCGTCACTCCGGATCCGGGCGGGAGACGTCGGACGCGATCTCGTGCGGCGAGGAGATGCGCTGGCGGGACCGGCGGCTCCAGTCGACGATGCCCATGACGACCATCACGAGGAAGACGAGGTAGACGGCGCCGGAGAACAGCAGGCCGCCGGAGACCGCGAGCGGGATGCCCACGAGGTCCACCGCCAGCCACACGAGCCAGAACTCCACGATGGCCCGGCCCTGCGCCACCATCGCCACGAGCGAGCCGATGAAGATGTAGGCGTCCGGGTAGGGGTTCCACGACCAGCCGCCCCAGTCCAGGAGCGCGCCGAACCCCAGGGTGCCGAGCCCCAGCACGAGGACGAGGACGATGCGCTCCGTCCAGGTGCCCCAGCGGACCTGGACCTCCCCGGCCTCCTCCTTCGCGGCCTTCCAGCGGGTCCAGCCCCAGATCGCCGCGGCGATGATGACCACCTGCCGGGAGGCGTTGCCGCCCAGCCCCGCGCCGATGCTGGCACTCAGCAGGAGGATCGAGCCGGCGATCTGCACCGGCCAGGAGAGGATGTTCCGCCGCAGCGCGAGGAACACCGTCGCGATCGCCGCGATGTTCCCGAGCAGATCGGACCACGGCACCGGCACGGAGCCGAGCGTGAAGACGGGGGTGTTGAGGAGGTCGAGGATGTGCACGTGCCCAGGGTACGCTCAGGCCCCCGCGCGCGCCTCCGCGCGTCCGCGGAGTGAGGCGACGGCGGCCGCGGCGTCGTCCGCGGCGTAGACGGCCGAACCCGCCACCAGCACGTTCGCGCCCGCATCCACCACGCGGTCCACCGTGGCCTCGGAGACCCCGCCGTCCACCTGGAGGGCCACGTCGAGGCCCTCCGCGGAGATGGCCCGGCGCAGGCGGGTGATCTTGGGCAGGCACACGTCGAGGAACTTCTGTCCGCCGAAGCCCGGCTCCACCGTCATGACGAGCACCTGGTCGAACTCCGGGAGGAGGTCGAGGAGGGGCTCGACGGGAGTGGCCGGCTTCACCGCCACGCTCGCGCGGGCACCCAGCGCCCGCAGCTCACGGGCGAGCCGCACCGGGGCGGCCGCGGCCTCCAGGTGGAAGGTCACGGACGCGCAGCCCAGGTCCGCATAGACCGGTGCCCAGCGGTCGGGGTCGGCGATCATGAGGTGTGCGTCGAGCGGGATCGGCGACACGGCCCGGATCCGCTCGACCACGGGCGGGCCGAAGGTGAGGTTGGGGACGAAGTGGTTGTCCATGACGTCCACGTGCGCCATGTCCGCGGTGCTGATGCGCCCCAGCTCGGTCCGCAGGTCGGAGAAGTCGGCTGACAGGATGCTCGGATTGATGTGAATGCCCACGGCTGGAGATCCTACCGGCTCCGCGCGCTCCGCCTGCCTCTCCGGCCCCGCTCAGTCCCGCTTCCTCCGCAGCAGCGCGAGGAACATGCCGTCCGTCCCGTGGACGTCCGGCCACAGCTGGGCGAACCTCCCGCCCGCCCGCGGGGCCGAGGCGAAGGAGTCCGCGTCCCCGCCGGTGACGCGCGCGAGCACTGCGGCCGCGTCGAGGACCTCGAGGTTCTCGACGTCCGCGAGCACCTCGTCGACGATGACGCCCGTCTCCGCCCAGTGCGGCGAGCACGTCGAGTAGGCGACGACGCCGCCGGGGCGGCAGGCCTCGAGAGCCGCGGAGAGCAGCCCGCGCTGCACGGGGGCGAGTGCGGCGATGTCCTCCGGGCGCCTGCGCCAGCGCGCCTCGGGGCGCCGGCGGAGTGCGCCGAGGCCGGAGCACGGCGCGTCCACGAGCACACCGGAGTAGCGACCGGGGCGGGCCGCGGCGAACTCGCGGCCGTCCGCCTGCGAGACCGCGACGGCGTCCGCACTCGCGCGCACGGAATCGCGGACGAGGCGGGCCCGGTGTGCGGAGGAGTCCACGGCGTCGACGGAGCCGCCCAGCTGGGCCGCGAGCGCGCCGAGCACGGCGGTCTTGCCGCCGGGGCCTGCGCAGAGGTCGAGCCAGCGCGGGCCCTCCGCCGCCTCGTCCTCGGCATCGGCCTGCATGCTTGCCTCGACGAGAGCGAGGGCGATGAGCTGCGAGCCCTCGTCCTGCACCCGCACGCGGGCCTCGGCCACCCCGTCCACCTCGCGGGGGTCACCGGACTCCAGGACGACCGCCAGCGGGGAGAGCGCGCCCCGGTGCCCGGCGCCGGCGGCGATCTCGTCCGGATCCGCGAGGCCGGGCAGGGCGGCGAGCGTCACCCGGGCAGGGGTGTTGTCCGCGGCCAGGAGGCGGTCGAGGCCGCCGTCCTCGGCGTCCGGGCGGCGGTGCCTGCGCAGGGCCAGTGCCAGCGCCCGCACGATCCAGCCCGGATGGGAGGTGCGCAGCGCGCGGACCTCCGTCTCCCCCGCCCCGGCGGTGAGCCGTTCCAGCCATTCCTCCGCGGAGGCCTCCGCCACCCGCCGGAGGACGGCGTTCGTGAGACCGGAGGCGCGTGCGCCGCCCAGTGCGCGGAGCGCGTCGATCGTCTCCGAGACCGCCGCGTGGTCCGCAATGCGCATGCTCAGCAGCTGGTGAGCACCCATCCGCACCGCCTGCCGGGTGAGCGGGTCGAGATCCGCGGGGTCCCTGTCCGCAGCCGCGCGGACGACCGCGTCGTAGAGGCCCTGCATGCGCAGGGTGCCGTAGGTGAGTTCCGTGGCGAGCGAGGCGTCGCGGGGGCTCAGCTCCGCGTTCCGCAGCCGCCCCGGCAGCAGGAGGTTCGCGTAGGCATCGGCGTCCTCCACCTCGCGCAGGACGGTGAGCGCGACCTCGCGTGCGGTCCGGGGCCTCCGCGGCGACTCCCGCCGTTCGCCCCTGCCGCGCCACTCGTCCCGGCCGTGCCGGCCGCGCTGTGCCCGCTGCTGCGCCATCTCAGGCCTCCTCTGTCTCAGTGGATGCGGCTGACTCGGTGGATGCCGCTGCCAGCATGTCGAACTGCACGGGGCCGTGCCCGCGGAGGAAGGCGGCGGCGTCCATCATGGGCTTGCCGAAGGGCTGGACGCGCGCGACGCGCACGGCTCCCCCGCCGGTGCCCAGCACGGCGGCCTCCTCCCACGGCTCCAGGCGGCCGGGCGCGGGTACGGGAGCGCCCGCCGGCGCGGCGGTGAGCCCGGCGAGCTTGGTGCGCTTCCCGTCCTTCTCCACCCATGCACCGGGGGCGGGGCTCACTCCGCGGTACCGCGCGAGCACGGATGCGGCGGGGGCGCCGAGGTCCAGGCGGGCCTCGGCGGGATCGATCTTCGCCGCATGGGTGGCGGCCCCCGTCTGCGGCTGCGGGTCCGCCGTGCCTGCGGCCAGCGCGTCGAAGGCCTCCACGAGGAGCCCCGCACCCGCCTCCGCGTACTCCGCGAGGACGCTGCCGGCGTCCGCCTCCGGCAGCGGCAGCTCCCGCTGGAGCAGCACGGGACCGGTGTCCATGCCCTCGTCGATGCGGAACACCGTGAGCCCGGAGCGCGTCTGACCGGCCATGAGCGCACGCTGGACGGGTGCGGCACCCCGCCACTGGGGCAGCAGGGAGAAGTGGAGGTTGAACCAGCCGGCACGCGCGGCACGCAGCGCACGGGGACCGGCGATGCCGCCGTAGGCCACGACGGCGACGGCGTCCAGGTCGAGGCCCTCGAGCTCCATGAGCACCTCGCCGCGGAGGCGCTCCGCCTCGAGGACGCGCAGCCCCAGCTCCGCCGCCGCGCTCTTCACAGGGCTGGGGGTGAGCACCCGCTTCCTCCCCACGGGCGCATCCGGCCGCGTGAGCACCGCGACGATCTCATGGTCCGAGGCCGCGAGGGCTCTCAGTGCGGGTACGGCGACTGCGGGGGTTCCGGCGAAGGCGATTCTCACCCGGCCGATTCTACGCAGTCGGCCGCACTCACAGCGCCCGGTGCGGGTCCACGACGTGGCGCACGATCGGCTCGCCGGCCGCAGAGCGCCGCAGGGAGACCGCCCGCACCGCCGCGCACACCTCCGCGGCATGGCCGTAGTCGAAGGCGAGGAGCCTGCTGTGGGGCTCCTCCTCCGTCAGCAGCAGGCGCAGCGCCGCCGGCACCTGCGCCTCGACCTCCGCGAGGAAGGCCGTGACGTCGCGGCGCTCGCCGCGCAGCTGCAGCGTCCGCACGGCGGGCGGCAGGCGGGTGGCACGCCGGTCGGCCAGCACCGCGGCCGCCGCGCCCACGGGATCGAAGGTCTGGAGCGTGCGCACCACCGCCGGCGTGTCGTCCAGCACGAGCGCGCGGCCGCCGTGGGAGGCCGCGCGCACGAGCGAGAGCGCGCGCAGACGCCGGCTCACCGCGCGTTCGATCCCGTCGAGGACCGGCCCCGGCCACAGGGTGTCCAGCAGCACCGCCGCCGCATAGCCGCCCTCGGCATAGGGCTCCGCACCGGTCGTCGCCACCACGACGGAGGGCTCGTCCGGCACGCTGTGGAGGATCTCCTCCCCCGCGGACCGCAGGACGGGGAAGCCGGAGAACGCCCGGTTGAGCTCCTCGACGGTGCGCTCCACCCCGCGCACCACGGCGCGGAAGCGCTCGGAGCGGCATCGCCCGCACTGCGCGTGCCCGGTGCGGAGTCCGCACCGGGCGCAGGCGAAGGGACCGGTGGGACCGGCGGCGGACAGGTGCGCCTCACAGCGCGGGCACACGAGCAGGTCTCCGCAGCGGGCGCACGCGACGACGGGCAGGTAGCCGGCGCGCGGCACCTGCACGAGCACGGGACCCACCGCCGTCTCCCGCTTGGAGCGGCCCAGCGCGTCGCGGATGACCTCGAACACGTCCGGGGGCATCCTCTCCGCCGCCGACTCCGCGCGCGGGATGAGGACGAGGGGTGCGGTCTCCCGCCGTTCCGCCCTGCCGCGCTCCAGCGAGGCCAGCCAGCCGCTCTCCGCCAGCCGCTGCACCTCCACCGTCCGGTCTGTGCCCAACAGCAGGAGGGCCGCGTCCTGCAGTCGTGAGCGCAGGAGACAGATCTCACGCGCGTGCGGATAGGGGGCGCGCGGTTCCGCGTAGTGGTCGCTCCCGTCCTCGAGGAGCAGCACGAGGCCGAGGTCCGGGAGAGAGGCCAGCGACGCCGCCCGCGTGCCGATCACCAGGCGCGCCGCACCGGTGTGCGCGCGCACCCAGGCCGACCATCGCGCCTGGGGCCCCTGGTCCGCGGAGAGACGCACCGTCAGCGGACCCAGCGGCCCCAGGCGCGCCGTGAGCGCGGTGAGCTCACGATGGTCCGGGACGACCCACAGCACCGAGCGCCCGGCCGCCAGCACGGCCGCTGCGGCTGCGAGCCCCACGCCGATCCAGCCGGTCCCGGGCTCGTCGCCGGGCGTGAGTGCGGCTGCCGCGCGCGGCGGCGCGGAGCCCTCCGCCTCGGAGCGGGCAGCGGCCCACTCCCCGAGTGCCGCGATGAACGCATGGACGTCCGCCGTCTGGTCCGCCGGCACGGGAAAGCTCTCGGTCCGCCTCTCCGGCCGGCTCAGCTCCTCCGGCGGTGCGGGTGCCTGCGCCGCGAGCGCGGACCGCTCCCCTGCGGCGTGCCGGGCGGGAACGGCCAGGCGGAGGACGTCCGGGAGAGTGCCTGCCCAGCGGTCCGCGACCGCCTGCAGCAGTGCGAGCACCGCCGGGGTGAGGACGGGCAGGGCGGACACGACGCGCTCCAGCGGAGCGAGCTCGCCCGTGTGCGCGGTCTCCGTGCTGCGGGAGACGAGGAACCCGGACACCAGCCGGCCGGAGAAGCGCACGCGGACGCGCACCCCCGGGACCGCCTCCGCGTCCAGCGTCGCCGGGACCCCGTAGTCGAAGGGGCGTGCGAGGTGGGGGACGCTCGCCTCCAGGAGCACCTGCGCCACCGGCAGCTCCTCCGCGGGCTCCGCTCCCCCGCGCAGCCGCACCCCCGCCGCGACGGCAGGTGCCGGCAGGTCGAGCGGCAGCGGCTCGTCCATCCTCGCCGGACTCAGGCGGCGAGCCGCGCGAGCTCCGCCGCCCGGGCGGTCGTCTCCCAGGTGAAGCCCTCGCCCGTCCGGCCGAAGTGCCCGTAGGCCGCCGTCTCCCGGTAGACCGGCCGCAGCAGCTCCAGATCGCGGATGATCGCCGCGGGACGGAGGTTGAACACCTCACGCACCGCCGCGACGATGCGTTCCGGGGCCACCGTCTCCGTGCCGAAGGTCTCGACATAGAGCCCCACGGGCTCCGCCACGCCGATCGCGTAGGCCACCTGCACCTCCGCGCGTGCCGCGAGGCCGGCGGCGACGATGCTCTTCGCCACCCACCGCATGGCGTAGGCGGCCGAGCGGTCCACCTTCGAGGGGTCCTTGCCGGAGAACGCACCGCCGCCGTGACGGGCGTAGCCGCCGTAGGTGTCGACGATGATCTTGCGTCCCGTGAGCCCCGCGTCGCCCATGGGGCCGCCGGTGATGAACGGACCGGCCGGGTTGATGAAGTGCTGGGTCCCGGAGCGGTCGAGATCGACGGTGTCGAGCACCGGGTCGATGACGTGCTCGTGCAGGGCCTCCCGCAGTCCGCCCTGGTCGTCCCTGTAGCCGAGGCCGTGCTGGGTGGAGACCACCACGGCCTCGATCGTCACGGGGGTCTCCCCGTCGTAGCCGATCGTCACCTGTGTCTTGCCGTCCGGCCGCAGGTCCGGGAGGATGCCGGCCTTGCGCACGTGGGTGAGGCGCTCCGAGAGACGGTGGGCGAGGTGGATGGGCAGCGGCATGAGGACGTCCGTGGAACTGTCCGCATAGCCGAACATGAGGCCCTGGTCGCCGGCGCCCAGGGAGGTCGTGTAGTCGCCGGTGTCCGCCCCGGTGCGCCGCTCGTAGGACAGCGTCACACCGGAGTTGATGTCGCTGGACTGCTCCCCCACGGACACGGAGACGCCGCAGGAGTGGCCGTCGAAGCCCTTCTCCGAGGAGTCGTAGCCGATGTCCGTGATGGTGCGGCGCACGATGCCCGCGATGTCCGCGTAGGCGCTCGTGTTGATCTCGCCGGCGACGTGGACCAGACCGGTGGTCACCATCGTCTCGACGGCGACCTTGGCATCCGGGTCCTGGCGGATGAGCTCGTCGAGGACGGCATCGGAGATCTGGTCGCAGATCTTGTCCGGGTGCCCTTCCGTGACGGATTCCGAGGTGAACTGGCGCAGAGGTGATGTGGTCACCGGGTCATCCTAACGATTGCGGACCGCCGCGATCGCGGCGATGACTTCTTCCGACACCTGGCGCTTGGTGCCCGCGGCCGAGGCGACGACCTCCGCCCGGCCCTGCGCAGGGCGGTAGACGGTGACCTCGTTCGAATCGGCGCCGAAGGCACGGTCGCCGGAGACGTCGTTGAACACGAGCAGGTCGCAGCCCTTGCGGAGCAGCTTCTCCTGCGCATAGACGGCGGCCGGCTTCTCCGGGCTGCCCGTCTCCGCCGCGAAGCCCACGAGCGTCTGCGCGCTGCGCGCCCGCCCCGCCTCGCGGTCCGCGACGAGGCCCGCGAGCACGTCCGGGTTCTCCACCAGGTCGAGGCCCAGGGCACCCCCGGTCTTCTTCATCTTGTGGTCCGCCGCGGCCGCGGGCCGGTAGCCGGCGACGGCGGCGGCCATGATGATCACGTCCGCGTCGGACTGCCAGCCGGACATGGCGGCCTGCAGCTCCTGGGTGGTCTCGACCTCTTCCACCCGCACCCCGGCGGGAAGCGTGGACACGGCCGTCC
>NZ_JALAHB010000163.1 GCF_022712115.1 Brevibacterium sp. | reverse complement strand
TCCGGATTCCGGCAGCGGGCTCGAGACCTCGACCGTGGCCGCCGCCGCGCAGCTCGAGGGGTTCCCGCCGGAGCGGAGGCCGGCGGCACTCGACGCGGCGGACACCGCCCTGGCCGAGGCCGTGGGCGGGCTCACCTCCGGAGCGGGCGACCCTCAGGCGCTCGAGGAGCTGGGCGTCGGCTTCGTGGTGCTCTCCGGGGACGGGGGGGAGGTCCTCGAGGAGGCCTCGCGCTCCGTCTCCGCCACCCATCGGCTCACCCGCCTCGGTGATGCGGATCAGGGCCGCCTGTGGCAGGTGGACGGCGCAGGAGGAGCGGAGGTCGCCTGGGCGCGGACCGTCGACGGCGACGGCGCGACCGCACCGGTGCCCGTGGTCGACGGGGTCCTGCAGGTGCCCGAGGGCGAACCCGGCCGCCGGCTCGTGCTCGCGGAGCGGGCAGGGGTGCTCGACGCCCGTGCCTCCTCCGGGGCGCTCGAGGAGGCCGAGCCGGAGAACGGCTGGGCGCAGTCCTTCACGCTCCCCGGCGACCGGCTCGAGGTGCGCGTGAGCGCCTCGCCGTGGTGGTTCCGCGCGCTCGCGCTCGCCTCCGGTGCGGTGGTCCTCGTCAGCGCAGTCGTCTCCGTGCCCTTCGGAAGGAGCACCCGCAGATGAGCGGAGTCAGCCGTACGACGGCCACGGTCGCAGGCGTGGCGCTGCCGGGCGTGCTCGTCGCCGTCACCGCATTCCTCGCGCCGGTGCCCGCGGGCTCGGGCACCCGCGGTCCGGAGCAGATCCGCCTGCCCGCCCAGGACACCGCCTCCCTCTGCCCCGGGCCGTTCGAGCTGGGTGCGGAGGCGGAGGGCCTCGACGAGGAGTTCGCCTCCGCGGGTGCGCCGGAGACCCGCGCCCGCGCCGTCACGGTGGAGGCGGGTGCGCCGGACGGCTCGCGCAGCACGGCGGCGATCCGGGCCGAGCAGCTTCCCGCGGTCGCGGGGGGCGGCGCCGGCGGGAGCGCGGACGGCGGCAGGACCCTGCGGTTCGAGACGGCCGCCGAACCCTTCGTCACCGGCGACGACGTGGTCGACGGTCCCGCCCTGTTCACGGGTCTGGCCGCGGATGAGGCCCCGGCGCTCACCTCGGGCGTGCAGAAGGCCTCGGCGGACTCCGGGGACGTCGCCGGGCTCGCGGCGCACACCTGCGACACGCCCCTCACTCGCGCCGTGTTCTCCGGGGTCTCGACGATGACCGGCGACGACGCGCAGCTGGTCCTGGGGAACCCCGGCGATGCGCCCGTCAGCGTGCGGATCGCGCTCACCGGGGAGACGGGGCCCGTCGACATCGCGGGGACGGACGCCTTCACGATCGGGCCGCAGCAGGTCCGTCACATCCCCCTGGGCGCGCTCGCCACCGGCGTGCCGATCCTGGGCGCGGAGGTCACCGCCGAGGACGGGCAGGTCACCGCCGCCCTCCAGCACGTGCGCCGGGACGGGCTCACCGCCCGCGGCATCGAGTACGCGAGTGCGCAGACGGTGCTCGACGAGGTCGTCGCCGTGCCGGTGGCGACGGCCGGTGCGGTCCGGCTGCGGGTGACCAACCCGGGGGACCGGGCCGTGACCGCCGAGCTGAGCGCGCACGCGGCGGACGGTCCGGTGGAGCTGGACCGGAGCTCGGTCGCCCTGCCCGCCCACGGCACGGCCGAGGTGGAGCTGGGCGAGGACCTGCCGGAGTCGAGCGTGCGCGTCGAGGCCGAGGCTCCCGTGACGGCGCAGGCCACCGTCACCGGCGGGGACGACCTCGCCCACTACGCCGCCGCGGAGCCCCTGGGCGACACCCAGCTGGCCGTGCTGCCGGAGACCGGCGACGGTGTCGAGGGCAGCCTGGTGCTCTCCGCGGGCAGCGGCACCGTCGAGATCGCGGAGATCGGGGCGGGCGGCTCTCAGGCGGGCACCCGGCTCGTGGACCTCGCCGAGGACCGGGCCACCGTGCTGTCGCTGGCGGAGTTCCCCGAGGCCGTCGCCCTCGAGCTGCGCAATCCCGCCGGGGCTGAGGTGAGCGCGGCGCTCGGCCTCCGCTCGGAGGCCGGGGTGAGCGGGTTCGCCGTGCCCGCCCCGCCCACCGGAGTGGACTACCAGGACGTGCGTCTGGAGCGCTAGCGGCGGGTGCCGTCTCAGTCGCGCAGCTCGTCCGGGTCGAGGCCGGTGAGCAGACTCGCCTGGTCCGCGAGCACCCCGGAGAGGAGCTCGCCGAGCTCCTCGTCCGTCTCGCAGCGGGCGATCACGGGGAGACGGTGGACGACGACGGCGGCGGGAGAGCCCCGCCGGGCCGGGAGGACGCAGGCCAGCTCCAGCCCGGCCTCGGGCGCCGGCACGTCGTCGACGAGGAGCTCCACCGCGTCCAGTGGCCCGCCGGCGCGCTCGCGGATCCGGGAGAACAGCAGCGCGGCGTGGTGGGCGAACGCCTCCGCGCGCGTGCGGGCGGCCGGCACGCGGCCCCGGAACACCACGGGGGAGCGGCCGTGACGCTCGTGCCTGCGTGCGGATGCCATGAGGGCGAGTGTAGGCGGGGACGTGAGTGCCGGGCATGTAGAATCGCAGGCGTGTCTGGAGTCCGTATGTGTTCGAAAGCCGGCTGCGCCGCGAGCGCCCGATTCACGATGACGTACGTGCACCGTGAAGCCACCGTCGTCGTCGGTCCCCTCGCCACGCGTGCGGAGCCCGGCGCCCTCGATCTGTGCGACGCGCATGCGGAGAGGATGACGGCACCGCAGGGCTGGACGCTGCTGCGTCTGGACGCCGGCGACGAGGCCCCCGAACGCTCCCGGGACGATCTGCTCGCCATCGCGGACGCCGTGCGTGAGGCCGCGCGCCCCCGCCGCGAGCGCACCAACCCGGCCGCCGTGCCCGCCGCAACCGGCGGCCGCGGCCATCTGCGCGTCATCCCGGAGTCCGGGGAGTGAGCGCCCACGACCGCCGCGCCCGGTACGACAGGACCCTGGGCGCCTACGACCTGCGCGGCCGGATCGGTGCGGACCTCGACGAGGACCTCCTCTTCTCCCTGGGCTGGGGCGCGGCCAGGCACTTCGCACAGCCGGAGCACGGGGGTACTGCGGAGATCGTCCTGGGCTGCGACATGCGGCCGGACTCGCCGCGCTTCGCCGCCGCCGCGGCGGCCGGTGTCGTCGCCGCGGGCCTCCGCGCCCGCTTCGTGGGCATGTGCTCGACGGACCAGCTCTACTTCGCCTCGGGCCACTGGGACATGCCCGGGCTCATGGTCACGGCCAGCCACAATCCCGCCGACTACAACGGCGTGAAGGTCTGCGGTCCCGGTGCCGCGGGGGTGTCGCGCGAGTCCGGGCTCGGCGCAGTCCGGGACCTCGCGCTCACCGCGCCGGAGCGGGTGCGCGCCACCGATGATCCCGAACCGGATCCGGAACGCGCCGCAGAGCTCGCGCGTGCCTTCGCGGAGAGGCTGCGCGCGCTCACGGGGATCGACACGCTCTCCCCGGTGCGTGAGCTCACGGTGGTCGCGGACGCCGGCAACGGCATGGCGGGCAAGCTCCTGGGTGAGGTGTTCGGCACGGACGCCGGCCTGGAGCCGGTGCCGTTCAGGGTGATCGGCCTCTACACGGAGCTCGACGGCACCTTCCCCAACCACCCGGCCAACCCGCTGGTGCCGGAGAACCTCGCGGACGTCCGCGCCGCGGTCGTGGAGCACGGTGCGGATCTGGGGCTCGCCTTCGACGGGGACGCTGATCGCTGCTTCTTCATCGACGGCACCGGCGCGGTGCTCTCACCCTCGGCCGTGGGCGCGCTCGTCGCGGAGCGGGAGATCGCCCGGGCGCGCGCCAACGGCGAGGAGACGCCGGTGGTGCTGCACAATCTGCTCACCTCGCGGATCGTGGCGGAGACGATCGAGGCCGCCGGCGGCAGGGCCGTCCGCACCCCTGTGGGCCATTCCGGGATCAAGCGCCTCATGCGCTTGCACGACGGCGTCTTCGCCGCCGAGCACTCCGCGCACTTCTACTTCCGCGACTTCTACTCCGCGGACTCCGGCATGCTCGCGGCCTGCCACCTGCTGGCGATCCTCGCCCGGACGCACGAGTCCGCGGAGCAGATCGTCGCCGGCCGGGAGCGCTACGCCGCCTCCGGGGAGATCAACTCCACGGTGGACGATCCGGACGCCGTGCTGGCGGAGTTCGAACGGCGTGCCCGTGCCGGGGAGTTCGGCGCCGGGGAGGTGGACGTGTTCGACGGCGTCTCCCTGCAGGGCACCGACTTCTGGGCGAACGTCCGCAAGTCCAACACGGAGCCGCTCGTCCGCTTCAACTGCGAGACCCCGGACCGCGCGCGGACCCGTGCCCTCACCGATGCCGTCCTGGCACGGGTGAGGTCCGAACGACACGTCTAAGGAGACTCCATGACGCACCCCGCACCTCCGGCACCGCTGGCCCCCGGCGACTTCCGGGTCGCAGATCTCTCCCTGGCCGAGGCCGGGCGGCACCAGATCCGTCTGGCCGAGAGGGAGATGCCCGGTCTCACGGCGCTGCGCGAGGAGTACGCCGAATCGCAGCCGCTGGCCGGCGCGCGGATCGCAGGCTCCCTGCACATGACGGTGCAGACCGCCGTGCTCATCGAGACGCTCACGAGCCTGGGCGCCCAGGTGCGCTGGGCCTCGTGCAACATCTTCTCCACCCAGGACGAGGCCGCGGCCGCCGTGGTAGTGGGCGCCGGCACCCCGGAGGCGCCGGCCGGAGTGCCCGTCTACGCCTGGAAGGGCGAGTCGCTGGAGGAGTACTGGTGGTGCACCGACCGGATCTTCCGCTTCCCGGCCGCCGAGGGCGTGCCCGCCGGCCCCACGCTGATCCTCGACGACGGCGGTGACGCGACCATGTACCTGCTCGAGGGGGCGGCTGCGGAAGACGCAGGCGGCGTCCCCGCCGACGGCGAGGACGATCCGGCGGAGGTCCGGGCCTTCCGCGCGCAGCTGCGCACGGCGCTCGCGGAGCTGGAGGCCGCCGGTGAGACCGGCCGCTTCAGCCGCATCGCCGCGCAGCTGGAGGGCGTGAGCGAGGAGACCACCACCGGCGTCAACCGCCTGTACCGGCTGGCGGAGGCCGGGAACCTCCCGTTCCCCGCCGTCAACGTGAACGACTCCGTGACGAAGTCCAAGTTCGACAACCGCTACGGCATCCGCCACTCCCTCCCGGACGGCCTCAACCGCGCCACGGACGTGCTGATCGGCGGCAAGGTCGCCCTCGTGATCGGCTACGGCGACGTGGGCAAGGGCGCCACCGAGGCGATGGCCGGACAGGGCGCGCGCGTGCTCGTGAGCGAGGTCGATCCCATCTGCGCGCTGCAGGCGGTGATGGACGGCTATCAGGTGGTCACGACGGCGGAGGCCGTGCCCGAGGCCGACTTCGTCATCACGACGACCGGCAACACCCGCGTGCTCACGGTGGAGGATCTCCAGCACCTCAAGCCCGGCGCGATCGTGGGCAATGTGGGGCACTTCGACGACGAGATCGATCTCGCCGGCCTGGCGAAGCTCCCGGGCGTTTCCGCCGTGGAGATCAAGCCGCAGGTGCACGAGTGGACGATTCCGGCGGCGGAGGGCACCGGGCGGGAGACGACGAGCATCCTCGTGCTCTCGGAGGGCCGTCTGCTCAACCTCGGCAACGCCACGGGGCACCCCAGCTTCGTCATGAGCGCCTCCTTCGCCAACCAGGTGATGGCGCAGATCGAGCTGCACTCCGGTGAGACGCAGTACGAGGCGGGCGTGCACCGGCTGCCCAAGGTGCTCGACGAGAAGGTCGCGCGGCTGCACCTGCCGGCGCTGGGGGCACGGCTTAGCGAGCTCACCAAGGAGCAGGCCGAGTACATCGGCGTGGACGTCGCCGGGCCCTACAAGCCGGAGCACTACCGCTACTGAGCGGCAGGACGCGCGGAGCGCAGGACGTCGGGCGCGCGGAGCGCCGGGCCCTGGGAGCATCAGGGCACACGGAGCGCCGGGCGCGTGGAACGTAGGGCGCACGGCGAGCAGCTGACAGACGGAGAGGGCTGGACCTGCAGGTCCGGCCCTCTCCGCTGTGACTCCCACCCGCTGACGTTCCATTGTCGACTGATCAGTTTCCCAGGCCGTCACTGGCGGAATGGCTGGGGAAAGTGATCACACAGCGGCGCGGTGTGAGCGTCTCCGCCGAGGCGGGGGCTCAGGTGAGGCGGAGGCTCAGCCGCTGCGGGCGTTCAGGTGAGGTGGAGCCCGTGCGGCAGGGTCCCCATGCGGTCGCGGAAGCGTGCAGCGGCCGCCTCGGTCCGCTGCTGCCGCTGGCCGTACTCCCAGCGCGAGCGGGCGATGACGGCGGAGAGGAACATCTCCGGCGAGGTGCCCGGCGGGGGAGGGGGCGCGACGAAGGCGTTGAGCTCCTCGGCGAGTTCGATCGCGCGCTCCTGCCGCGATTCCGGCGTCCGCTGGGAGGCGGAGGTGAGGAACTGGACGATCCGGTAGTGGAGGCCGGCCGGGACCGGGGAGACGTCCGCCTGCGGGATCCAGCCGTAGAGGTGGGGGCTGAGGACGATCTGCTCCGGTCTCGGCGCCCGCGCGCGCTCGCTCACCGCCAGAGTGCCGGCGAGCATGTCCCCCAGTCGCCGGCTGCTGGGGGAGAGGAGGCCGACGAGGGCGGCGACCCCGCCGCCGGTGGCGAGCACCTCGAACTGCCACAGGAGCGCGCGGATGAGGGCATGGCGGAAGCTGATGGCGCCGCCGTCGGCGCGGACCACGCGCAGGCCGAGCGCGAGCTTGCCCAGGGAGCGTCCGCGGCTGAAGGTCTCGACGGCGCAGGGGATCGCCACGGTGGTGAACACCGTCAGCAGGATGAGTGCGGCGTTCATGAGGAGGTCGAAGCGGACCTGCAGGGCGGACAGGAGCCACGCGGCGGAGACGAACAGCGCCACGTAGACGATGAGGTAGGCGACGTAGTCGATGAGTGCGGACAGCGCCCGGGCCGCATAGTGGGCGGGCTGCACGCGGAGTGCCACCGCCTCTCCCGTCACCAGCACGCTCATGGACCCATCGTGCCATATGGGAGGCCGCGGACGGCCGGCCCCGGTCCCATATAGGCTTGTGTCCCATGGACCCCGCACTGCTGGCTCAGATGCACGGCGGCGACTGGCAGCGCCTCTCGGACCTCGCCAGGCGCCGGACGCTCACGAGCTCGGAGGCCGCGGACTTCATGCGGCTCTACCGGACGGCGTCGAAGGACCTCTCGCGGATCGTCACCGTCGCCCCGGACTCGGAGGCCGCGGCCCGCCTGTCCGTCATCGTCCATCGCGCACGGACCCATTTCACGGGGATTCCGCGCGGGCCGCTCTCCGCGTTCGTCCGCTTCGCGGTGCGCTCCCTGCCGGCCGCGCTGTGGCAGCTGCGCTGGATGCTGCTGGCGGGCACGGTCCTGTTCCTGGCCTCGGCGGTGCTCTCCGCCCTGTGGGCCCTGCACACGCCGGGGGTCCTCGACTCCCTCATGCCGCCGGAGGCGCAGCGGCGTCTGGCGGAGCACGACTTCGTGGACTACTACAAGGAGAACCCCAACTCGGTCTTCGCCGTGGGAGTGTGGACGAACAACGCCTGGATCGCCGTGCAGTGGGTCGCCCTGGGCATCACCGGCTTCTACGTCCCGCTCGGCCTCGTCTCCAACGGGGCGAACGTGGGCATCTCCGCCGCGGTCATGTACGACCAGGGCTATGCCGCGGACTTCTGGTCCTACCTGCTGCCGCACGGGATCCCGGAGATCACCTGCATCCTCATCGCCGCAGCCGCCGGCATGCGGATCTTCTTCGCCTGGGTGCTCCCGCGCGCCATGACCCGTGGGGCGGCGCTGGCCAAGGAGGCGCGCTCACTCATCACCGTGGCTGCGGGGCTCGTCCTCTTCCTCTTCCTGTCCGGCCTGGTCGAGGGCTTCATCACCCCCAATCCGCTGCCGGTGTGGCTGAAGATCTCCGTGGGCGTGCTGCTCACGCTCGCGATCTTCGCCTACGCCGCTCTGCTGGGCAGGCCCGTGGTCCGCGCCGGAGGCGACGGCGACCTCGAGGACGAACGCGCCGGCTACACGGTGCTCGCCGCGTACTGAGGGCGGGACGGCGACATCGCTCGTCTTCTCCGCGCCGATCACGAGAGTGCGACGGGCGCGCCCTGTCCGGATTGCAGCGTCCGCGACTCCGAGTGCCGTCGGCGGGCAGACCGCCGACGATCCCGACGCCCGCGGCAGTGGTGCCTTTCCTGCGCAGGTCCCCTTCGACCTGATCGCCGCGTGCCGCGGCGGCCGACGTCACCGGGAGTCCGCCCGTTCGGCTCCGATGCTCCGCAGGACTTCTGCCGAGCAGCTGTGGAGCTCGCGCCATGAGCCTGTGCAGCCCGGTGCAGACTCACATCCGGCCGGAGGCCTTGAGTGCGATGTAGAGGTCGGCGAGCGCCGGCGGCAGGTTCTCCGGCGATTCGTGCACGGAGTGCACGCCCAGCCCGGAGAGCGCGTGGATGAGCGACCGCGACTCGAGGAGCTCGCGCTCCGCCGCCGCGGCCCGGTAGGCCTGGGTCGTCGAGTAGCGGCCCTCCCGCATCTCCTCGAGCACCGGATCCGCCACGGAGGCGATCGCTACGGTGTGCCTGCGGGTGAGCAGCGGCAGGACCGGCAGCAGGTCCTCCGTGAGCGTGGGCGTGTCCAGCGCCGTCACGAGGACCACGAGCGAGCGGTGGGAGGTGAGCCGGAGCACCGAGGCGGCGATGTCCTCCCAATCGGGCTCCAGCAGCTCCGGGAACACCGGGGTGAGGGTGTGCATGAGGGTGTCCATCGGTGCCTGGCGGCCCAGCGGCCCGGCGTGCGCGCGCACCCGTGCATCCGCCGCGAGCACGTCCACGCGGTCCCCGGAGCCGGCGGCGAGTCCGGCCAGCAGCAGGCCGGACTCGATCGCGGCGTCGAACGCGGTGCCGTCGCCCACGCGCCGGGCGGACAGCCGCGAGGAGTCCAGCACGATGATGACCCGGCGGTCCCGCTCCGGCCGGTAGGTGCGCACCATGATCTCCTGGGCGCGGGCCGTGGCCCGCCAGTCGATGGCGCGGACGTCGTCGCCGCGCACGTATTCGCGCAGGGAGTCGAACTCCGTGCCCGCGCCCTTGAGCATCACCGCCGTGCGTCCCTCGAGCTCGCGCATGCGGCGCAGCTTCGACTGCAGGTGCCGGCGCGAATGGAACGGCGGCAGCACCGTGATCGAGGCGGGGACCTCGATGCTCCGCTGGCGGGCGACGAGGCCCACCAGGGTCCGTGAGCGCAGTGTGACCCGGTCCGCTCGCAGCAGGCCGCGGCGGGTGGGGGTGAGGGCGGTGCGGTGCTCGTGGGACTCGTCCCTGCGCAGCTGCGCGGAGAAGCGCGTGGACTCCGGCCCGGATGCGGCGGCCCCGGCGGACGGAGCCCAGGCGTCGCGGACCGTCAGCCGCAGGGTCCGCTTCCCCTCGTTCCTCACGGTGAGCACGGCGTGCGTCTCACCGCCCAGCCTGATCCGCGGTCCGGGGGTCCGCTGCAGGCCCACCCGCAGCGGGCTGGGGGAGAGCAGCCAGTCGAGCAGGCCCGCGATGAGCAGGACGCCGATCATCACCGCGATCGTCGTCCAGTGCGGACGCAGCGCGACGGGGACGCCGGCGAGGACGGTGAGTGCGAGGAAGCGCCAGGTCAGTGCCATGGGTGGGGTCTCAGCGGGGGACTGCGACGGTGTCGAGGATGGAGGCCAGGACGCGGTCCACGTCCGCACCCTCCATCTGTGCCTCCGGCCGCAGCGTGATGCGGTGGCGGAACGTCATGGGCACCAGGGACTTCACGTCGTCCGGTGTGACGAAGCCGCGCCCGGCGAGCCAGGCCTGCGCCTGGGCGGCCGCCAGCAGGCGGGTGGCACCGCGCGGGGAGACGCCCAGGGAGAGCGAGGGCGCCCTGCGGGTGGCCTGGACGATGTCGACGATGTAGGCGAGCACCTCCGGTGCCACGTGGATCTGCCGTACGCGCGCACCTGCCGCGAGCAGCTGCTCCGGACCCGCCACGCGCTCGATCCCCACGTCCCGGAGCCTGCGGGAGTCGAACCCGGCTGCGTGGCGGGCGAGGATCCGGAACTCCGTGTCGCGATCCGGCAGGTCCAGGACCAGCTTGAACAGGAAGCGGTCGAGCTGCGCCTCCGGCAGCGGATAGGTCCCCTCGTGCTCGACGGGGTTCTGGGTGGCGGCGACGAGGAAGGGGCTGGGCAGACGGCGGGTGATGCCGTCCGTGCTCACCTGCCGCTCCTCCATCGCCTCGAGCAGGGCCGACTGGGTCTTGGGCGGCGTGCGGTTGATCTCGTCCGCGACCATGAGGTGCGTGAAGACGGGACCTTCGCGGAAGGTGAAGTCGCCGGTCTTCGCGTCGTAGACGAGCGACCCGGTGACGTCGCCGGGCATGAGGTCGGGGGTGAACTGGAGGCGCTGCGAGGTGAGGTCGAGCGCCTGGGCGACGGACCGGACCAGCAGCGTCTTCGCCACTCCGGGCACACCCTCGAGCAGCACGTGGCCCTGCACCAGCAGGCCGATGAGGATGCCCCGGACGGCCGCCTCCTGGCCCACCACGGCCTTGGCCGTCTCCTCCCCGACCCGGAGCAGGACCGTGCGCAGCCGGGCGTCCTCCTCCGTGAGGCGGAAGGCGTTCTCCGGGGGAGCCGAGTGCGTCTGGCGCTGAGAGGACTGCCCGGGGCCGGGGTGGGGCCCACTCTGCTCTCCGGGTGCTGCCGGCTGCTCCGTCCGGCCG
>NZ_JALAHB010000162.1 GCF_022712115.1 Brevibacterium sp. | reverse complement strand
TCCGGGGCTCCTCCGCGGTTTCTCCTGCCCGCCCCCCCCGCGGGGCGGCTGTCACTGGCTCGTTCGCGGCCGCCGCTCCGTCTCCGTCTGCAGCCGTGCGCTGCGGTATCCGTCATTCACCTGCGCTGGTGTCTCACTCTCCGTCGAAATCTCTCCGGATTGTCGATGCAGAGTGAGACATCGGCGAGGCGTGCGAGGTGCGCGCGATGCGCGGCACCACGCCCCCACCCTCACACCAGCTCGTACTCCTCGAGCACCTCAGTCACGAGGGCGGCGATCGCGGAGCGCTCCGAGCGCATGAGGGTCACGTGTGCGAAGAGCGGGTGGCCCTTGAGCCTGTCGACCACCGCGGTGACGCCGTCATGGCGCCCCACCCGCAGGTTGTCCCGCTGCGCCACGTCATGGGTGAGCACCACCCGGGAGTTCGTGCCCAGCCGGGAGAGCACCGTCAGCAGCACCGCGCGCTCCAGTGACTGCGCCTCGTCGACGATGACGAAGGAGTCGTGCAGCGAACGGCCGCGGATGTGGGTGAGCGGCAGCACCTCGAGGATGCCCCGGTGCAGCACCTCGTCGATGACGTTCTGGCTCACCAGCGCACCCAGGGTGTCGAACACGGCCTCAGCCCACGGGTTCATCTTCTCGCCCTCGCTGCCGGGCAGGTAGCCGAGGTTCTGCCCGCCCACCGCGTACAGCGGCCGGAAGACCTTGATGGACGAGTGCGTCCGGTCCTCGAGCACCGCCTGCAGTCCGGCCATGAGCGCCAGCGCGGACTTCCCCGTCCCCGCGCGGCCGCCCAGGCTCACGATCCCCACGGATTCGTCGCTGAGGATGTCGATCGCCACGCGCTGCTCCGCGGACCTCCCCTGCACGCCGAAGACGTTCTGGTCCCCGCGCACCAGCTTGATCGCACCCGGGTTCGTGAGCCGCCCCAGCGCGGAGCCGCGCGGGCTGGAGAGCACCAGACCGGTGCCCACGACCTCGCCGTCCGCCCTGTCCGTGTGCAGCCGGCCCGTCTCGAACAGCCGGCCCATCTCCTCCTCGCTCAGATCCAGCGCCGCCATGCCCGTGTACTCGGCGTTCGCGGTCTGCTCGTTGCGGTACTCCTGCGCCGCGAGCCCCAGGGACGCCGCCTTCACCCGCATCGGCACGTCCTTGGTGACGACCACGACGGAGTCGCCCTCCGCCTGCAGGTTCCGCGCCACCGCGATGATGCGCGTGTCGTTCTCGCTGCGATCGAAGGCGAGGGGCAGCGCCGAGGCGTCGATGTGGTTCAGCTCGACCCGCACCGTGCCGCCGTCCTCCCCCACCGGAACCGGCGCGTCCAGCCGGCCGTGCGCCTCCCGCAGCTCGTCGAGCAGCCCCAGCGCACGGCGCGCCGTGAAGCCCAGCTCCGGATGGTGCCGCTTGCCCTCCAGCTCGGAGACCACCACCAGCGGGATCACCACCTCGTGCTCGGCGAACCTGAACATCGCCCGGGGGTCCGCGAGGAGGACCGAGGTGTCGAGAACGTACGTGACGGATGTGCTCACAGGGAGCTCCCTTTGCGTCATCGGATCGGAGCCGCACCGCGCGGCCGCGTGCGCCCCGTCTTCGACTCAGGCGCTGCCCACCGCCGCGGTGTGGGCCCGAGCCGGCTTCCTGCCGACGCTCCTCACGCTAGCGCCGGAGCACCCCGTGTCCGCAGAGACCGGGGAGTGCGTCGCATGACGATTGCGTGAAGAGCCGGTGTCCCGTCCATGTCTCCATCCGCATCGAGAATCCCGGCAGATTCCGATGCAGACTGAGACACCGGCGGGAAGCGCAGGAAGCGAGAGCCTACTTCCCGTAGCGCCGGCCCCTCTCCGCGTAGTCGCGCAGCGCACGCAGGAAGTCCGTGCGGCGGAAGGCCGGCCAGTAGACCTCGCAGAAGTAGAACTCCGTGTAGGCGCTCTGCCAGATGAGGAACCCGGAGAGCCGCTGCTCCCCGGAGGAGCGGATGATGAGGTCCGGGTCCGGCTGGCCCTTGGTGTACAGGTGCTCGGAGATGCCCTGCTCCGTCACGCTCTCGATCGCCTCGGACAGGCTCATGCCGGCGGCCTCGCCCTCCCGCAGCAGCTCACGCACGGCCGTCACGATCTCCTGCCGGCCGCCGTAGCCGGCTGCGATGTTCACCCGGATCCGCGCGGGCTCCCGCCCGTTCTCGCGACCCGCGGAGGAGCGCGCGGCCGCCGTGAGCCTCTCCCGCAGCCCTTCCGGCAGCAGGCCCAGATCGCCCACCAGACGCACCTCGCAGCCGTCGCGGCCGGCGATGTCGTCCACGAGGTCCCCGATGATCGCGCCCAGCACGGAGACCTCCTCCTCGCTGCGCTGCAGATTCTCCTTGGAGAGGACGTAGAGGGTGACGACCTCGATGCCGAGCTCGTCGCACCAGTCGATGAACTGGAGGATCCGCTGCGCCCCGGCACGATGCCCGTCCGCGGTGGTCTGACCGAACTCCTTGGCCCACCGCCGGTTGCCGTCCGTGATGACGCCCACGTGACGGGGCAGACGCCCGGTGGGCTCCAGCCCCGCTGCGATCCGCCTGTTGTAGAGACGGTAGAGCCATCTCGGGGGCTGGGGCTGCATGCGGCGGTCTCCTGGGAAGTGCGTGAGGCGAAGGCCGGGCGTTCTGCCGAGGCCGTACTCAGGCCCTCACTCTACTATCAGAGGATGGACCTCCTCACCGATCACCACACGGCGCCGGGCACCGCACCGGGCATGAGCCCGCCCACCTCGACCGCCGCGCCGCCCGCCCCGGGACGCGGCTCCCACCGGCGTGCGGCCCTCCGCAAGGAGCTCTCCAAGCTGGCGGGGCAGATCCGGCCCAGCTGGCGCGGCTGGATCCACGCCGCGGCGTTCCCCCTCGCCGTCCTCGGCGGGCTCGCCCTCGTCATCGTGTCCCCCACCATTCCCTCGCGCCTGGCCGCCGCGGTCTTCGCGGTGACCGGGATGCTGCTGTTCGGCACCTCCGCCGTGTACCACACAGGGCGGTGGCGGACGCGGATCAAGCTGCTGCTGAGGCGCTTCGACCACGCGAACATCTTCCTCGTCATCGCGGGCACCTACTCACCGCTGGCGGTGCTGTGCCTGCCGCCCCGCTCTGCGATCACCCTGCTGGCCGTCATGTGGACGGGCGCCCTGCTGGGCGTGGGCTTCCGGCTCCTGTGGACGACGGCACCGCGCTGGCTGTTCGTGCCGGTGTACGTGGCGATCGGCCTCGCCGGGGTGGGCTACGTGCCGGGCATCTGGACGGAGAGCCTCCCCGTGGGGATCCTCGTGGTCACCGGCGGCGCGCTCTACATCGCAGGGGCCGTGGTCTACGGCATCAAGCGGCCTGATCCCGCTCCGCGCGTGTTCGGCTACCACGAGATCTTCCACACCTTCACGGTGCTGGGCTACGGCTGCCACCTCGCGGCACTCCTCGTCGCGGCCTCGCATCACTACTGAGGCCGGTCCTGCCTCGAGCGCGGTGCGCGTTCCGCAGGCTCAGAACGCGCACCGGCGGGTCAACCGTCCCGGTGCGGTTCGGGCATCGGCCCGGTGAGGGGCCCGCGCCCGAGGCCGGCGCACCGCACAGCAGCACCCCGCCTCCCCTGTCACACAGGGAGGCGGGGTGCGTCCGTCAGCGGCGTGCGAGCGGCCTCAGCGGTGTTCGGCGGCCGTCCCCGCTGCGTCGTCCTCCGGGGACTGCGCGGGCTCTGCCGTCTGTGCGGGCCCGGCCGTCTGCGCCGGCGCGGCGTGCTCCTGCGCCCTGCGCATCTCCCGCTCCACGGGGATGGGATGTCTGCGCACCACGCCCTCCCGTGCGCGCATCGCACGCTGCCGCCTGAGCAGGCTCCGCGCGAGCAGCACGACCGCCACGGCCAGGAGGAACGTCACGACGAAGCCGATGGTGCCGGGGGTCACGAGCTCCGCATCGGGGTAGGCGCCCTCACCGGGCGGGGCGGACTCCCCCGGCGCCGGGGACTGCGCGGCGAGGGTCACCGGGCCCGAGGCCCACATACCCGTCAGCGCGTGCGCCACGGACGCGGCGCTCATCCTGCGACCTCCTGCCGCACCATGAGGAGATCGGCGGGGACCCGTTCGCCGGAGTCGTAGAGCACGTCCGCGAACAGGTCGCTCTCGACGAAGTCCTCGTGCGGCAGGGGCTCACGGCCGGTGAGGTCGAGGGCCAGCTCGAACTCCTCGTAGGGCCAGTACTTCTTGGCCGCTTCCCGATGCCCCGCGAAGAAGCCGCCGTTGGGGTCTATCTGGGTGGCGTGGGACAGCAGCGCACGGTCCCGCACGTCGATGAACTCACCGCACGGAACGCTCGTGGACAGCCAGGTGTGGCGCTCCCGATCGCGTTCCGCGAACCAGTCGAGTCTCTCCGCGAACGGCGACTCGAGGCCGTCGGCCAGCATCCGCTCGTGGATCGCGAGGAACTTCCGCCCGGAGAGGTCCTGGTTGTAGTAGACCTTCTGCACCTGCCAGGGCTCTCCCAGCTCCGGGTTGGCGTCCGGATCGGCCGCGCGCTCCACCGCGAGCATCGTCACGATGTGCGCCTTGATGTGGTCCGGGTGCGGATAGCCGCCCAGCTCGTCGTATGTCGTCACGACCTGGGGGCGCAGGCGCCGGATGAGCTCCACGAGGGGACGCGCGGCCACGTCGTCCGGCACGCGGTAGAAGACGCCCTTGGGAAGCAGTTCGTCGAAGTCGCCGTCCGGCAGGCCGGAGTCCACGTAGCCCACCCAGGCGTGGTCCACACCCAGCACCCGTGCGGCCGCGGCCATCTCCTCCCTGCGGAGGCCCGCGATGTCGCGGATGGCCGCCGGGGATCCCTCCAGTGCGGGGTTGAGGATGTCGCCGGCCTCGCCGCCCGTCATCGTCGCGACCGTGACCTGCGCACCGAACGCCGCGTACTTGGCTGTCGTGGCAGCGCCCTTCGACGATTCGTCGTCCGGGTGCGCGTGCACGGCGAGCAGTCGCAGTCCGGCGTAGGGGCCGGGCTGTCTTGCTTCCCGCTTGTGCATGAGTCCTCCGTCGTGCAGTTCCTGCGCGCGGGGTGCGCACAGGCCCCTACAGGGTAGTCGGTGTGCGGCGCGACCGCACCTCAGCGGAGCTTCAGGAACCGCCCGGCGGACCCGGCCCGGCGGACCCCGGCGGGAGGGCGGGGACGAGCGGGCCCGAGGCCGGTGCGGCGCGCGCTCCGGCGTCTGCGAGAATGGGGGCGTGACCGCACAGGCTGACCTCTCGTCCCGCTACGGCAAGCGCACGCCCGCACGCCCGCCGGCCGCTCCCGGCGAGCGGGGACGCAGACCGCTGAAGCGCTCGGCCGCCTTCGCCGTCGTCGCCGCTCTCCTCGTGGCCTGCGGGGTGACCGCATGGTTCGCGTTCGCCCCCACGGGCACCCCCCAGGGCACCAAGAACATCAGCTATGACGTCGTCGACTCCACCCTCACCCTCGCGACGGTCTCCGTGGTGCCGGACGAGGAGCGAGACATCGTCTGCGGCGTCCAGGCGGTGAGCGAGCGCGATGCCGTGGTGGGCTACGTGGAGATGGAGGTGCCTGCGGATCCGCAGGCCGACACCACCCGGCCGGTGACCCTCCACGCGGAGATCGCCACCACCCAGCTGGCCTCCAGCGGCCACCTCGACACGTGCTGGTACGCGGACGATCCGCCGCAGTGAGGACGACCCTCTGAGCGGATGCGCCCGGGTCCGGTGCGGGGCCCACACGGCACCGCAGCCGCAGCGGCGCCCGCACTGCCGGAACAGGTCGCATTGCGCTCGTCGCTCAGGACATGCACAGGGACTCCGGTTGAGATGACGCTCACTCCCCGATAGGATCCGGTCTCAGGAACGATCCCGGATGGCAGACGTTGCCTCCGGGATCCTTCACTGTAGGAACGCGGGCCGTGGGGCCTGCGAGTCCGGGCCCGCACTCCAGGCGGGCCTTTCGCACACTAGGAGGAGAAATGACGGAAGAAGTCACCGGAGAGGAGACCTGGCTGAGCCAGGAGGCCTTCGACCGGCTCTCGCAGGAGCTCGAGAATCTCTCCGTGCAGGGCCGTGCGGACATCGCCGAGAAGATCGATGCGGCGCGCGAGGAGGGCGACCTCAAGGAGAACGGCGGCTACCACGCCGCGCGTGAGGAGCAGGGCAAGATCGAGGCCCGCATCCGCCAGCTGGAGCACCTCCTCCGTCACGCCAAGGTCGGCGGAGCCAGCACGGACCTCAGTGCGGCCTCGCCGGGCACGGTCATCACCGCCAAGGTCGCCAGCAGGGAGATGCGCTTCCTGCTGGGGTCCCGGGAGATCGTCGGCACGGACTCGGAGATCGACGTCGTCTCCGAGGCCTCCCCGCTCGGTGCCGCCGTCAACGGCACCAAGGTGGGCGAGTCGACCTCCTACGAGGCGCCCAACGGCAAGTCCATCACCGTCACGGTGGAGAAGGTCGAGCCCTTCTCCTGAGCCGAGGGGCCGGCGGGAAGATCCTTCCCGCCGGCCCCTCGCCGTCTCTGCGCGCAGAGTCAGCCGCCCGAGGGCCGGCCGCCCCCACCGTCCGCCGGTGAGTCGCCGGGCGCCTCGCCCATGCCGCGCCCGGGGCCGCCTGCCGCGTCTCCGTCGCCGGCGGAGGCGGGGTCCGCGGCCTCACCCGTGCGCGCCTGTTCCGGGACGCGCGCGCCCACGGCCTCGGCCGCCTTCTCCGCAGCCTTCGCCGCAGCTCTGTCCGCCGTCGTCTCCGCGGAGGCGGCGGGGCCGGTGCCCGTCTCCGGGTCCTCGTCCAGTTCGACCACCTCGTCCCCGCGCCCCACGAAGCTCTTGACGACGGTGTTCGCCACCGCCACCGCCGGCACGGCGAAGACCATGCCCAGGATGCCGGCGAGGAAGCCGCCCGCGGCCACGGCGAGCACCACGGCCAGCGGGTGGACGGAGACCGCACGGCCCATGATGAGGGGCTGCAGCACGTTGGACTCGATCTGCTGCACCGCCAGGACGATCGCCAGCATGATGATCGCGGTGACGAAGCCGTCGGACACCAGAGCCACCAGGACGGCGATCACGCCGGTGAGGACGGCGCCCACGATGGGCACGAACGAGGCGATGAAGACCATGAGCGTCAGCGGGATCACCAGGGGCAGGCCCAGGATGAACGCGCCCAGGCCGATCCCGATCGCGTCGATCCCGGCGACGATGATCTGCACGCGCACGTACTGGACGAGGGTCTGCCAGCCGCGCAGCAGCGCCCCCTCCGTCTTGGCCCGCGCAGGTTCGGGGAGCAGCCGGATGCCCCACGAGAAGATCTGCCGCCCGTCCTTGATGAGGAAGAAGGCGGTGAAGAGGGTGAGGACGAGCGCGGTGAAGAAGCTGCCCACACTCATCACCGCGCCGGCCGCGCCGCCGGCCAGGTTGGAGGCGTTGTTCTCGAGGTAGTGGACGCCCTGGTCCACGGCCGCGTCGAGCTGCTCGGAGATGATCGAGGAGTCGAGCCCGAACGGATTGGAGTTCAGCCAGTCGGAGATCGTGAGGAAGCCCTTGACGACCTGGCCCCAGAGGTCCTGGAAGCCCACGACCATCTGCTGCCCCACGAGCGCAAGCAGACCGGCCACCAGCACGATGAAGCCCACGAACACCGTCGCGGCGGCCAGCGCCTTGGGCCAGCCCTTGCGGACCAGCACACCGTTGAGCGGGCTCAGGAGTGCCGCCAGCAGCAGAGCGATGAGCGCGGGCATGACCACGACGGAGACCTTGGACAGCAGCCAGCCGGCCACTCCGATCGCCGCGACCACCACGATCCCCCGCCAGCTCCACGCGGCGGCCAGCCTCATCGACGGGGAGACGTACGGCTCGTACGCCCCCCTGCCCAGCTCGTCCTCGGTGGGTTCCGAGAACTCCAACGGGCCCGCCGCGGGCGCCCCCAGCAGCGGACCTCCCTGCGGCTCCCCCCGGAAGCTCCTGAGTCCGCGCCATGCATTCTGCAGGCGCTGTGAAACGCCTGGTCTCTGCTCCTCTGCCATGCTCACAGACTAGTACGGCAGCGGACACTCTGCGGGGTGGAAGTCAGCGGGAACGCTGGGAATAGCCGCTTCCCCGCCATCACCGCCGACGGCGATAGGCTCTAGGCGGCACGGACGCGGAGTGGAGAGGAGACGGCATGCGACGCAGGGCCACGGCAGCCGTCGTCGCGCTCCTGGGCGTGCCGGTGGTGCTCGCCAGCGCCGGCACCGCACTGCTCAACGCGCAGGCCGCCCGCCTGCGGCGCGAGTTCGACGCCGCACGCGGCCCGGAGGGCGTCGCACAGGTCCACCGGAGCGTGGTCCGCAGCGATGCGGCCCGCGGCGTGCACGACGCCCACGGCGGGCCCGCGTCCCACCGGAGCGCACCCCCTGACCCGCACGGCACCGCCTCCCCCGAGGCCGCGCTCGCGGTGATCGGCGATTCCTGGGTCGCGGGCACGGGACCCGCGGACCCGCCCGCGCTCATGGCGCGCGGCCTCGCGGCCCTCACGGGTGCGGACGTGCGCCTGTCCGCCTGCGCCCGGCCGTCCGCCCGTGCCGACGAGGTGGCCGACCAGGTCGACCGGGTGCTCGCGGACCCGCACCAGGCACGGGCCGGCGAGCTCCGGATCGCCGTCGTCTCGATGGGCACCGGGGACGTCCTGCACCCCGTCACCGGTTCGATCTCGCTGGGCGTGCTCACCTCCGCGCTCACCCGGCTGC
>NZ_JALAHB010000161.1 GCF_022712115.1 Brevibacterium sp. | reverse complement strand
GCCGGCTCAGTCCCGGGCGCGGTCGGCGTCCGGGAGGATCCGGCCGAGGACGGCGGAGACGATCGCGACGACGACGGCGGCGAGCACGGCGGTCCAGAAGAAGTCCTCGACCTCCAGCACGAACGGCGTGAAGCCGGACAGCCATGCGGTGAGGGTGATCATGAGGGCGTTGACCACGATCGCGAACAGGCCCAGGGTGAGGCAGGTGATGGGCGCGGAGACGAAGGCGACGAGCGGCCGGACGAGCGCGTTCACCAGGCCGAAGACGATCGCCACGACGAGGTAGGCGATGACGGCCGCGGGTCGCTCGCCCACGCTGTCGGCCAGCGCCGTGCTGCCGGTGATGTCCATGCCGGGGAGCAGCCAGACGGCGGCCGCCAGCGCGAGTGCATTCACGATCGTGCGGATGAGGAAGCCCATGGCCCCAGGCTAGCGGAGGGACCTGAGCGTGAGACCGCCTCGCGTGAGGGAGCTCATGTCCCTATACTCGTACGCTGGCAGTAGAGGTTGCCGGCCCGGGCACTGCAGCCCGGGGGCACAGACCACCAAGCGAGGTATTCGAACCCCATGCGCACCCCCACCCCCGGCCGCCTCACGGCCCTCTCCGCGGCTGCGGCCGCCTCCGTCCTCGTCCTCTCCGCCTGCGGCGACGGCGGCGGCTCCTCCGGCGGCGAGGGGGAGAGCTACTCGATCGGCATCAGCCAGCTCGTGCAGCACCCGGCGCTCGACGCCTCCGCGGAGGGCTTCAAGGAGGCGTTCGCGGACGCCGGCTACACGGAGGGCGAGAACGTCGAGTTCGACCTGCAGAACGCCAACGGCGAGCAGGCCACGGCGGTCTCGATCGCGCAGTCCTTCGCGACGGACGGCCACGACCTCGTCCTCGCGATCGCGACCCCGGCCGCGCAGGCCGCGGCCCAGGCGATCATGGACGCCCCCGTGCTCTTCACCTCGGTGACCGATCCGGTGGCCGCGGACCTCGTCGACTCGCTCGAGCAGCCGGGCGGGAACGTCACCGGCACGAGCGACCTCGCCTCGATCCCGGAGCAGTTCGACCTGCTCGCGCAGCTGGTGCCGGACGCGGAGACGGTCGGCATCGTCTACAGCTCCGGGGAGGTCAACTCCGAGGTCCAGGTCGACGCCGCGAAGGAGGCCGCCCAGGGCCACGGGATCGAGATCGCGGAGCAGACGGTCACCACCGCCAACGACATCGGACAGGCGGTCTCCGCGCTCGGCGACGTCGATGCGATCTACGTGCCCACGGACAACATGGTGGTCTCCGGGATCGGCTCGCTCGTGCAGTCCGCCGAGTCCGCCGGCATCCCGGTGATCGGCGCCGAGGCCGGGACGGTGGAGGGCGGTGCGGCGGCCACGCTGGGCATCGACTACCACGAGCTCGGGAAGCAGACGGGCGAGATGGCGCTGCGCATCCTCGAGGAGGACGCGGATCCGGCAGAGACCCCGGTGGAGACCGCCTCGAAGACGACCTACGTGGTCAACGAGGCGGCGGCCGAGGCGCAGGGCGTCGAGATCCCGGCGGAGATCCTGGACCAGGCCGAGAAGGTCGGCTGAGGCGATGATCGGGGCAGTCGAGCTCGGCGTCATCTACGGCGTCATGGCGCTGGGGGTCTACCTCACCTTCCGCGTGCTCAACTTCGCGGACCTCACGGTGGACGGCAGCTTCACCTCCGGTGCGGGAGTGGGCGCGTCGATGGTCCTGGCGGGGCAGGATCCGGCGCTGGCGACGCTCGCCGGCGCCGGCGCCGGTCTGGTCGCCGGTGCGATCACCGGGCTGCTCCACACCAAGGGCGGGATCGACGGGCTGCTCTCCGGCATCCTCACGATGATCGCCCTGTGGTCGATCAACCTGCGGATCATGGGGAAGGCCAACCTGCCGCTGCTGCGTCAGGACACCCTCTTCACCCCGCTGCGCGAGGCGGATCTGCTGGGCACCTGGGGCAGTGTGGCGATCCTCGCTGCGTGCGTGCTGGTGCTGGGAGCCGCGGTCGTGTGGTTCCTCTCGACCGACCTGGGGCTGGCGATCCAGGCGACCGGCGACAACGGCCCCATGGTCCGCAGCCTGGGCGTGAGCACGGACTTCACGACGATCCTCACGCTCGCGCTCTCCAACGGCTTCGTCGCCGCGTGCGGCGCCCTCGTCGCCCAGTACCAGGGCTTCGCGGACATCAGCATGGGGATCGGGCTCATCCTCGTGGGGCTGGCCTCGGTGATCCTCGGCCAGGCCCTGCTGGGCCGGCGCCGGGTGTGGCAGGCCGTCCTCGCCGCCGTGGTCGGCGCGGTGGTCTACCGCCTCATCATCTTCGCCGCCCTCTGGGTCGGACTCGACCCCAACGACGTGCGCGCGGTCACCGCGGTGCTCGTCGTCCTCGCGCTGCTGCTGCCCCGGTGGGGACTGCTGCGCAGGCTGCCGCGGCTGGGCAGGTCAGGACGCGTGGAGCCGCCGCCCGCGGCAGCCGCATCCCCTGCCGCGGACTCCGCAGGGGATCCGGTCCCCGCGGCGGCGGCCTCCGAACGGAAGGGAGTCTGACATGCTCACGGCCTCATCGGTGTCACTCACGTTCTTCCCCGGCACCGTCAACGAGCGCAGGGCGCTGCGGGACCTCAGCCTGCATCTGGACAGCGGCGACTTCGTCACCGTGATCGGCTCCAACGGCGCGGGGAAGTCGACCCTGCTGAACTCCCTCGCGGGCCGCTACCGGGTGGACTCCGGGTCGATCCGGGTCGACGGCACGGACGTGGCGCGCATGTCCGAGCACCGGCGCGCCCGCTACATGGGCCGCGTCTTCCAGGACCCGATGGCCGGGACGGCCCCCACGCTCACGATCGAACAGAACCTCGCGGTCGCGCTGCGGCGCGGTCGCCGGCGCGGGCTGGGCCTCGGGCTCACGGCCGCGCGCCGGGAACGCTTCCGCGAGGAGCTCGCCTCGCTGGAGCTCGGGCTCGAGAACCGGCTCACGGCACAGGTGGGGCTGCTCTCCGGGGGTCAGCGGCAGGCGCTGTCCCTCCTCATGGCCGGCTTCACCCAGCCGCGGATCCTGCTGCTCGACGAGCACACCGCCGCACTGGACCCGCAGCGGGCGGAGCTCGTCACGGAGCTCACGGAGCGGATCGTGTCCCGCGGCCGGCTCACCACCCTCATGGTCACGCACAACATGCAGCAGGCGCTGCGGCTGGGCAACAGGCTCGTCATGATGCACGAGGGGCGGATCGTGTACGAGGCGGGACCGGAGGAGAAGCCCGGTCTCACGCCCGAGGACCTCATGGCGGAGTTCGCGAAGATCAAGGGCGCGGAGCTGGGGGACTCGGCGCTGCTGGGCTGAGCGCTCACGCGGGCGGAGCTCACACCTCGGCGCGGAGGGCCGCCAGCACCTTCCTGCCCATCGCCCGGTTCTTCTTCCCGTCCAGCAGGGCCGTCGGTGCGGCGGGAGCGCCGGTGACGGTCAGGGACACCTCGGCGGACCGGCCCACGGGCTGCACGCGGGCGGTGACCACATGGCCCCAGCTGAAGAGCGATGCCTGCGTGCGGAAGACGAGGATGCGGGCCTCGGGGTCGCGCTCGAGCACCGAGTGGGCCCCCGCGGCGCAGCGGTCGAGTGCTGCGAAGACGCGGTCGGCGCTCTCTGCGAACCGCTCGGTCACGGTGGTGCTCAGCATGGGGTGTCTCTCCTGTGGGGGTGCGGCGGGGTCCTCGCGATCCCCACATCCCCCACGCTAGGCCCGCGCCCGCCTCGGGCATCGCGGACGGTGTGGCGGAGCTGGGAGCGGTGTTCCGGATCCGACACACGACCGCCCCGGCAGGAGCATGTCCTGCCGGGGCGGTGCACGCCTTCCGCTCACTCCCCGCTCAGTCCCCGGAGAGCGCCTCCAGCGTCTGCCGGGCGTTGTCGTCCAGCGGCGTGGAGCGGCGGGTGGACGTGTCCGTGAGGACCATGACCGATTCCGCGCGGGCGTGGACGAGCCCCTCGCTGACGAGCAGCTGCTCGACGACGAGGGAGCTGCGGCCCACGGAGACCACGCGCGTGCCCACCTCGACCTCGCCCGGCCACAGGATCTCGCGCTCGTACTCGATCGTGATCCTGGCGAGGACGAACGCCCGCGAGGGATCCGCCGCCACCTGACGGAGGCGATCGGCAAGCTCCACGCGCCCGGTCTCGAAGAACGTCGCGTAGACGGCGTTGTTGATGTGGCCCTGGCGGTCCGTGTCCGCGTAGCGGAGCTTGTCGAAGGAGCGCAGGGGGAAGCCGGAGAGAGGGTGCTGCGCGCTCATCAGTAGGCCTTGATCCGCTGCTCGACGATGAGGTGGATGAGTGCGAACCGGCCCTCGTCCAGCGCGGCGAAGGCGGCGTCGAGGGCCGCGGGCACGTCCGCGTCCCGCTCCACGCGGATCCCCGTCCCGCCGAAGGCCTCGGCCAGCACCGCGAAGTCCGGGTTCACCATCTGCGTGCCGGAGATCCGTCCGGGATAGTGGTTCTCCTGGTGCGTGCGGATGGTGCCGTACTCCTGGTTGTCCATGACGACGACGAGGGGGTGCGCGCCGTACTGGGCCGCGGTCGCGAGCTCCTGTCCGTTCATGAGGAACTCGCCGTCGCCGGCGATGGAGATCACCTGGCGGTCCGGGTACCGCAGCGAGGCCGCGACGGCGGAGGGGATCGAGTAGCCCATGGAGCCGTTGCGCGCGGAGAGCATGGAGGCGTAGCCGTTGGTGGGGAAGTACCTGTGGGCCCAGTTCGTGTGCTCGCCGGCGCCGAAGGTCACCATCGCGTCGTCCTCGAGCCGCTCGACGAGCCCGCCCATGAGGGTGGCCATGCGCGCCTGCCCCTCGCCCGGGGTCGGGTCCGGAGCGGTGGAGAACGCGACCTGCTCCTGGCGCAGCTGGTTGGTCCACTTCCGCCAGGAGTCCTGGACGGGAAGGTCCATGCGCACGAGGTCGCGGACGAACGGCTCCGGCTTCGCCACGATCTGGTGCGAGACCGGACCGGAGCGGCCGCGGAGGGCGGGGTCGATCGCGACGATGAAGTTCGACTTGTCCCAGTTCTGGCGGACCGTGAAGCCGTCGGTGATGACATCGCCGGGGACCGTGCCCACGAACACCAGCAGGTCCGAGTCGTCGAGCAGCGTCTGCGTGAACGCCGGACGGCCGTACCCCAGCGGTCCCACGTAGGACGGGGAGCCGAACGGCACGGTGCCCTCGCAGCGCCATTCCGCCGCGGCCGGGAGGTTGTGGGCCTCGAGCCAGCGGGTGAAGTCGTCCGCCGTCTCGTGCGTCCAGTCGTTGCCGCCGAACACGAAGAGAGGGCGTTCGGAGACCTCCAGTGCGGAGCGCAGGGCCTTCCAGTCCTCGACGGTCATGCCGCCGGTGGCGACGGGGATCTGCGGATGCACGAGGTCCTCGTGCGCCTGCCGGATGACGTCCTCCGGCAGGCCGACCACCACGGGCCCCGGACGGCCGGAGTTCGCGGCGAACATGGCCTCGGCCACGATCTCCGAGGCGCGCTCGGGGTGGTCGAGGACCATGACGCGCTTGGCGCCGGTGTCGAACCACGCCTTGGGGTCGAACTCCTGGAAGGCCTCCTTCTCCCGGTGCTCGAACGGGATGAGGCCCACGAAGAGGACCATCGGGGTCGAGTCCTGCCATGCGGTGTGCAGGCCCACGTGGGCGTTCGCCGCGCCCGGCCCGCGTGTCACCATCGCCACTCCGGGCACGGTGCTCATCTTCCCGTCCGCCTCCGCCATGTACGCGGCGCCGCCCTCGTGGCGGCAGACGACGGTCTGGATGCTGGAGTCGTGGAGGCCGTCGAGGACCTCGAGGTACGACTCTCCCGGAACGACGTAGACGCGCTCGACTCCGTGCTCCTCAAGGGTTCTCACGATCATGTGCCCTGCGGAGGGGCCGCCTTTCGACGGAGAGGGGGACGCCATTGTTTCTCCTTCTGGAACCAGTTCTGGTCTCGCGTGGTCGCTGCTGACTTCCGGGGTCTGCCCATTATGCGCGGACGCGCGCGGTTCTCCGCGCATATGGCCGGGATGTGGGAAAACACGGCGATGATCTCGGAGTATGAGACCCGGCTCACGGACCGCGGCTGCGTTCCTCCGCCTCGTTCCTCACCTCCCCTCTCACCCGTGGAATATGACGATCGTGTTGCGATTCCGCGCTCCGGGCCGCTGATGCGCTCCCTGAGATGACGATCACAGCGTGGTGTGCGTAGGCTGTAGACATGACCACGAATGTGACAGCCGACACTGCCGCGCCTCTCGTCGAGATGCGCGGGGTGCAGAAGCACTTCGGCGACTTCCAGGCGCTCAAGGACATCGACCTCGACGTGGCCCGCGGCGAGGTCGTCGTCGTGATCGGGCCCTCCGGCTCCGGCAAGTCCACACTCTGCAGGACGATCAACCGGCTGGAGACCATCACGGAGGGGACCATCCGGGTCGACGGCAGGGACCTCCCGCAGGAGGGCGCCGCCCTCGCCCGGCTGCGCTCCGACGTGGGCATGGTCTTCCAGTCCTTCAACCTCTTCGCCCACCTCACCATCCTCGACAATGTGACCCTGGGGCCCATCCGCGTCCGGGGGCTGAAGAAGGCGGAGGCGGAGGCCGAGGCCATGCGTCTGCTCGACCGCGTGGGCGTGGCGCATCAGGCGCAGAAGTTACCGGCGCAGATCTACGCCGGTCAGCAGCAGCGCGTCGCCATCGCCCGGTCGCTCGCGATGAAGCCCAAGCTCATGCTCTTCGACGAGCCCACCTCCGCCCTGGACCCGGAGATGATCAACGAGGTCCTCGACACGATGGTCGAACTCGCGGAGGAGGGCATGACGATGGTCGTCGTCACCCACGAGATGGGCTTCGCTCGCAAGGCCGCGCACCGGGTGGTCTTCATGGCCGACGGCGAGATCGTCGAGGTCGCGGAGCCGGAGCGGTTCTTCACGGACCCGCAGTCCGACCGCGCCAAGGACTTCCTCTCGAAGATCCTCACCCACTGACTCGGCCGTCGCACGGCGCACGGCTCCCACGCATCCGTCAGAAGGAGACAACCATGAAGAAGATCAGCACCCTCGCAGCAGCCGCGGCGGCCGGCCTGCTCGTCCTGTCCGGCTGCGGTCAGTCCGGCACCCCGGACGCCCCGGCGGAGGAGGGCGGCGGTGCCGCCGGCGGCGGCGAAGCGCCGGAGTACGAGGTCGTCACGGACGCGGACCTCTCCGACAGCGACACCTGGCAGGCGGCCAAGGACGCCGGCACGCTGAAGATCGGTGTGAAGTACGACCAGCCCGGTCTGGGCAACGTGAGCGCCGGCGCGGAGGAGCCGGAGGGCTTCGACATCGAGATCTCCAAGATCGTCGCGGGCCAGCTCGGCTTCGCGCCGGACGAGATCGAGTGGGTGGAGACCGTCTCCGCCAACCGCGAGACCTTCATCCAGCAGGGCAACGTCGACCTGGTGGTGGCGACCTACACGATCAACGACGAGCGCAAGCAGGTCGTGGACTTCGCCGGCCCGTACTACGTCGCGGGCCAGGACCTGCTCGTCGCCGCGGATTCGGACATCGCCGGCCCGGACGACCTCGCGGGCAAGACCGTCTGCTCCGTCGACGGCTCGACGCCGGCCCAGCGCATCGAGGAGGAGTACACGGATGCCGAGCTGCAGACCTTCGACGCGTACTCCACCTGCGTGGACCAGCTGCAGAGCGGCTCGGTCGACGCGGTGACGACGGACGACGCGATCCTGCGCGGCTACGCGGCGCAGTACGACGGCGAGTTCAAGGTCGTGGGCGACCCCTTCTCCGAGGAGCCCTACGGCATCGGCCTGCCCAAGGGCGACGACGCGCTGCGCACCGCGCTCAACGACGCGATCGAGAACGCGGAGGACAACGGCGACTGGACGGCTGCCTTCGAGTACACCCTCGGGGACGCCTCCGGCGTCGAGATGCCCGAGGTCGACCGGTACTGACCCGCGCTGACGCATCCGTGACTGCCCGGAACGCCGCGAGGCGGCGTTCCGGGCAGGTCCGGTGCACAGCGGTCTTCGAGAGGCAACTGTGGACTTCCCAGCTCTGTTCGAGATCTTCCTGAGCGGCACCTTCGGCACGCTCAGGCTCTTCGCCGTCACGCTCGTCGGCTGCCTCGTGGGCGGCACGATCCTCGCGGCCATGCGCGTCTCACCCACCCCGGTGCTCCGCGCGGCGGCGTCGACCTACGTGAATGTCGTGCGGAACACCCCGCTCACCCTCGTGATGTTCTTCTGCGTGCTGGGCCTGCCGTACCTGGACATCCGGTTCAGCGACTCGGCCTCGATCAACTCCTTCGCGCTGGCCTGCCTCGCGCTCATCGCCTACACCTCGTGCTTCGTGGCGGAGGTGCTGCGCTCGGGCATCTCGACCATCCCCGTGGGGCAGGCGGAGGCCGCGCGCTCCATCGGACTGACGTTCTCGCAGTCGCTGCGGCTCGTGATCCTGCCGCAGGCGTTCCGGACGGTGGTGCCGCCCCTGGGCAGCGTGATCATCGCGATGCTGAAGAACACCTCGATCGCCTCCGCATTCAACAACCGAGAGCTGATCTCCGCCATGCGCAACGCGATCGAGGTCCGGGGCGACATCGTCGTCCCGCTGCTGTTCGCCACCGCACTGGTCTATCTGCTGCTCGCCCTCGCGCTGGGCCGGGTGTTCGACTACCTCGAGAGGAAGTGGGTGATCCTGCGATGAGCGCTCCGACTCAGGTCCTCTTCGACGAGCCGGGTCCCAAGGCCCGCCGGAACAACATCATCCTGTCCGTGGTCTCCGGCCTCGTCCTCGCCGGTGTCCTCGCCTACGTCGTCTGGCGGTTCGGGGCCGCCGGGCAGCTCACGGCCGCCAAATGGGAGCCCTTCGCCTACACCGTCATCCAGACGACCCTCCTCAAGGGCATGTGGGCGACGCTCAAGGTCGCAGTGGTCGCCTCGGTCATCGCACTGGCGATCGGCATCACCTTCGCACTGCTGCGCCTGGCTCCCACGCGGGCGGTGTCGCTGCCCTCCACCGTCGTGCTCGAGGTGTTCCGCGGCGTCCCGGTGCTCCTGCTGATCTTCGCGACCTTCCTGCTCTTCGGCAATCAGATCGGCTCCTTCTGGTCCGTGGTGATCGGGCTCGCGCTCTACAACGGCATGGTGATCGCGGAGATCATGCGGGCGGGCATCCTCGCGGTGCCGCGCGGTCAGCGCGAGGCGGCCATGTCCCTCGGTCTGCGGGGCGGTCAGACCATGCGCCTGGTCCTCATGCCGCAGGCGATCCGCGCCATGATGCCCACCCTCATCGCACAGGTGGTGGTCCTGCTCAAGGACTCCGCACTGGGCTACATGGTCACGTACCAGGACCTCCTCTACCAGGTCCGCCTCGTGGGACGGGACTACAACAACCTGCTTCCCACCTTCATCGTGGGCGCGGCCCTGTTCATCGTCATCAACATGCTCGTCGCCGCGTTCGCGCGGTGGCTGGAGTCCCGGATGCAGCGGAAGACCGCGGCGAGGACCGGCTCCGCGAAGGCGGACCGCTGAACCGGGCGCGCACATCTCTCAGTTCGACAGGAAAGGACGGCAGCATGGCTGATCCGATCACGGTCTCCACACCGCACGACATCGTCGAGGACGCAGAGCGGAGCAGGATCCTCATCCGCGACATCTCCGGGGACGCGCCGGTGCTGGTGGGCTTCCTGGAGTACCGCCTGGAGGGCGGGGTGCGGGTCATCCTCCACACGATCATCGACGAGGCGTACTCCCGGCAGGGCTGGGCGCGCACCCTCGTGACGGAGGCGCTCGCGCGGTTCGCCGAGGACGGCATCAGGATCCGCTCCATGTGCAGCTACGTGGACACGTTCATGGAGCGCTTCCCGCAGTACCGCCGCCTCCTGGCCTGAGCCGGCGGCGCGCGGAGCCGGGCGTCTCAGACCCCCACGTGCACCTCGCCCACGGGCACGGCGCAGCAGCTGAGAGCGCTGCCGGGGGCGGGTTCCGCCGTGTGGTCGAGGACGTGCTCGATGACGCCGGGGCCGCCCACGCGGATCGCGCAGGTGCCGCACGACCCGGATCTGCAGGTGAAGGGGATGCGGGCGCCATCGGCCTCGAGCGCTTCGAGCAGGGTCCCGTCCTCCGGCTCCCAGCCCAGCCTGCGCCCGTCCGCTCTCACGAGGACGGCCGGCGGTCTTCCCGCGAGCCGCTCCCCGGTGTCGCTCACCGGTGAGGCGAAGGACTCGCTCACGACCGCCGCGGCGGGCAGTCCCGCAGCCCGGGCGGCCGCCCGGGCCGCGGCGACGAAGCTCTCCCCGCCGCACAGCACCGCCGCCGAGGCCCCTGCGAGGAAGGCGGTGAGCTCGGTCCCGGTCGGTCGGCCCCGGACGGCGGTGTCCCACAGGTCCACCGGCGCGTCGGTGAGGCGGGTGAGCGATTCGACGGAGGCCCGGGAGAGACCTCGGTCGATGTGCAGGCAGCGGACCTGAGCCCCGGCGGCCAGCTCCGGCAGCAGGGAGAGCGCCGTGGTGAGGCCGATTCCCGCCGTCAGCACTGCGATCCGCGGGGAGCCGCAGGCCTCGGTCACGGTCTCCGTGCCCGCCGTGCGGTCCGTGCGCGCTGCGGCGAGCACCGACTCCGGGGTGGCGGAGCCGAAGGGGCCGGACACCAGCAGCGAGTCTCCCTGCCGCAGTGCCGCGAGTGCGGCGGAGACCTCTCCGCGCTCCTCGACGAGGAGCGAGAATTCGCTGCCGCGGACCAGACACGCGGTATAGGTCCGCCAGAGGGGGCCGTGGGCGCCGGCGAGATGGACGCGCACGTGCATGCCGGGACGCCAGTGTGCGGCGAACCAGCCATAGGGGTCGTGCAGTCGCAGGTGGTGCCGGCCGGGTTCGAGGGTCGCGGAGTCCTGCACCCGGAGGAGGCGGGGGCCGGTGCCCGCCGGCAGCGGACGGGGCGAGGCCCCGTCCAGGAGCTCGATGCCGTCCCCCGCCGCGATCCTGCCGGGGGAGAGGACCGTGCCGTAGACGCCCATGTGGATGTGCCCCACCGCGGTGGACAGCAGCCGCGGGACATTGAGGTCCGAGCGTGCCGTGCGGGGATCCACCTTGGTGGCCGCGCAGCGTTCGATCGTGGAGCGGATGAAGACGACCGCCCCGCCGATCCGCACGGTGCGGCCCACGAGGCCGAACTCCGCGAACGGTGCGAGTCCTTCGAGGAGGAGGTTGCCGCGGAAGCGCAGGGGGTCGATGTCCGTGCCGGTCGCCTCGGCCAGCGTGCGGACGGAGGCGAGGCTGATGAGGCTGAGATGCCCCTCCCGGTCGTCGAACATGCCCTGCGGCGCGGCCGCGGTGGAGGCGGTGGTGAAGGCGAGGTCCTGCGGCGAGGTCCCGGGCAGCAGTGCGGCCAGCTCGGCGGCGGGGGCGGCCTCGGGACGGAGCGTGAATGTGGTGGGCGAAGCAGGCGCGGATGTGTCCGCCGCGGGCGGCGTGAGCCGGATGTGCCCGCCGGGCAGGGTCTCCACCGTCCACGCGGCGAGGTCGGAGCGCTTCTTGAGCGCGAGGAAGGCCGACCAGCTCCGCCATTCGCCGGAGGCCACCGGTGTGGTGCCGTCGGCCAGCGCCAGCACCCGATCGCCTGCGATCCCCGCACCGGGAGCCACCCGGGCGGAGCTCAGGGTTTCGGCGGGGAAGCCCTTGACGGGGAAGCGGTGGAGGGAGCGGACCTCGGCGATCATTCCACCGATGCTACCCGCACCTCCCTCGCCTCCCCGTCAGTCGAAGCAGTGCTCAGTCCGAGCAGTGCTCAGTCGAAGCGGCGGAAGCTCTTCTTCGACTCCGTGCGGCCGGAGTCGCGGCGCGGACCGCGGTCCCCCCTGTAGCCGCCGCGCCCCTCGCGGCCGTCGCCGCGCTTGCGGAACGGGCGGCCGGGGCGGCCGTTGTCCGGGCGCAGGTCGATCCGCTTGCCCTGGATCTTCGTGTTCTGCAGGCGGGAGAGCACGTTCTCCGGCAGGGACTCCGGGAGGTCCACGAGCGAGTGGCCGGCGCGGATGTCGATCGCGCCGATCTGCGCGGAGGTGAGTCCGCCCTCGTTCGCGATCGCACCCACGATGCCGCCGGGCTGCACGCGGTCGTTGCGGCCCACCGCGATGCGGTAGGTGCGCATGCCCGGCCGGCTGCCCTTCCGGTCGCCGCGCTCATTGCGGTTCGCACGGGCCTTGGGCTCCGGCAGCGGCTCCGCCGTGAGGCTCTCGCCGTCGAGCAGGAGGACCGCGAGCGCAGCCGCTACCTCCTCCGCGGGGACCTCGTGGGTGCGGACGAAGTCCGCGATGACGGGACGGACCTCGTCGAGGTCCTTCTCCGCGAGCGCCGTGGAGATGCGGGTGGTGAAGCGCTCCACCCGGCTGGAGGTGAGCTGCTCCACGGTCGGCAGGGTGAGCGGCTCGACCTTCTGCCGGGTCGCCTTCTCGATCTGACGCAGCATGTGCGACTCGCGCGGGGTGACGAAGAGGATCGCCTCACCGGAGCGTCCGGCGCGGCCCGTGCGGCCGATCCGGTGCACGTAGGACTCGGTGTCGTGCGGCACGTCGTAGTTGACGACCAGCTCGATCCGCTCCACGTCGAGACCGCGCGCGGCGACGTCCGTGGCGACGAGGATGTCGATCTGTCCGCCGCGCAGCTGCTCGACGGTGCGCTCGCGCGCCTGCTGCGGGATGTCGCCGTTGATGGCGGCGGCGCGCATGCCGCGGGCGCGCAGCTTGTCCGCGAGCTCCTCGGTGGCCTGCTTGGTGCGGACGAACATGATGATGCCGTCGTACTCCTCGACCTCGAGGATGCGGGTGAGGGCGTCGAGCTTGTGCGAGTGCATGACCGTGAGGAAGCGCTGGCGGATGTTCGCGCCCGTCGTGGTCTTCGCCGCGACCCGCACCTCCTCCGGGGAGTTGAGGTACTTGCCGGTGATCCGGTGGATCGAGGACGGCATGGTCGCGGAGAACAGTGCCACCTGGCGGGAGTCGCCGGCCTTCGCGAAGATCTCCTCGATGTCGTCGGCGAAGCCCATCTTCAGCATCTCGTCCGCCTCGTCGAGCACCAGATGGCGCAGGGAGCCGAGGTCCAGGGAACCGCGCTTGAGGTGGTCGATGACGCGGCCGGGCGTGCCCACCACCACCTGGGCCCCGCGGCGCAGGCCCGCGAGCTGGGGCCCGTAGGACTGGCCGCCGTAGATCGGCAGCACGGTGAAGTCCGGGAGATGGGCGGCATAGGAGGTGAAGGCCTCGGCGACCTGCAGGGCGAGCTCACGGGTGGGGGTGAGCACGAGGGCATAGGGTCCCGCCTCGGGACGGCCCAGGTCCGCGATGCGGGAGAGGACCGGGAGCGCGAACGCGGCGGTCTTGCCGGTGCCGGTCTGCGCGAGGCCGATCACGTCGCGGCCGGAGAGCAGGAGGGGGATGGTCCGCTCCTGGATCGCCGAGGGGCTCTCGTAGCCCAGGCCGCTGACGGCCTTCGCGACGGCGGGGTGCAGATCCATGTCCGCGAAGGTGGGACCGGCGGCGGCCGCGGGCTCCGTCTCCAGGGCAGGGGTGAGTGAGGTCTCGGTCATGGGTGACTCGTTCTCGTTCCATGTTGTGACCGCGCGCATGATCGCAGGGGACTTGGATGGCGATCGGCCAGCTCGGCCGGGAGTGCTCACTTCGGGTGCACTGGAGAGGGCCGGTGACGTCCGGTGCGGCAGAGGGGGCGGGAGGACCGCCTGCACTGTGCGCAGCTGACGTCGGATGTGGCAGCGGGGTGCGGCTCACCAGTCTACACGGGATGCCCCGGGCACCGGTCCTCGGCGAGGGTACGGAACATCACACTGCCCCCGCCCGTCCCGGCAGGGGCGCGAGTGGGAGGGGGACTGCGG
>NZ_JALAHB010000160.1 GCF_022712115.1 Brevibacterium sp. | reverse complement strand
GTCCGCGACCTTATTCAGGATCGCGGCACGCTCGGCCACGGGGCGTGCCGCCCAGGGACCGAAGGCGTCGTGGGAACGCTGCTGAGCCTCCGCGATCTGCTCATTAGTGGCGGTGGGGTATTCCTCGACGACCTCACCGGTCGCAGGATTGAGAATCTGATAGATCGACATCGAGCTCTCCTTCTCCATAGGTGGCGTCTGCACGGTCGTGAGACCCGCCGTCCAGCCGGCGGCTCTGCCAGCTAGTGTGGTTCCCACGTTATGCGGGTCACAGCCCGCAAGGCAAAGGAGTCCGTCCGCTGTTGAGACTCGTCTCAGGTTGCGTCCCCTGCAGGCTGCCCGGGTCTCTGGACCAGCCAGGTCTCAGGACCAGCCGGGTCTCAGGATCCGCCTGGCCTCCGGTTCCGCCGGGCACCCCGTTCAGCCAAGTACCCCGTTCCGCCAAGCCGCAGCCCCGAGGAGAGAAGCCATGTCCCAGTTCCAGCCCGCCTCCCGCACGGAGGAGCGTGCCCTCCACTACTACGCCACCGTGGACGCCGGAGACGCGGAGGCCACCGTCGCCCTGTTCTCCTCCCATGCCGTCTACGACCGCCCCGGGTACCCCACGCTCACCGGCGAGGAGGTTGCGGAGTTCTACCGCGGCGCGCGCGTCATCTCCTCCGGCCGCCACACCGTCACGGAGATGGTCTCCAGCGGCAACCGGGTGGCCGTCCGCGGCACCTTCGACGGCGTTCTCAAGGACGGGACCGAGGCGCACGAGGGCTTCGCGGACTTCATGCGCTTCGATGAGGCCGGTCTCATCGCCGCACGCACCACCTACTTCTTCCGCGCGGCGGTGTGAACTGAGCACGCCCTGACGCCGGAGACTCGTTGTGCATCCGGCACCGCGGACGGGCCCGGTGCGGCGCCTCGGCCATTCCGGGGCGTGACCTCATACTTCCCCCGCACTGGGCCTCCGCCGCTCCGCACAGCGCCACCATGCGGCACCGCGCGTCTCCCGCCCGGGCCGTCAGCCCTCCTGCGGCTCGCCTCGGAGGCGGAGCACTCCCTCCTGGAAGCGGTCACGTTCCGCGGCGATCTCCGCACGGGGCGGCATGCCGTAGGCGGCCTCCGTCTGTGCGAACACCGGTTCCATGCCCTCCGCGGACATGTCCGGTTCGTGGAGGTCGATGGCGGCGAAGGACGGCCCGATGTGCTCCATGAGCCCGCGCAGACCCTGCGCCCCGCCGCCCAGGTGCAGGCCCTCCAGAGGTCCGACGGCCGCCCAGCGCAGCCCCAGCGAGTTCTTCACCGCGGTATCCAGGTCTGCCGCGTCCACCACACCACTCTGCACCAGGTGCACGGCCTCGCGGAGCACCGCGTTCTGGAGGCGGTTGCCCACGAATCCCCGCACCTCCTGCTTGAGCACGATCGGCGCGCGCCCGTAGGAGCGGTACATCTGCACGGCGCGCTCCACCGCCTCCGCTGCGGTCCGCTCCCCCGGCACCACCTCCACGAGCGGCATGATGTGGGGCGGGTTGAAGGGATGACCCACGAGCACACGGGCAGCCGCGGCCTCGGGCAGATCCGCGGCGAACCGACTGGCCGGGATCGCCGAGGACGAGGACAGCAGCAGCGCGTCCTCCGGCGCCGCTTCCGCCAGCTGCGCGAACAGCGCGGCCTTGGCGTGCGGCTCCTCCGGCCCGCTCTCCTGCACGAACTCCACACCGTCCACGGCCTCGGCCGCGGTGCTCGCCCGGGTGAGCGCGCCCTCCGGAAGGCCTGCGTCCGCGGTGAGTGCCGCCAGGACCTCTGCGAGGTCGTCCCGCGGATCGAAGACCGTGACCGCGGTGCCCGCCGCCGCGAACAGTCGCGCCCAGGACAGTCCGATGGTGCCCGCACCCACGACGGCGGCACGCGCAGGCACCCCCGCCGAGGCAGCCTCGGGCGGGGCGGGTGTGCTCACCTGTGCGGAGGCAGGGGTTCCGCCCTCCGCGGCGGCTGCGGCAGCCGGGGCACCGGACACGGGACGGGAGGCATGCGGATCGTTCATGCTCGCCACTCTACGACCGCCGACCTGCGCAGACACTCCCCCACCGCCCGCCCGAGTGGCAGAATGTCGCCATGGATGCAGCAGCAGGAATCAGCCCCCAGACCATCGAGGCGGCAGAGCACGAGCTCGAGCTGGCGCAGGAGCGCGCCGGGGTGGAGCTGCGCCTCATCCACGACCCGGCATCCGCTGCCGAGGCCTCGCTCCTCCTCGACGAGGTGTGGAACGTGGGCGCCGCCGGCACCACCGTCATGGAGCCCAGCCTCCTCATGGCGCTGGCGCACGCACAGAACTACGTGGGTGCGGCTGTGGACCCGGAGACGGGCGAGCTCATCGGCGTGACGGTGGGCTTCTTCTCCTCGCCGCCGGAATGGGCGATGCACTCGCACATCGCCGGTGTGCGCCACGACGAGGTGGGCCGCGGCACGGGAGCGGCGATGAAGCTCCACCAGCGCCTGTGGTGCCTGGAGCGCGGCATCACACAGATGACCTGGACGTTCGATCCGCTCATCAGCAGGAACGCGTACTTCAACATCGGCCGTCTGGGGGCACGCGTGGTGGAGTACCACGAGGACTTCTACGGCCAGATGCGCGACGGCGTCAACGAGGGAACCGCCTCGGACAGGCGGCTGGTGTCCTGGGACCTCGAGCGGTCCGCGGGCGGGGGCGGCGTCCTGCTGGGTGAAGGGGCGGCGGAAAGCGTGGACG
>NZ_JALAHB010000159.1 GCF_022712115.1 Brevibacterium sp. | reverse complement strand
CGGCGGGGCCGGACGGTGCTGCGGGCGCCGGGGGTGCGGCAGTGCCGTCCGCCGGCGGGCCAGCGGACGGCACCGGTGCGGCGGGTGCCGGAGGCGGAACGATGGGCCGAGGCGGCGGCCCGGCGGGCAACGGGGGTGCGGCTGCCGGCCGGACCGGCACCTCGGGCGTAGCAGGAACCTCGACCTGAGCGGACCCCCGTGCCCGGGTCTGCGGCTCGTCCTGGACCTGAGTCTCGGGCGGGGTGCGGAACTCCGTCACAGACGCGTCACTGCGACAGCAGCGAGCGGATCACAGAGGTGAAGAAGCCCTGGCCGTCGATGCCGGTGCGCATGCCGGAGGCGGAATCGGGGCCGAATCCGGCCTCGACCGCGTGCTCCGGGTGCGGCATGAGACCCACGACGTTGCCGCGTTCGTTCGTGATGCCGGCGATGTCGCGCAGTGAGCCGTTGGGGTTGCCTCCGGTGTACCGGGCCACGACGCGGCCGGTGGCCTCGAGCTCGTCCAGCACGGACTGCTGAGCCACGTACCCGCCCTCGCCGTTCTTCAGCGGGATGGTGATCTCCTCGCCGGCGGCGTAGGAGTTCGTCCACGCGGTGCTTGCGTTCTCCACGACGAGCTTCTGGTCGCGGCAGATGAAGTGCTGGTGGCTGTTGCGGATGAGCGCCCCGGGCAGCAGGTGGGACTCGCAGAGGATCTGGAAGCCATTGCAGATGCCGAGCACCGGCATGCCGCCGTTCGCGGCGTCCACGACCTTCTCCATGACGGGTGCGAACCTGGCGATCGCTCCGCAGCGCAGGTAGTCGCCGTAGGAGAAGCCGCCGGGGAGGATCACCGCGTCCACGTCGGACAGGGAGTCGTCGCCGTGCCACAGGCTCACGGCCCGGGCGCCGGAGAGCGTGACGGCGCGCTGCGCATCGCGTTCGTCGAGGGAGCCGGGGAACTGCACCACGCCCACCCGCAGCGTGTCCGCGCCGGTGAGGGGGGCCTCGGCGCCCAGGTCCGCGACGAGCGGAGTGGCCGTGGCGACAGCCGTGCGGGAGCTCACTGCGCGGCCTCCTCCGCGGTCGCCTCGCGGACCGCGACGACGTCCTCGATGACGGGGTTGGAGAGCAGCGTGCCGGCGGCCTCACGCGCGGCGGTCAGCGCCTCCTCGGTCACGGGGCCCTCCACGTCCAGGTGGAAGAGCTTGCCCTGGCGCACGTCCGCGAAGGCGTTGAGGCCCATGCGCTCCAGGCCGGATCGGATCGCCTTGCCCTGCGGGTCCAGGATCTCAGGCTTGGGCATGACTTCGACGACGATCCGTCCCATGCGCGCGTACTCCTTGAAAGTGGGAGGGTGGGGAATTCCGGACCAGTCTACCGGGCCCCACAGGCTGCTGATGTCTCACTCTGCGTCGTCGGGGCGGGCGAATTGCGACGTGATGTGAGACGTGGATGGAAATGCGGCGGCGCGGAGCGTGGCGCGAGGCGGGCGGCGCGCCAGCGCGGGCGGCTGCGAGGTGCCCGCAGAATGGACCGAGGTGTGAACTGGAGCACCCGGACAGTACTCTGCCTGCAGGTTTTCACGCCTCGGCACACCGGGTCGTGAGCAGACCTCGCCGCCGCAGGGGCGCGAGGCCGAAAGGGGAGTGCCGTGAGCCAGATCGCCGTGATCGCGATACCGCTGATCCTGCTCTTCGCCGTCATCCTCCTCAGGCGGATACCGTGGATCGGCGGGAGCGTGGAGGCTGCGCTGCTGCTCGCGGGCCTGTCTCTCGCGCTGCTCTCCGGCGTGGCGCCGGTCGACTACCTCACGGGCACGGTGGACGGCATCGACCGCATGGCCTGGGTGATCGCGCTGAGCCTGTTCGGGTCGATCTATGCGGAGACCCAGGTGCGGATGGGCACCATCGACGCGACCATGGGGCTGCTGCGCAGAGTGTTCGGCGATTCGCCGCGCGGCCTCATCACCGCCACCTTCATCACGCTCGTGATTGGCGGCTCGCTGCTGGGCGACGCGATCGCCACGGCGACCGTGATCGGCTTCCTCGTCATCCACTCGCTCGCGGCCATGGGGGTGCGGCCCGTCCAGATCGGCATGATCATCCTCGTGGGGGCCTCGCTGGGATCGATCATGCCGCCGGTGAGCCAGGCGATCCTCCTCTCGGCCTCACTCGTGGGCACCGATCCCAGCCCGGTCATCCGCATCGCCTTCCTCACGGTGGGCGCGGCCGTCGTGTTCGCGATCCTCGAGTCGTTCCGCTTCGTGCGGAAGCGGAAGGGTACCGCCGAGGCCGGTGCGGGCGCCTCGGGCGACGACGCCGGCAGGCGGGGAAGGGATGCCGAGGCGGGAGGCGCCTCGGGTGCGGGCTCTGCGGCTCTTCCCGCTGGCGGTGCCGGTTCTGCGGGCGCTCCGGGCGCGGGGGCCGGTGCCGGAGCGGTGCTGGCACCGGTGCCCAGCGCACGGAGCCTGTTGCGGACGCACAGCCACACCTTCGTCCCCATGCTGGTGCTCCTGGCGATCGTCCTGCTCAACACGGGCTGGGGGATCAACGTCTACACGGTGGTGCCGGGGCTCTCGCACCTCACCGCGGCGCTCGAGTCCGTGCCGATCCTGAACGGTTTCGCCAACCCCGTCGTCATGGCCATCGGCACCGCCGCACTCCTCTCCTTCCTCTACCCCGTGGTGCACAGGGCGCCGGGGGCCGTGCTGGCGGAGGGGACCCGCAAGGTCCTCAAGACGATCCGTCTGCAGCTGTGCGCGGGATTCCTGGTGGGCATGGTCTACGCCTCCGGTCTCGTGGACTCCGTGGCGGACCTGGCGCAGAGCATGCACGGCGGCTCCGTCGTGACGGTGGGCGTGGCGGCGATCCTGGTGCTGGGCATGCTCACCGGCTCGCAGACCGCGGCGCAGACCGTGACGGTCCCGTTCCTCTCGCCGCTGCTCGAGCAGCTGGGTGTGGAACCGTTCAACATCGCGCTGAGCATGAGCCATCTGGCCGCGGCCGCGCAGAATCTGCCTCCCGTGGGGCTCACCGCGTTCGTGGTGGTGGGCCTGGTGGGCGGCAGCCTCAACACCAAGGTGGATCCGGTCAAGGTCATGGTGCTGGCGCTGCCCAACTCCCTCTTCCTCATCGCCGTGGGCATCGTCGCCCTGCTGGTGTGAGGCTGCAGGCTCGCGAAGGAATGCCCATGTCTCACTCTGCATCGCCAGGGAGGGTGAATATCGATGTGGATTGAGACATGGGCGGCAGGTGGGTACGCGGACTGCGTGGTGCGAAGCGGTGCGCGCCTCGGCGTCCTGGTGCTGGACACGAGCTTCGAGAGGGTGCCCGGGGACATCGGCAGCCCGGAGACGTTCCGGCGTGCGGAGTGGGCTGGGAGTGCGGAGAAGGGCGGCCGCGCGCCCGTCCTCTTCCGCACGGTTCCGGGCGCAACTGTGGCGCGGGTGATCGGCCGACAGGACGGTGGCCTCGTGGACCTGTTCGCCGCACACGCAGCGGCGCTCGCAGCCGAGGGCGCCACAGCGATCACCACGAGCTGCGGATTCATGGCGCGGCACCAGACGGAACTGGCCGCGCGCATCCCCGTGCCGTTCGCCTCGTCCGCACTGTGCCTGCTGGGTGCGCTGCAGGAGCGGTACGGCGTGGTGGGGGTCATCACCGCCGACAGCACCCGGCTCACCGCTGAGCACTTCACGGCGTGCGGGGCCGTGCCGCCGGACGTAGGCTCGCCGCACGCGGGGCCGCCGCGCGGAGGCCCGGCGGGCAGCGTGGTGGCCGGCATGCAGGGGAAGCCTGCGTTCCGTGCGGCGATCCTCGACCAGACCGCGCCCCTGGACCCCGAGCGCATCCGCGCAGAGGTGCTGGAGGTGGGAGCCGAGCTGATCCGCGCCCACCCCGAGGTCCGGGCGCTGCTCCTCGAGTGCACCAACCTCCCGCCGTATGCGCCGGCACTCGCCGAGGCCTCGGGCCTGCCCGTGTTCGACGCACTCACCCTGTGCCACGCGCTCATGTCTCACTCTGCGTCGTTGGAGGGGGCGAACATCGACGTGGAGTGAGACGCGGGTGCGTGTGGGTCCGGGGCCGGCGCGGTCCGTGCCGCGGGTGAGCTCAGGGCGGCGTGACGCTGCGGGTAGAAGGGTAGACTCGAGAGGTGTAAGGGTAGAAAGGCGGAGTCGGCGACGGGAAGGCGGCGTCCATGAGCCTCAACATCAAGAACCCGCGGGTGCACGCACTGGCGCGTGAAGCAGCGGAGAAGACCGGGAAGACGCAGACGAGCGTGATCGAAGAAGCGTTGGAGAAGTACCTCGCGGACTTCGAGCGTGCAGAGGCGGACCGGAAGGACGCAGAGGAGGCCGAACGCGCGGAGCGGTGGAAGAGGGTCGAGGAGACGCTTGCGGAGATGCGAAGAATCATCAGGGAGAGCGGGGTGCCGCTGAGCACGGACGATCTCTACGACGAGTACGGGCTTCCGGCATGATCGTCGACACCTCGGCGATGGTGGCGATCCTCGACGATGAACCTGACGCTGCAGTGTTCGAACAGAGGCTTTTTGCGGCTGACGCCGATGGTGAGAGTGCCGTGATGTCGGCCGCCACCTATGTGGAGCTCGGCATCGTGCTGGAGAGGCGCCGTGCGTCGGCACTCATCCGCATGGCGGAGCGCCTGCTCCGGGACTGGCGGATCCAGATCATCCCCGTCACGGCTGACCAGGCCCGGATAGCCCGGCAGGCGTACCGGGACTACGGCAAGGACATGGGGCACCCGGCGCAGCTGAACTACGGGGACTGCTTCTCCTATGCGCTCGCCGTCGAACGCGGAGAGCCCCTGCTGTTCAAGGGGGAGGACTTCTCCCGGACGGATGTGCGCGCGGCGGTCTGAGAGCTCGCCTATGCGCGCGGAACGCACCGGTGCGCGCGGCAGTTCCCGCGCCGTTCGGGAACAGCCGCGCGCTCATGTCTCACTCTGCGTCGTTGGAGGGGGCGAACATCGACGTGGAGTGAGACATGGGCGGACCGGAGATCAGCCGGGGAACGGCGTCCCGGTGATCCTTTCGAAGGCCTCGAGGTAGCGCGCACGCGTACGCTCCACGACCTCGGCGGGCAGTTCCGGCGGCGGCACGCTGCCGGACTTGTCCCAGCCGGACTCCGGGGAGGTGAGCCAGTCGCGCACGAACTGCTTGTCGAAGCTCTCCGCCGCCTCGCCGGGGACGAACGTCGCCGCGTCCCAGAAGCGCGAGGAATCCGGGGTGAGCACCTCGTCCGCGAGCACGATCCGCCCGTCCGCGTCCCGCCCGAACTCGAACTTGGTGTCCGCCAGCACGATCCCGCGCTCGCCGGCCAGCTCCCGCGCCCGTTCATAGATCCGCAGGGTGAGGTCCCGCAGCGCTGTGGCATCTGCCTCGCCCAGGAGCTCCACGGTGCGGGCGAAGTCGATGTTCTCGTCGTGGTCGCCCACCGCGGCCTTGGTGGCCGGGGTGAAGATCGCAGGCTCCAGGCGGCTTCCCTCGCCCAGCCCGTCCGGCAGCGCATTGCCGCAGACGGCGCCGGTGCGGCGGTAGTCGGCTAGGCCGGAGCCGGTGAGGTAGCCGCGCGCCACGCACTCCACCTCGAACATGTCCAGCCGCCTGCAGATGAGGCCGCGTCCGGCGACCTCCTCCGGCACGTCCACGCTCACCACGTGGTTGCCCACCAGGTCGCGCAGCTGGTCGAACCACCACACGGACAGGCCGGTGAGCACCCTGCCCTTGTCCGGGATCTCGCTGCTGAGCACCCAGTCGTAGGCGCTGATCCGGTCCGAGGCGACCATGAGCACCTCGGCCGCGCTCGCCAGGTCGGACTCGCCCTCGCGGATGTAGAGGTCGCGCACCTTGCCGGAGTAGGCATGCTTCCAGCCGGGCACGGCAGGGGCGTTCGCCGCCGCCGAGGCCACTGCGGCAGCCGCGGTCGTCGCACCTGAGGCAGTGGGGGCGCTCGTTCCGGAGGCGCCGGAAGGCTCCGAGGCCGCAGAAGCGGGGCGCGCCTCGGCAGCGGAACCTGCGCTCGCCTCGGGCACCGTGATCTCCCCGCGCTCTGCCTTCAGCGCGATGTCCGTGCGGTACTGGACGCCCTCCCAGCTGATGCGGGAGGCGGCCTCGTACGCCCGCTTCCGGGCGGCTGCGAGGTCCTCGCCCAGGGCCACGACGGAGAGCACCCGGCCGCCGTCGGTGAGGAACTCGCCCTCGGGGGAGAGCGCGGTGCCCGCGTGGAGGACGTCCACGCCCTCGAGCGCGAGTGCGTCCTCGAGACCGGAGATGGGATCGCCCTTCCGCGGAGCCTCGGGGTAGTTCTCCGCGGCCAGCACCACCGTCACGGCGGAGCGGGGGTCCCAGTCGAGCGGCAGGTGCTGGGCGAGAGTGCCCTGCGCGGCGGCGAGCAGGAGGCCGGCGAGCGGTGTGCGCAGGCGCGCGAGGACGGACTGCGTCTCCGGATCGCCGAACCGCACGTTGAACTCGATGACGCGCAGCCCGCGGGAGGTGAGCGCCAGGCCGCAGTAGAGCAGGCCCACGAAGGGGCTGCCGCGGCGGGCGAGCTCGTCGACCACCGGCTGGGCGACGCGGGAGACGATCTCGTCGACCATTCCCTCCGGCGCCCAGGGCAGCGGGGAGTAGGCGCCCATGCCGCCGGTGTTGGGGCCGGAGTCGCCGTCGCCGATCCGCTTGAAGTCCTGGGCGGGGGAGAGGGGCACCGCGGTGGTGCCGTCACAGACGACGAAGAGGGAGACCTCGGGCCCGTCGAGGTACTCCTCGATGACCACGCGGTCCGAGGCGGACAGGCAGGACTCCGCGTGCGCCTGGGCCGCGGCGATGTCGTCCGTGACCACGACGCCCTTGCCGGCCGCCAGACCGTCCGCCTTGACGACGTGGGGTGCGCCGAACCGTTCGAGTGCGGCGCGGCCTCGGCGGGGGTGGTGGCGGCGACGGCTGCGGCGGTGGGCACGCCTGCGGCCTCCATGACCTCCTTGGCGTAGGCCTTGGAGCCCTCGAGCACCGCGGCCTCCTGGCCGGGGCCGAACACCGGGAACGAGGCCTCCCGCAGCGCATCCGCCACGCCGGCGACCAGCGGGGCCTCCGGCCCGATCACCACGAGGCTCACGTCGAGCTGGCGGGCCAGCGCCACGCATGCGCCCGGATCCGTCTGGTCGAGGGGACGGGTCTCGCAGAGCAGGTCGATGCCGGGGTTGCCGGGGGCGGCGATGACGGCATCGACCGCCTCGTCGCGGGAGAGGGCGGAGACAAGGGCGTGTTCGCGGGCGCCAGGGCCGATGACGAGTACCTTCACGATCCCCAGGGTACTGGTTGCACGGGCGGCGGGGCGTGCGTGTTCAGGCCGCTCCCTGCATGATCCGCAAGTCATCTGCGCGCGATCCGCAGGTTGATCCGCAGGTTGCCTGCACATGATCCCGTAGGTTACGTCTGCGTACCGGCCGTGCAGGGCGGCCGCTACGCAGACGTAACCTGCGGGGCGGGCGCAGGGACCCGCGCGGGAGCGGGGAGCCGCGCGGGCGCAGGGAGCCGCGCGGGCGCAGGGAGCCGCGCGGGAGCCCGCGAGACCACGAATCCTCTCGGAAACCTCGCGTTCACGAAGGTGTGGGGCTCGCTGGGAAGGCAGGCTCCCTCCGCTTCGCTAGACTCGGGAGGTCCACACTCTCCGTCGAAAGAACGCTGTGTCTGAGAATCTCTCGCAGGTCGCGGCCGACCACGGCCTCGAACGCGTGGGCGCCCGTCCACCTCTGGGTGCCTATCTGGTCCAGGTGATCAGGCGTCTCGACTTCACACTGTCCCTCGCGCGGTTCCGCATCAAGAGCGAGAACGAGCGCAACCGACTGGGGATGCTGTGGGTGCTGCTGCGTCCCACGTTCTCCGCGCTCATCTACGGCACGGTGTTCGGCCTCGTCCTCTCCGGCATCCGCCCGCACAACTTCGTGCCGTTCGTGGTGGTGGGCGTCTTCCTCCTCGAGTTCTTCAACACCTCGATGAACGGCGGGGCGAAGTCCATCATCAGCAACACGGCGCTGGTGCAGTCGCTGCCGTTCCCACGCATGGTGCTGCCGGTGGCGAAGGTGCTGGAGAACCTCCTCAACTTCATCCCCCCGCTCATCATGATGCTGGGCATCGCGCTGCTGTGGGGATCCACACCCAGCTGGAGCTGGCTGCTGCTCATCCCGCTGATGCTGCTGTTCTGGATGTTCAACCAGGGCGTGGCGCTCGTCTTCGCGCGGCTCACGGTGCACATGCGGGACCTGTCCCAACTCACGCCATTCATCTCGAGGATGATCTTCTACACCGCCGGCGTCTTCTACGACCCGGCCCGGATCCTCGCCGACTACCCGCGGCTCACCCCGATCTTCGACTGGCACCCCCTCTACGAGATCCTCGCCATCACGCGCGGCCTCATCCTCGACGGCTACGAGGTGCCCGTGGACTACTGGTGGAAGTTCGCGATCTGGTCCGTCGGCATCCTCGTCGTGGGAATCGTGTTCTTCTGGAAGGCTGAGGAGCGGTATGGCCGAGAGAACTGAGGACGCCGCAGCGGGGGCCGAGCCGGCAGCAGCCGCCTCGCAGGAGCCCGTGGTCGTGTGCGACGACGTGCACGTGGAGTACAGCGTGCTCGCCACCGGCAAGCGCGTGGACAAGGGCAGCGCCGCGGGCTTCATGCAGCGCCGCCGCTCCATGAAGAAGGTGCACGCGCTCAAGGGCGTGAGCTTCATCGCGCACGAGAACGAGTCGATCGGCGTGATCGGGACCAACGGCTCCGGGAAGTCGACGCTCATGCGCACCATCACCGGCCTCACCCCGGCCTCCAGCGGTGCCGTCTACGCCCGTTCCCGCCCCAATCTGCTGGGGATCGGCGCCGCGCTCATCCCCGATCTCTCCGGCAGCCAGAACATCATGCTGGGCGGCCTCGCGATGGGCATGAGCCGCCGGGAGATCGAGGACAAGTACGACGAGATCGTGGAGTTCACCGGCCTCGGCGAGTTCATCGACATGCCCATGCGCACGTACTCCTCCGGCATGTCCGCCCGCCTGAAGTTCGGCATCGCCACTGCCCGCGATCACGACATCCTCATCGTGGACGAGGCGCTGAGCGTGGGCGACAAGGCGTTCCGGAAGAAGAGCGAGGCGCGCATCCGCGGCATCCGCGAGCGCGCGGGCACGGTGTTCCTCGTCTCGCACTCGATGCGCTCCATCCGGGACACGTGCAACCGCACCATCTGGATCGAGAAGGGCGAGCTGCGCGCGGACGGGGAGACGAAGGACGTCGTCGCAGAGTACGAGAAGTTCAAGTGAGCCGCGACTCCCAGCGGCTGCGGCCCGAGGCCCTGCCCGAGCTCCCGGCCTCCCCCGGCGTCTCCTACATCATGCCGGTGCTCAACGAGGCGGCACATGTGGCCTCGGCGATCACCGGCATCCTCGCCCAGGAGTACGCGGGTGCGCAGGAGATCGTGCTCGCGCTGGGCCCGTCCACGGACGGCACCACGGAGATCGTGCGGCAGCTCGCGCTCGAGGACCCGCGCATCGTGGCGGTGGACAACCCTGCCGGAGACACCCCGGTGGGCCTCAACCTCGCCATCGCGGAGACCTCGTACCCGATCATCGCCCGCGTGGACGCGCACTCGGAGCTCTCCCCGGACTACACCGCCCGCGCCGTGGAGGCGCTGCGCGAGAGCGGGGCGGCGAATCTGGGCGGACTCATGCAGGCCCGAGGCCGCAGCGCCTTCCAGCGGGCCGTGGCCCGGGCCTACATGTCGCCGGTGGGCCTCGGCGGTCCCGCCTACCACTCCGGCGACGAGGCGCAGGAGGCCGAATCCGCCTACCTGGGCGTCTTCCGCCGGGAGGTGTTCTCCGTCCTGGACGGCTTCGACGAATCGCTGCGCCGCGGGCAGGACTGGGAGCTCAACCTCCGCATCCGCGAGGCGGGAGGATCCATCCGGTTCGATCCCGCGCTCACCGTCACGTACTGGCCGCGCGACTCCTGGTCGAAGCTCGCTCAGCAGTTCTACGCGACGGGTGTGTGGCGGGCGGAGATCGTGCGCAGACACGCGGCCAAGAACTCGCTGCGCTACTTCGCCCCGCCCGTGCTGGTGCTCGGCATGGGCGCGGCCGTCGTGGAGACGGTCCTCCAGCTCACCGGCACCACCCGGCGGTGGCCGCGCTGGCTGCGCCGCTTCACCGCAGCGGTGCACATCCCCAGCACGGCCTACGTGGCCGGCATCGTGGCGACGGCCTGGAGGGCGAAGGACGCCGGACTGCGTGAGCGGGTCTGGTTCGCCGCGGTGCTTCCCACCATGCACCTCACCTGGGGAGCAGGATTCCTGCGCGGGCTGGTAACGGGTGCCGCGTCGAACCGGGACCGCAGCAGATGAGGTGTGCACCGAGCCGCGCGGGCCGGTGCGCGGCAGACAGCAGAGGAACGTCGGGGGACATCCCCGGAGTCAGGAACAGGTGACGGTGGCGAAGGCGAAGAAGGACCGCGAGGACGCGCGGGGTCCGCGGATGGACGACCTGTCCGACCTCACCCCGCAGAACCTCTCCCGTGCCGCACGGCGCAGGCAGGCGCAGGCGCGGGCACGGGCCACCCCCGTGAGCCCTGAGGAGCAGGCGAAGTGGGAGGCGAAGACGGCCGCCGCCGAGGCCCGCAAGGGGGAGCGCACCAACGCCCCGTTCATCGTGCTCGGGGTGGTCGCGGTGCTCGTCATCGCCCTGTTCGCGTGGAATGCCCTCAAGCCCAAGGAGCAGCTGACGGTCGGCGCGCTGCACGCGCCGGCCGTGGCCGCGCTGGACGGCGGCGGTGCTGCCTACCCGCCCGATTCCGCCGAGGCCGTGGGGGAGAGCGTGAAGTTCGGCTACCTCCCGGCGGTGGAGCTCCAGGAGCTGGCCGACGGCACCGTGGTGCTGGGCGCTGAGCCGGAGGCCGCAGACGGCGGTGAGGCGGCCGGCGCGGGTGAGGCGGCCTCGGCCCCGGGGTTCTCCCAGCCGTACGCGCAGCTGAGCCCGGAGGAGTTCGCCGAGGGTTCGATCCCCGCCCCGCGTGAGGACGGCCGCGCGGGCACGCCGGTGACCTGGGAGGACGCCTACGCGGACTTCGCCGAGGCCACCGTCTTCATGCCGGCCGTGGACACCCGGGCTGAGCTGGACGCCGTGCTGGACGCGGCGGCCGCGCGTGAGCGGCTGGACGCTCTCATCGTGCGCACGGAGGACGCCGGCCTCGCGCGCGCGGCTGCGGATGCCGGGGCGCCGGCGCTCTTCACCGGCGACCTCTCCGCCACGACGGCGGAGCAGCTGGAGACTGCGGGATTCAGCATGGCGGCGGTGCCTGCGGATCGTGAGGACCTCACCGCCTGGATCGAATCCGGGCTGCAGGTCTGGGCCACCGGCGTGAGTTCCGCGGAGCAGCTGGGAGAGCTGGCGGAGCAGGGCGTGCAGGGTGCGCTCACGGCGAACCCGTTCGAGCTCCAGCCGCCGGAGGGCGGCGAGGACTGAGCGCACCCGTGCGGCCGGGCGGCGCGCGTCCGCCCGGCGATACAGTGGTGCGCATGGCACAGAACCTGGGCACTCCCTCGCACATCGGCAATCTCGACCCCTCGCAGGTGGGCCCGCAGCCCACCTATCTGCCGGAGGACCACCCGGACGTGGAGGCCCTCGCGCGGCTGGAGGCGGGCGAGGAGCCCGTCGACATCGTCGCCTCGCTGCCGGCGTCCAGCCTGGCGTGGGCGGAGCTCGCGGACGAGGCCTTCTCCGAGGGACGCCTCGTGGACTCCTACGCCTATGCGCGGGTGGGCTACCACCGCGGCCTCGACGCCCTGCGCGGTGCGGGCTGGCGCGGTGCGGGCCCCATCCCGTGGGAGCACACCGTCAACCGCGGCTTCCTCCGGGCGCTGTACGCGCTCGGCCGTGCGGCGGCGGGGATCGGGGAGGCCGAGGAGGCGCAGCGTGTGACGAAGTTCCTCAACGACTCGGACCCTGCCGCCATGGACGCCATCGCCCGGGCACACGGATGACGGACGGGCAGACGATGGGAGCGCAGGCGTCAGGCACCTGGGCGGAGGCCTCGGGTGCCGGTGCGGAGAATTCGGGTGCCGGGATGGAAGCGAGCGGCGCTTCGTCCGGCGGCGCTTCCGCACAGGGGGTGAACGGCCCCCACACCTTCACGGCGGCACAGGCGGCGGAGCTCGCCGTCGTGGAGCGTTCCGGCTTCATCGAGTCGAGGCACCTGGGTGCGGCCGTGGTCCTCGATCCGTCCGGACGGGTCGCGACCAGCATGGGTGCCGTCGAGGAGCCCGTGTTCGTCCGCTCCTCGCTCAAGCCGCTCCAGGCGGTGGCGAGCCTGCGCATGGGCGCCCGCGTGGAGGGGGCCTCGGCGGCACTCGCCACCGCGTCCCACAAGTCCGAGCAGCGCCACATCGACACCGTCGCCGCCATGCTCGCCTCCGCGGGGCTGGACGAGCACGCGCTGCGCTGCCCGTCCGCGCCGCCCGCGCACGGAGCCACGCGTGTGGCCCGGCGGGAGGCCGGCCAGGAGTTCTCGCGGCTGCACTTCAACTGCTCCGGCAAGCACGCCGCGTTCCTCATGGCGGCGGTGGCCGGCGGGCACTCCACGGAGGACTATCTGGATCCGGCGCATCCGGTGCAGCAGGAGGTGGCGCGCGTCGTCGAGGAGTTCTCCGGCGCGCCCTCCGCGGCGGTGGGCACGGACGGCTGCGGCGCTCCCGTGCACGCGCTGCCTCTCACCGGGCTGGCGCGTGCTATAGGCCGGTTCGCGGTGGGTGACACCCCGGAGACGCGGACGCTCATGGACGGCGTCCTCGCGCACCCCTGGGGCATCCAGGGCGAGGGGCATCCCAACACCGTGGTGATCGAGCGCCTGGGGATCTTCGCCAAGGGCGGTGCGGAGGGTGTGCTGGTCCTCGCCACCCCGGACGGCTGGTCGCTCGCGCTCAAGTGCCTGGACGGGTCCGCCCGGCCGGCGGAGCTGGTGGGGCTCAACCTGCTGGCCGCAGTGGGGGCGGTGGACCGGCAGGCCGCCGCCGAGGCGCTGGCCCGGGTGCTCCCCGCCGTCACCGGCGGCAGCGGTCCGGACGGTGCTGCGGTGCCCGCCGGCGCTGTGCACCCCGGCGCGGGACTGCTCGCGGCGCTGGAGGGGCTGGGTGCGCAGCCGCTGGCCGTGGGGTGAGGCCTGCGCCCGCGCGGTCCTGCGGCCGTCGGCGTCGCCTGGGCGAGGCGGGTTGGCAGGTGCGGGCGGTGCCGGGAGTGGTTTCCGGTGCCGCGCGGGCGAGCCTGACCACTCGAGGTGAGCCGGCCTCGGGCGCATGTGTGTGAGGAACTCAATGGACGGAGAGGACGAGCCATGAGCAGGAAGCGGAGGATCGATCCGGCCGCGGGCGAGCAGGCCCTGCACCTGTGGTGCAGCACCCTGGACGCGGCCGGTGCGCCGGTGGACCGCAGGACGCTGGCGACGGCCGTGCGGTACTCGCTCGAGGAGCTGGCGGTGCGCTTCGAGGGAGGCAGCGTCGAGGTGCGGGTGCCGCCGTTCGGCGTGACGCAGGCGATCGACGGCCCCGCGCACACGCGCGGCACCCCGCCCAACACCGTCGAGACCTCGCCCGAGGTCTGGCTGCAGGTCGTCACGGGACGTCTGGACTACGGGGCGGCGGTCTCCGAGAACAGGATCGAGGCCTCGGGCATCCGCTCCGACCTCTCCGCGTTCCTGCCGCTCTTCACCCGGGAGGGGCACCCGCGGGGGTGAGCGGCTGAGGCTGAGCGGTGAGGCCGCTTCTCCGCGGCCATGCGGCGGCCATGCGGCGGGAGCCGCCTGCACGACGATGACGAGGGAGTCATGATGCGCACGCTGTACCATTCCGGGACCATCCGCACGATGGTCGACATCGACGACGCGCCGGAGTGCGTCGTCACGGAGGACGATCGGATCCTCTTCGTCGGGAATTGCGCGGAGGGGCGGGCGCTCCTGCGCGATGACGATGCGGCAGTCGACCTCGCCGGTCGCACACTGATGCCGTCGTTCATCGATTCGCACGGGCATTTCCTCATGTACGGCCAGTTCGCAGCCCTCGTGGACCTCAGTGAAGCGAACTGCATGGACGACATCGTCACGGCGCTGACGTCTCGCCTGAGCGGGCGTACAGACCCGGTGTCCGCGCCGCTGGTGGGTGTGAACTACGACCACAACTTCCTCCGTGAGCGGCGGCACCCCACGCGTGACGACCTGGACCGCGTGAGCACGGTGACGCCGGTCATCGTCATGCACGCCTCCGTGCACATGGGCGTGGGCAACAGCGTGCTCGTGGAGCGAGCGGGGCTGACTGCGGAGACCCCGGATCCGGCCGGCGGCAAGTTCGGCCGCCGGCCGGGCGGCACGGAGCCGGATGGCTATGCGGAGGAGATGAGCGCCATCCGCGCCTTCTCACGCGCGCTGTCCGGGGACGGGGCGGCTGCCCAGCTGATTCCGGGCGCGGGGGTGGGAGCGGCAGAGGCGATCGCGAACGCACAGAGGGAGTACCTGCGGCAGGGCATCACCACGGTGCAGGAAGGCGCCGCGGGTGCGCAGGCGGTGGAGGATCTCATCGCGGCCGGACGTGAGGGGAAGCTCGTCCTCGACGTCGTGGCCTATCCGGTGCTCAACCGCGGCGGCCCCGCGTGCGTCGCGGCGCACCCAGAGCATGCCTCCGGATACGGGGATCACGTGCGGATCGGCGGCTACAAGATGATCCTCGACGGTTCGCCTCAGGGCAGATCGGCGTGGCTGAGCCGTCCGTACGAGCCGGAGCGCGGGGCGGGGGCCGGACACGACGCGGAGACCAGTGCGGTTCACGCGAGCGATTCTCCTGCTCAGACGGGCCGAGCCGAGGAAGGCGGCCATGAACTGCCCGGCGGTGCATCGGACGGGGGCGGTGTGCCAGGGCCCGGCCTCGGCGCCCCACCGGAATGCACCTGCGGGTACCCCGCACTGCCCACCGAACAGGTGGAGACCTGGGTGCGGCTGGCCGCGGAGGAGGGACGGCAGCTGATCGCCCACTGCAACGGCGACGCCGCCGCGGAGCAGTTCCTCTCCAGCGTGGAGACCGTGAGCCGGGACCAGCCGCAGATCGCGGAGCAGCGACCCGTTATGATCCACGCGCAGATGGTGCGCGACGACCAGCTCGACCGCATGCCTGCGCTGGGGATGCTCGCGTCCTTCTTCTGCGGCCACGTCTACTACTGGGGCGACGTGCACATGCAGAATCTGGGCCCCGTGCGCGGTCGCTTCATCTCCCCTGCGCGTGCGGCGCTGGACAGGGGTGTGCGGATCACGCTCCATCAGGACGCGCCGGTGACGCCGCCGGACATGGCCCTGTCCCTCTGGGCGGCGGTCAACCGGAGCAGCCGGTCGGGGAGGCCCATCGGCCTCGACCAGCGGATCACCACGTGGGAGGCGCTGCAGGCGGTCACCAGCGGAGCCGCCTATCAGTACGGGGAGGAAGATGACAAGGGGCGCATCGCGCCGGGTATGCGGGCGGACCTCATCATCGTCTCCGAGGACCCGGTGGAGATGGATCCGAGCCGTCTGCGCGAGCTCCGGGTGGACGTGACGATCAAGGACGGCGCTGTCGTCCACTCGCGCTGAGGCCGCCTGGACAGAGTCCGCATGGCCTCCGGCCGCGCCCCGGCTCTGCCTCAGTGCGCATCCACCCGGTCCCAGATGGCAGGAGGGGCCTGCCTGCTCGCCTCGCCGTGGTGTTGAATGGCGCCATGACCGCGCACACAACGCAGACGACGTCGTTCATCGGCGGCCGGCACGTCCCCTCCCTGAGCACCTACGCCAACATCGACCCCGCCACCACGCGCTCACTGGGCGAGGTCTCCCGCGCCGGCGCGGACGAGGTGGACCGCGCCGTGGCCGCGGCCACCGCGGCACAGCGGGAGTGGCGCAGGTCCTCACCGGAGCAGCGGTCGACGCTCCTGGTCCGCACGGCGGCACTCATCCGCGGCGATCGCGAGCACCTCGCGCGCCTGGAGTCCGAGGACACCGGCAAGCCGCTCACGCAGGCCTACGCGGACGTGGACGTCTGCGCCCGCTACTTCGAGTTCTACGGCCACACCATCGAGTCCTACTACGGCCACCAGATCCCGCTGGGCGAGGACATGCACGTCTTCACCCGGCGTGAGCCCTACGGCGTGACCGGCCACATCGTCGCCTGGAACTACCCTCTGCAGCTGGTGGGCAGGGCTGCGGCCACCTCCCTGGCGACCGGGAACTGCGCGGTGGCGAAGCCTGCGGACGAGACCCCGCGCTCCACCGTCCGCCTTGCAGAGCTCATCGCGGAGGCCGGCTTCCCGGCCGGCGCCTTCAACGTGGTCACCGGCCTGGGCGCCGAGGCCGGTGACGCCCTCGCCAGCCACCCCGGCGTAGCGCACCTGGGCTTCGTGGGCTCGACGGCCACGGGTTCGCTCATCGCCCATGCCGCCGCGGACCGCGTCATCCCCACGGTGCTGGAGCTGGGCGGCAAGTCCGCCAACGTCGTCTTCGCGGATGCGGACATCGACGCGGCGCTGCCCAGCCTGGTCCGCTCCATCGTGCAGAACGCCGGGCAGACGTGCTCCGCGGGATCCCGCCTGCTCGTGCACGCAGACGTCCACGACGCGGTGGTGGAGAGGATGGCCGCGGCCATGCAGGCGATCACGGTGGGGCGGGGCCTCGACGACCCCGGCCTCGGCCCGCTCGTCTCCGCGAAGCAGCAGGAGCGCGTGCAGGGCTTCCTCGATGAGCTGAACGGCGGCCAGGTGGTGACCGGCGGCGTGCGTCCGGAGGGGCTCACCGCGGAGCTCGCCGACGGAGCCTTCATCGCTCCGACGATCGTCGATGCCGTCACCCCGGAGCAGCGGATCTTCCACGAGGAGGTGTTCGGCCCCGTCGTGGCCGTGTCCTCCTTCGACTCGGACGAGCAGGCGCTCGCACTCGCCAACGGCACGGACTACGGCCTGGTCTCCGCCGTGTGGACGCAGAGCCTGAGCCGGGCGCACCGCATGGCCGCCGGGATCGAGGCCGGTCAGGTGTTCGTCAACACCTATGGCGCGGGTGGGGGAGTGGAGCTGCCGTTCGGCGGGTTCAAGAAGTCCGGGTACGGCCGGGAGAAGTCGATCGAGGCCTTCGACGAGTACACGCAGACCAAGACGGTCGTCATGAAGCTCTGAAGCCTGGTGCCCGGGGAAGGCCCCTCTCTCGCGCCTTCCCCTCCCCGTTTCGCCTCCATTCCTCCCTCCCTTCCGTAGGTTGCGTCTGCGTACCGGCCGCCCATCACGGCCGGTACGCAGACGTAACTTGTGGTCCAGCGGGCTGCCGCACTCCTCCTGGGCTGAGAGGCCTCCACCGGGGCACCCACTAGACTGGATCGGCATTGCAGGCAGCCGGCGAAGCGGGAGCTCATGGACGACAACAGGGACCGGATGACGGACGAGCTCGAGGTCGAGGTCCGTCGCAGCCCCAAGTACTCGATGTTCATCATCATGGGTGTCCTGGTGGGGTTCATCGCGGCGGGGATCCTCTCCGTGCTGCCGGTGGACACCTCGGACCTCACCGCCGACTACTCCCAGGGCGCCGTGCTGGGCATCCTCATGATGCTGCTGGGCATCGTGGGGGCGGCACTCGGCGGCTTCGTGGCCCTGGTCATCGACCGGCGCAACCTCAAGAAGGCCCGCCGGTACACGGTGCAGGCGGAGTATGTGGCACGCCGCCGCACGGCAGCGCAGAAGGCGGAAGCGGAGCAGAAGGCCGAAGCGGAACGGAAGGCCGCAGCGGAACGGGCCGCCGCCGAGGACGCACAGGTCGCCGGAGCGCCATCCGCCGGGGCCGTGCAACCCACAGCGGCAGGGCCGGCAGCCGGAGCCGCGGACACCGCCGCCGAGGCCGCGCGGCAGGCAGGGACCACGTCCGCGGAGGCGACCGGCACCTCGGGCACCCCGCCGGAGGAGCTCCGCTCCTGAACGCGGACGCACACCCGCGGACCCGGCGACGGGGCCCGCCCATGGGCCCGGTGACGGGTCCTCCCGCCCGCATCTATGTGGGCGGGAGAGCCCATACGCGGTGTGTCGGAACTCGAAGCCCCGCTCACCGGCCGTGCCAGCCACGTATATGTGTGCGGGCGAGTCCGTACGCGGGGTGAGCCCATACGTGGATGAGCCCATATGCGGGCGCGGCCCCATGCGCGGCGCGAGCACTCCGTGCACCCGGAGGCGGCGGAAGCGGCCCGGACACGGTCTCACGCCCGGACGCGTCGGTAGGGGCGCGAGGGAGTGTGGAACAATGTCCCCGTGCCAGCAGTGAATCTGTCCCGAACGGACCGCAGCCCTCACTCCGACCCCTCCGACCGTGCTTCCGGTTCCCGGAAATCCCCGGAATCCCCTGAACTCCCCGACCTGCCTCCCGGCGAGGAGTGCGGCGTTTTCGGCGTCTGGGCGCCCGGCGAGGAGGTCGCGAAGCTCACGTACTTCGCCCTCTACGCACTGCAGCACCGCGGTCAGGAGTCCGCCGGCATCGCGGCCAGCAACGGCGAGCAGATCCTCGTCTACCGCGACATGGGGCTCGTCTCCCGCATCTTCCGCGAGTCGGACCTGCAGACGCTGCCCGGCCACATCGCCGTGGGCCACACCCGCTACGCCACGACCGGGGCCTCGGCCTGGGAGAACGCGCAGCCTACCCTGGGACCCACGCCCTTCGGCACCCTGGCACTCGCCCACAACGGCAACCTCACCAACGCGGAGACGCTGGAGACGCTCGCGGATTCGGCGCGGGACCACCACCGGCAGACCGTGGCCGAGGCGACGCAGAAGACCCATCGCACGCGCTCGCACCGCGACTCCTCCTCGGACACCTCGCTCATCACGGAGCTGTTCGGCTCCGCCGGCGGGCAGACGCTGCTGGAGTCCGCACAGGAGCTCCTGCCCACGCTGGAGGGCGCCTTCAGCCTCGTCTTCATGGACGAGGGCACGCTCTACGCCGCGCGCGATCGCCACGGCGTCCGCCCGCTGGCCCTGGGCCGGCTGGAGCGCGGCTGGGTGGTCGCCTCGGAGACTGCGGCCCTGGACATCGTGGGCGCGAGCTTCGTCCGCGAGGTGGAGCCCGGCGAGCTCATCGCCATCGACGAGGACGGCCTGCGCTCCTACCGCTTCGCGGAGCCCGACCGCGCCCACTGCGTCTTCGAGTACGTCTACGTGGCCCGCCCGGACAGCGTGCTGGCGGGCCGCACCGTCCACACCGCACGCGCGGACATGGGCCGGGCACTGGCTCGTGAGCATCCGGTCGACGCCGACCTCGTCATCGCCACGCCTGAGTCCGGAGTGCCTGCGGCGGTGGGCTACGCGGAGGAGTCCGGCATCCCGTTCGGCCAGGGCCTCATGAAGAACGCCTACGTGGGCCGCACCTTCATCCAGCCCACGCAGTCGCTGCGGCAGCTGGGCATCCGCCTCAAGCTCAACCCGGTGCGCGAGAACATCGAGGGCAAGCGGCTCGTCATCATCGACGACTCGATCGTCCGCGGCAACACCCAGCGGGCCGTCATCCGCATGCTGCGCGAGGCCGGCGCGGCGGAGGTGCACGTGCGCATCTCCTCGCCGCCGGTGAAGTGGCCGTGCTTCTACGGCATCGACTTCGCCACGCGCGCGGAGCTCATCGCCAACGGGCTCTCCGTCGACGAGGTCGCGAAGTCCCTGGGCGCGGACAGCCTGGGCTACATCTCGATCGACGGCATGGTCGAGGCCACGCGCCAGCCGGCGCACACGCTGTGCACGGCGTGCTTCTCCGGGGAGTATCCGATCCCCGTCGAGAACCCGGGATTCGAACTCACACGCAGGGGGTGCTGACCATGGCAGATCACGAGACCACATACGCCTCCGCCGGCGTGGACGTGGAGTCCGGGGACAAGGCGGTCGAGCTCATGAAGGCGGCCGTG
>NZ_JALAHB010000158.1 GCF_022712115.1 Brevibacterium sp. | reverse complement strand
GGCCGCGGGGCCCGCCCTCAGATGCCCTCGTCGTCCACCTCGTCGCGATAGGCGGCCGTCACGCCGCGGAGCGCATCGCCCAGCTGATGGATGCGCAGGGCGTTCGTGGAGCCCGGGATCCCCGGCGGCGAGCCGGCGACGATCACGCACAGCTCGCCCTCCTCCGCGATCCCCTGCTGCAGGAGGGTGCGGTCGACCTGCCGGGCCATCTGGTCCGTGTGGTGGACCTGGCGGACCAGGTACGAGGTCACGCCCCAGCTGAGTTCGAGCTGGTTGGCGACCCGCTCGTCGGGGGTGAAGGCGAGCACCGGGCGGCGCTGCCGCAGCCGGGACATCCGGCGGACCGAGTCCCCGGACTGGGTGAAGGTGCACAGGAGGTCGATGCCCAGCTGCTCCGCGATGCTCACCGCGGCCGCGGTCACGGCGCCGCCGCGGGTGTGCGGCTCCGTCCCGAGCGGCGGGATCCGGTCCAGTCCGTGCTGCTCCGTCGACTCGATGATGCGCGCCATGGTCCGCACGGCCTCCCGCCAGTGCGCGCCCACGGAGGTCTCCCCGGAGAGCATGAGGGCGTCCGCCCCGTCCAGCACGGCGTTGGCGCAGTCGCTGGCCTCCGCACGGGTGGGCCGGGGGGCGTCGATCATCGACTCGAGCATCTGCGTGGCGACGATCACCGGCTTCGCCTGCCGGCGCGCCAGCTCCACGGCACGCTTCTGGACGATCGGCACCTCCTCGAGCGGCAGCTCCACCCCCAGGTCGCCCCGGGCCACCATGATGCCGTCGAAGGCGTCGACGATCTCCCGCAGGTTGTCCACGGCCTGCGGCTTCTCCAGCTTGGCCATGAGGGGGACCCAGACGCCCTCCTCCGCCATGATCGCCCGGACGTCCGCGGCGTCCGCGGCGGAGCGGACGAAGCTCAGAGCCACCCAGTCGATGCCGGCACGCAGCCCCCAGCGGAGATCCGCGATGTCCTTCTCGCTCATCGCGGGCACGGAGACCGCCACGCCGGGCAGGTTGATGCCCTTGTGGTCGGAGATCCGGCCGGCGATCTCCACCTCCGTGACGACCTCCGCATCCGTGACCTCGACGGCGCGCAGCCGGATGCGCCCGTCGTCGATGAGCAGCGGATCGCCGGGCTCCACGTCGCCGGGCAGACCCGCATAGGTCGTGGAGACGCGCGCGGCGTCGCCGGGCACGTCCGCCGTGGTGATGGTGAAGCGGTCGCCCGCGCGCAGCTCCGGCCTCTGCCCGTCCGCGAAGGTGCCCACGCGGATCTTGGGCCCCTGCAGGTCGAGGAGGGCGCCGGCCGTGCGACCCGAGTCGCGGGCCGCCGACCGGAGCCACTCCAGACGCACCGCGTGATCCGCGTGGGTGCCGTGGCTGAGGTTGAATCGCGCGACGTTCATGCCCTCGTCGAGCAGGGCGCGCATGTCCTCGTAGGAGTTCTGGGCTGGGCCGAGTGTGGCGACGATCTTCGCATGCCTCATGCGCACCAGCCTAGTCCATGCCGATGCTGGTCAGACCCCTATCGCCTGGTCGTGTGCGGTGACCGGGGCCGGCAGGGCGGTCTCCCCCATGAGGTGCCGGTCCACGGCCGCCGCGGCGGCCCGGCCCTCCGCGATCGCCCACACGATGAGCGACTGCCCGCGTCCGGCGTCGCCGGCGACGAACACGCCCGGCAGGGCAGTGGAGTAGTCGGCCGACCGCGCCAGTGCACGGCCGGAGAGCTCGAGCCCCCACTCCTCCAGCTCCGGGGTCTCCGGGCCGGTGAAGCCCATCGCGATGAGGACGAGGTCCGCCGGGATCTCCTCCTCCGTCCCCGCCTGCGGGACGCGACCGGCGTCCGTGTACTCCGTGCGTGCGACGCTGAGCGCCCGCACCCGGCCCTCCGCATCGCCCACCGCGCGGACGGTCGAGGCGAGGAACCGCCGCTCGCCGCCCTCCTCGTGGCTCGTCGAGACCTCGAACACCCGGGGCGTGGTGGGCCAGGGCTGATCGTCGGGGCGCTCCAGCGGAGGCTGGACGCCGATCGCGAGGCTCGTGACCGAGGCCGCGCCCTGACGCAGGGCCGTGCCGACGCAGTCGGAGCCGGTGTCGCCGCCGCCGATCACCACGACGTGCCTGCCCGCCGCATCGATGACGGGACCGTCCTCGCCCGCCTGCTGCCGGTTCACCGGGACGAGGTAGTCCATCGCGAAGTGGACGCCGTCGAGCTCCCGTCCGGGCACCGCGAGTTCACGCGGGACGACCGCGCCGGTGCACACGACGACCGCGTCCACGCGGGCGGCGAGATCCTCCCAGGACAGGTCGACGCCCACGTGGACGCCGGTGCGGAAGCGCGTGCCCTCCGCCCGCATCTGCCTGAGCCTGCGGTCGATGTGGTGCTTCTCCAGCTTGAAGTCCGGGATGCCGTAGCGGAGCAGGCCGCCCACCCGGTCCTCGCGCTCGTAGACGACGACGGTGTGCCCGGCGCGGGTGAGCTGCTGCGCGCAGGCGAGCCCGGCGGGACCGGAGCCCACGACCGCGACGGTGCGCCCCGACATCCTCTCCGGCACCTGCGGCGTGACGAGCCCGTCCTCGAAGGCCCGGTCGATGATCGTGACCTCGACGTTCTTGATGGTCACGGCGGGCTGGTTGATCCCCAGCACGCAGGAGTCCTCGCAGGGTGCGGGGCAGGCGCGCCCCGTGAACTCGGGGAAGTTGTTCGTGGCGTGGAGGAGCTCGCTGGCGCGCTCGGTCTGGCCCCGCCACATCGCATCGTTGAACTCGGGAATGAGGTTGCCCAGCGGACAGCCCCGGTGGCAGAACGGCACGCCGCAGTCCATGCAGCGGCCCGCCTGTCGGATGAATGCGGCGCCGTCCTGCCGCTCCTGGATCTCCCGGTGGTCGAGCAGGCGCACGGGCACGGGACGCTTGGGCGGCAGCTCGCGCTCGCGGACGGTGAGGAAGCCTGTGGGGTCAGCCATGGGTGGTCTCCAGGATGCGGGTCCAGGCATCTGGACCATCGGGGTCTGTGCCGTCGGCCTCCGCCTGTGCGCGGATGGCGGTGACGGAGAGGTAGTCGGCGGGGACGAGGGTGGTGAAGCGGCCGAAGACGTCCTCCCCGCGGTCCAGCCGCGCGAACAGCGAGGTAACAAGGGGGGAGCCTGTCCGGGCAAGGTGCTCCGTGAGGATGCCGCGGAGCTCCTGGGCCTCCTCGCCGGAGAGGGCGCGCAGCCGGAAGCGGCCCGCCCTCCGGTCGTCCGTGTTCAGCCTGTCCGGGTTGAAGTCGAGGAGGTAGGCGGTGCCGCCGGACATGCCGGCGGCGAAGTTCCGGCCCACTGGGCCCAGGATCACCGCGGTGCCGCCGGTCATGTACTCCAGGGCGTGATCGCCCACGCCCTCCGCCACGGCGGTGGCGCCGGAGTTGCGCACCAGGAAGCGCTCGCCCACCTGGCCGGACAGGAACAGCCTGCCCGAGGTTGCGCCGTAGCCGATCACGTTGCCCGCGATAACGTGGTCCTCGGGCCGGAACTCCGCACCCGCGGAGGCGCCCCGCGGCCCGGCGGAGACCGGCGCCACGGAGATGATGCCCCCGGACAGGCCCTTGCCCACGTAGTCGTTGGCGTCGCCCGTGTGGGTGATCGTCACGCCCGCGGGCAGGAAGGCCCCGAGCGACTGCCCGGCGCTGCCGGTGAGCCGCAGCTCGAGGGTGTCGTCGTCGAGTTCGTCGACGCCGTGCTCGACCGTCACCCGGTGGCCCAGCATGGTGCCGACCGACCGGTCCACGTTCGTCACCGGCCGCTCCAGCACGAGCCGGCGGCGGGAGCGGATGGCCTCCCCGGCCTCGCGGATGAGCGGGGTGTCGAAGTGCTCCCCGAGGCGGTGGTCCTGTCCCACCGTCCGCTTGCGGACCTCCGCGATCTCCCCCGCCGCGGTGCGCGGGACCGTGAGGATGTCGCTCACGTCCAGTCCCGCGGCCTTCCAGTGGCTGATCGCGCGGGTGCGGTCCAGGAGTTCGACCCGGCCGATCGCCTCGTCGAGGCTGCGGAACCCCAGCTCGGCGAGCAGCTCGCGCACCTCCTCGGCGATGTACTCGAAGAAGGTCACGACGAACTCCGGCTTCCCGCTGAACCGGCCGCGCAGCTCGGGATTCTGGGTCGCAACCCCCACTGGGCAGGTGTCCTTGTGGCACACGCGCATCATGATGCAGCCGCTCACCACCAGCGGCGCGGTGGCGAAGCCGAACTCCTCGGCGCCCAGGAGCGCGGCGATGACGACGTCGCGACCGGTCTTGAGCTGTCCGTCCACCTGCACGGACACGCGCTCGCGCAGACCCGACTGGATGAGCGTCTGCTGCGCCTCCGCCAGCCCCAGCTCCCAGGGGACGCCGGCGTGCTTGAGCGAGTTGAGCGGGCTCGCGCCCGTGCCGCCGTCGTGGCCGGAGATGAGCACGACGTCCGCCTGGGCCTTCGCCACGCCCGAGGCCACGGTGCCCACCCCGGACGAGGCCACGAGCTTGACGTGGACCCGAGCGGCGGGGTTGGCCCGCTTGAGGTCGTGGATGAGCTGCGCGAGGTCCTCGATGGAGTAGATGTCGTGATGCGGCGGGGGCGAGATGAGCCCCACCCCGGGGGTCGCGTGCCGGGTGCGTGCCACCCAGGGGTAGACCTTGGACGGGGGCAGCTGTCCGCCCTCGCCCGGCTTGGCCCCCTGGGCCATCTTGATCTGGATGTCGTCCGCCTCCGTGAGGTAGAGGCTGGTGACCCCGAAGCGTCCGCTCGCCACCTGCTTGATGGCCGACCGGCGCTCCGGGTCCAGCAGGCGCTCGACGTCCTCGCCGCCCTCCCCGGTGTTGGACTTCGCGCCCAGCCGGTTCATCGCGATCGCCAGCGTCTCGTGGGCCTCCTGCGAGAGCGAGCCGTAGCTCATCGCGCCGGTGGAGAAGCGCTTGACGATCTCCGAGACCGGCTCGACCTCCTCGAGGGGGACGGGGCCGCCGGGCGCAGGGCGCAGGTCGAACAGCCCGCGGAGCGTGAGCAGCTCCTCCGCCTGCGCATTCACCCGCCCGGTGTAGTCCTTGAAGATGTCGTACCTGCGGGTGCGGGTGGAGTGCTGCAGCCGGAACACCGTCTCCGGGTCGAAGAGGTGCGGCGGGCCCTCGCGGCGCCAGGAGTACTCCCCGCCCACCTCGAGCGGCCGGTGCGGCACCGGATTGGAGTCCATGGGGTAGGCGGCCCGGTGGCGGGCCTCGACCTCGGCGGCGATGCCGTCCAGGCCGATCCCCTCCAGCCGGGCGCGGGTCCCGGTGAAGAACTCCTCCACGAGGCTCGAGGACAGGCCGAGCGCCTCGAAGGTCTGCGCGGCATGGTAGGAGTGCACCGTCGAGATGCCCATCTTGGACATGACCTTGAGCAGGCCCTTGCCCAGCGCCCGGAGCACGTTGCGCACCGCGGTGTCCTCGTCCACGCCCGTCACCCGGCCCTCGCGCACCATGGCCGCCGCCGTCTCCATCGCGAGATAGGGATTCACCGCCGAGGCGCCGAAGCCGATGAGCGCGGCCACGTGGTGGACCTCCCGCACGTCCCCGGCCTCCACGAGGAGGGAGACGCGCGTGCGGGTCCGCCGGCGGATGAGGTGGTGGTGCAGCGCCGAGGTGACGAGCAGGGACGGGATGGGGGCGAGCTCCGCGTTGGAGTCGCGGTCGGACAGCACGAGGAACCGCGCCCCCGCGGCGATCGCCTCGTCCGCCACCGCGCAGAGGTCGTCGATGCGCCGCCGCAGGCTCGCGCCGCCGCCCGGACGGTAGCGGGCGCGCAGGACCGTCGTCGCCGGCCCCCGCCCGCCGTGCGAGCGCTCCTGCGGGAGGTGGACGAACGCGGCGAGGTGCTCGTTGTCGATGACGGGGTACGGCAGGTCCACCTGGAAGATGTCCTGCGGCCCGTCGGCCAGCAGGTTGCCCTCGCTGCCGATGCCCACGCTCACGGAGGTGACGAGCGCCTCGCGGATCGCGTCCAGCGGCGGATTGGTCACCTGGGCGAAGCGCTGGGCGAAGTAGTCGAAGAGCAGCCGGGGACGCTGGGCGAACGCGGCGATGGGCGCGTCGGAGCCCATGGCGCCGAGGGGTTCGGCCCCGGTCTCCGCCATCGGGCCCACGAGGATGCGCAGCTCCTCGTCCGTGTAGCCGAACGTGCGCTGCCGGCGCTCCACCGAGGCCCGCGGGTACGTGACCCGCTCGCGCTCGGGGAGTTCGCCGAGGTCCATCGTGGTCGCGGCGACCCACTCGTCGTAGGGCGCCTCCGCACCCAGCCGCGCCTTGATCTCCGTGTCCGAGACGATGCGGCCGGCACGGGTGTCCACGAGGAACATGCGGCCGGGGCGCACGCGGCCGCGCGCCAGCACCTGCTCCTCCGGCAGGTCGATGACCCCGGACTCGCTGGCGAGCACCACGGTGTCCTCCGTGAGGGTGTACCGCGCCGGCCGCAGGCCGTTGCGGTCCAGCACGGCGCCCACCAGCTCGCCGTCCGTGAAGGAGACGCAGGCGGGGCCGTCCCAGGCCTCCATGAGGAGGGCGTGGTAGCGGTAGAAGGACCGGCGCTGCTCGGAGACGTGCGGATCCGACTGCCAGGCCTCGGGGATGAGCATCGCCATGGCGTGCGGCAGCGAGCGGCCGGACATCACGAGCAGCTCGAGGACCTCGTCCAGGGTGCCGGAATCGGACAGGTGCGGGTTGATCACCGGGAACAGGCGGGCGAGGTCCGCGTTGGAGCCGTCGCCGTCTGGGGAGGCCAGCAGCTGACAGGCGAGCTCGGACTCGCGCGCGGCCATCCAGTTGCGGTTGCCCCGCACCGTGTTGATCTCGCCGTTGTGGGCGAGCATGCGGAACGGCTGCGCGAGCGGCCAGGACGGGAAGGTGTTGGTGGAGAAGCGGGAGTGGACGATCGCGATGCGCGTGGCGAAGCGGCTGTCCGAGAGGTCCGGGTAGAACGGCTCCAGCTGGCCCGTGCTCACCATGCCCTTGTAGACGAGCGTGCGGGTGGACAGCGACGGGAAGTAGACCCCGGCGTGCTCGGCGCGCTTGCGCAGCGCGAAGGCCCGGCGGTCGAGGGCCCAGGGGTCCGTCTCGCCCGCGGCGGTCGTGGCGAGCGGCCGGGCCGGGTCCGCGGTGAGGAAGACCTGCGCGAAGTGCGGCATCGCCGCCCGCGCGGAGGCGCCCAGCACCGTGGGGTCGACGGGAACCTCCCGCCACCCGAGCACGGTGAGCGCCTCCTCGGCGGCCAGCCCGGCGACGAGCTCGCGCCCGGAGGCGGGATCGTCCGCGTCGAGGAAGGCGGTGCCGACGGCGTACTCGCCGGGGCCCGGCAGGGGGAAGTCCGTGACGGCGGAGAGGAACGCGTGCGGGACCTGCACGTTGATGCCCGCGCCGTCGCCGGTGCCCTCGTCGCCGCCCACGCCGCCGCGGTGCTCCATGTTCCGCAGGGCGGTGAGCGCCTGGGTCACCACGGCGTGGTCCGCGTCTCCGCGGTAGCGGGCGATGAAGGCCAGGCCGCAGGCGTCGTGCTCGTCGGTGGGATCAGCAAGTCCGTGCGCCGGAGGCCTCCCGGAGTGGGGGAGCTCGGGATGCGGTCGTGCGGAGGCAGGTCTCATGGGAGCACCGCCCTTCCTGGTCGTGGGACTGGTCCACAGCCAACGGCGCTGTCGGTGCTGCGCGGAGCGGGGCCTGCGCCTGTGACGGCAGTCACCCTGCACTCCTGAGACGGGAACTTTACACGCTCGGCGGCACGCAGTCACGCGCCGTCTCAGGATGCGAAACCGCAGACGACGAAACCCCTCACCGCGTGCGGTGAGGGGTGACGGACGGGCCTGTCGGCGGGAAGGTCACGGGGAGGCTAGCCGCGGTCCCGGTCCTGTGCCTCCCCGTCCTTCCGCCCCGGTGCGGGCGTGGACCGCTGGTCCAGCTGGGGCACGATCGAGATGGTCGAGGTCATGGCACCGAAGAAGCCGAATCCGCGGGCGGCTGCGGGAGTATCGGCGGCATCCCCCGGATCCGCGGCGGCGCGACGGCGGGCCTCCTCCGCGCGCCGGCGGCGCCTCCGCAGCCGCAGCGCGACGAGCAGCGCGGCCCCTGCCGCGAGGAGACAGGCGAGACAGGCGAGGAGAGCCGGCAGAGCGAAGTCAGCGATCGCGCACTCCCTCCGCGAACTCCCCGGCCAGCGCGGCGACGGCGGCCGGGCCCTCGTCCTGCAGGGCGCGCACGAAGGCGGACCCGACGATGACGCCGTCGGCGTAGGCGGCGACCTCTGCCGCCTGCGCACGGGTGGAGACGCCGAGGCCCACGCACACGTTCTCCGCGCCCGCGGCCCGCGTGCGGGCGACCAGGTCCTCCGCACGCGCACCCACCTGGGCGCGCAGGCCCGTCACGCCCATCGTCGAGGCCGCGTAGACGAAGCCGCGGGAGGCGGCGGCGATGCGCACCAGGCGCTCGTCCGGGGACGAGGGCGCGGCGAGGAAGATCCTGTCGAGCCCGTGCGCGTCCGAGGCCGCGATCCAGTCCTCGGCCTCGTCCGGGACCAGGTCCGGTGTGATGATCCCGGCTCCCCCGGCGTTCGCGAGGTCCCTGGCGTAGGCGTCCACGCCGTACTGGAGGATGAGGTTCCAGTAGCTCATCACGACGGGGACGGCGCCCGCGGCGGCGACCGCCTCGATGGCCCGGAAGCCGTCGGCCACGCGAGTGCCGTTCGCCAGCGCCTGCACGGCCGCCGCCTCGATGACGGGCCCGTCCATGCCGGGGTCCGTGTAGGGCAGGCCCACCTCGACGATGTCCGCTCCCCCGGCGACCAGCGCCCGCACGCCCTCCAGGGATCCCTTGAGCGTGGGCGCTCCCACCGGCAGGTAGCCGATGAGCGCGGCACGGCCCTCCTCGCGGCAGGCCGCGAGCACGTCAGCAGTGGTCATTCGCTCTGCTCCCCTTCGTCGTCGAGGTAGCCGAACCAGCGTCCGGCGGTGGTCACGTCCTTGTCCCCGCGGCCGGAGAGGCAGATGAGGATGGTGGAGTCCGGTCCGGTCTCCCGGCCCAGCGCCAGGGCTCCGGCGAGGGCGTGGGAGCTCTCGATGGCCGGGATGATCCCCTCCGTGCGGCACAGGAGGGCGAAGGCGTCCATCGCCTCGGCGTCCGTGACGGGACGGTACTCCGCGCGACCGCTCGCGTGCAGCCACGCGTGCTCCGGCCCCACGCCGGAGTAGTCGAGGCCCGCGGAGATCGAATGGCTCTCCAGCGTCTGCCCGTCGGAGTCCTGGAGCTGGTACGAGCGGGCTCCGTGGAGCACCCCCACCGTCCCCTTCGTGAGCGTGGCCGCGTGGCGGGGGGTGTCGATGCCGTCCCCGGCTGCCTCGCAGCCGATCAGGCGCACGCCCGGATCCTCGATGAAGGCGTGGAAGGCGCCGATCGCGTTCGAGCCGCCGCCCACGCACGCCACGACCGCGTCCGGCAGCGCGCCGGTGCGCTCGCGCACCTGGGCGCGGGCCTCCAGACCGATGATCCGCTGGAACTCGCGGACCATGAGCGGGAAGGGATGCGGCCCGGCCACCGTGCCGAACACGTAGTGGGTGGACTCCACGGAGGCCACCCAGTCGCGGAAGGTCTCGTTGATCGCGTCCTTGAGCGTGGCGGTGCCGGCCGCCACGGAGGTGACCTCCGCTCCCAGGAGGCGCATCCGCGCCACGTTGAGCGCCTGCCGCTCCACGTCGACGGCGCCCATGTAGATGCGGCACTCCATGCCCAGCAGCGCTGCGGCCGTGGCGGTGGCGACGCCGTGCTGCCCCGCCCCCGTCTCCGCGATCAGCCGGGTCTTGCCCAGCCGCTTGGCGAGCAGGCCCTGGCCCAGGGCGTTGTTGATCTTGTGGCTGCCCGTGTGGTTGAGGTCCTCGCGCTTGAGCAGGATCCGGGCCCCGCCGGCGTGCTCGGCGAAGCGCGGGGCCTCGGTGAGCAGGCTCGGACGGCCCACGTACTCGGTGAGCAGGCGGCGGTACTCCGCCCGGAACCCGTCGTCGAGGACGGCCTTGGAGAAGGCCTCGCCGATCTCCTCGCACGCCGGGATCAGCGCCTCGGGGATGTAGCGCCCGCCGAACTCGCCGAACCGCGGGCCCTGCGGCAGCGCGGAGTCGGGAGCCGAGAACTGTTCGGGCATGGACGTGTCTGTCATTCGGTGGTCACTCCTGGGTGGGGGCGGACGCGGCTGCCGCGCCTGCGGCGGTGAACCGGGCGACGGCGGACTCGGGATCGCCGTCCTTCACGAGCGCCTCACCCACCAGCACGAGCCCGGCACCGGCCGCGGCGTACGCCGCGACGGAGTCCGCGTCGCTCACGCCGGACTCCGCGACGAGGCGGGTGCCGGCTGGCGCATGTGCGGCGAGCGGACGGAAGCGGGCGGGATCCACGCTCAGGTCCTTGAGGTTGCGGGTGTTCACGCCGACCAGCTCCGCACCGGCGTCCCGGGCGCGGTCGAGCTCCGCCGCGGTGTGGGTCTCGACCAGTGCGGCCATGCCCAGCGCACGGCTGAGGGCGAGGAACTCCCCCAGCTGCGCGTCGCTGAGCGCGGCGACGATGAGGAGCACGATGTCCGCACCGTGGGCGCGGGCCTCGTGGAACTGGTACTCCTCGACCATGAAGTCCTTGCGGAGCACCGGCACGTCCACGGCGGCGCGGACGGCGTCGAGGTCCGCAAGCGTGCCCGCGAACCGGCGGCTCTCCGTGAGCACGCTGATCGCCGCGGCACCGCCGCGGGCGTAGGCGCCCGCCAGCGCCGCCGGGTCCGGGATCGCGGCGAGCTCGCCCTTGGACGGGGAGGACCGCTTCACCTCGCAGATGAGGCCGAACTCCTCGTCCGCCGGGAAGGGCCGGACGGCCGGGGCCTGCTCGGCCTGTGCGCGGACGGCCTCGAGCGGGAGTGCCCGCCGGCGTGCGTCGAGGTCCTCCCGCACCCCGGCGACGATCGCGTCGAGAACCGTCACCGGCGCGGCTTGCCCTTGCCGGCCAGCCGCATGACGAAGCCTGCCAGCAGGCCCACCACGGCGACGGCCCCGCCGCCCCAGAACACGGCCGGGGACGCCACGATGTTGCCGTAGGTCGAGATGCAGATGCCCACGAGCATGATGAACACGCCGGTCCAGGCGGCTGCGGTGTTGCCGTGGCCGGGGTCCTGGATGGCCGCGTAGTCGATCGAGGCCTTGTCGAGGTCGTGGGCTCCGTTGCGGACGGTGGGTGACATGTCTCTCCTGGGATGAGGTCAGGTGGGTGGACTGGGATCCATTGTCGCATGCGCGCGGCACACGCTCAGCTCGGGTCCTCCCCGCGGGAGAGCGCGTCCCACGCCGCGGTGGGATCCTCCTCGGGATCCGCCGGCGCGGCCGCGGAGCGCTCGTAGCGCGAGGAGGTCTGCCAGCTCCCGCTCGCGCGCGCCGCGCACACCGCGAAGACGACCGTGAGCGCCCCCACGGCGACGGTCGGCCAGACGGAGGCGGCGGGAGCAGTGCCCGCGGCGGCCGCGCCGACCGCGAGGGCGCCGAGGCCCGTCAGCCCCGTCAGCCCCAGCACCACGTAGCGGCCTACCCGGGAGAGCATCGCCAGGAGCAGCGAGGACACCGCGAGGACCGCCGCGGCGGCCGTGAGCAGCGGGTGTCCGGTCTCCCCGGACGCGGCCGCCGTCTGCGCCACGCCCGGCACCTGCGTCGCGGGGTCGACGGTCTCGGCCGTCCACGGACGCCCGGACAGGAACCAGAGCGCCCCTGCGAGCACGAGCTGCAGCACGACGGTGCGGCCCTTGGTGAGCAGCGCGCTCATGCCGGCCCTCCGGCCGCGCGCAGCGTCTGGGCGGCCGCCGCCGCACGCAGCACCGCCGTGGCCTTCGTCCGGCACTCCGCCAGCTCGGACTCGGGATCGGAGTCCGCGACGATGCCGGCGCCCGCGGACACGGTCAGCAGGCCCTCGCGCATGATGCCGGTGCGGATGGCGATCGCGACGTCGAGGTCGCCGGTGAAGGAGAGATAGCCCACGACTCCACCGTAGACCCCTCGCGCCGTCGGTTCGAGTCTGTCGATGATCTCCAGGGCGCGCGGCTTGGGCGCCCCGGACAGCGTGCCGGCCGGGAAGGTCGCGCGCAGCACGTCCACCCCGTCGACGCCGGCGGCGGTCTCGCCCGTGACGGTGGAGACGATGTGCATGATGTGGCTGTAGCGCTCGATCTCCATGAATTGCACGACGTCCACCGTTCCCGGCCGGCTGATCTTCGCGAGGTCGTTGCGGGCCAGGTCGACGAGCATGAGGTGCTCCGCCCGCTCCTTCTCGTCCGCCAGGAGGTCCGCGGCCAGCGCGCGGTCCTCCGCCGGCGTCGCGCCGCGGGGGCGGGATCCGGCGATCGGGTTGGTCCGCACCCGCCCGCCGGAGACCGTCACGAGGGCCTCGGGCGAGGAGCCCACGATGGTGAGCGGGCCGCCGGACGGCACGGGCACGTCGAGGAGGTACATGTAGGGGCTGGGGTTCGTGGTCCGCAGCATGCGGTACACGTCCGTCGGGGAGGCGTCGACGTAGGAGTCGAAGCGCTGTCCCAGCACCACCTGGAAGATCTCGCCGTCCACGATCTCGCGCTTGGCCTCGGCGACCGCCGCGAGGTAGTCGTCCGCGTGCGTGCGCGGCTTCACCTCCGGGTCGGGGAGGCCGTGGACGGCGACGGAGGAGCGCAGGGGCGCGGCGAGGTCCGTGAGCATCGCCTCGATCCGCGCGCTGGCACGCGCATAGGCCGCGTCGATGCCGGACTCCGCCCCGTCGACATTCACGGCGTTGGACACGAGCGTGAGCCGCGAGGTGTAGTGGTCGAGGATCGCGAGATCGCCCGGGATCGAGAGGGAGAGCTCCGGCACCGGGTGCTCCGCCAGCGGGCCCGGACCCAGGTCCTCGAACCTGCGCACCGAGTCCCAGCCCAGGTAGCCCACGAAGGAGGCGACCATGGGCGGCAGCCCGTCGGCGAGCTCCTCGACGCGCAGCAGCTCCAGCGCAGCGCTCAGCGCGGCGTGGGGATCCCCGCCCGTGGGCAGTCCCGCCGGCGGCGTGCCCAGCCAGATCGCCTCCCCGTCCTCCTCCGTGAGCGTGGCGATGGGGCTGCGGCCCACGAAGGAGTAGCGGCTCCACGCGCCCTGCTCCGCGGACTCGAGGAGGAAGCCGCCCGGGCGGCCCTCCGCCAGCCTGCGGTAGAGGCTCAGCGGCGTCTCCTCGTCCGCCAGCACGGTGGTGTGCACGGGCACCAGCCGGTGCCGTGCGCCCATCCGGCGGAACTCCTCCGCGGACGGCGTGAGCGCGGGCGCGCCCTCAGGATGCGTGGTCATGCGCGCGGATCTCCCTTCCCGTGAAGCAGGTCGCGGTGCCGGTGTGGCAGGCCGGGCCCGTCTGCCGGACCTCGTAGAGGAGCGTGTCGCCGTCGCAGTCCGTGCGGACCGCCACGACCTCCTGCACGTGGCCGGAGGTGGCGCCCTTCACCCAGATCTCCTGCCGGGAGCGCGACCAGTACGTGGCGCGGCCGGTCTCGAGCGTGAGCGCGAGGGCCTCGGCGTCCGCCCAGGCGAGCATGAGCACCTCCCGCGTGGCGGTCTCCTGCACGACGACGGGCACGAGCCCGCGGTCGTCGAAGGCGAGTTCAGCGAACCTCGTGTCCGGCATCCGCCAGCGCCTCCTTGATCTCCGCGACGGTGGTCTGGCCGAAGTGCAGGATGCTGGCCGCCAGCACCGCATCCGCCCCGGCGGCGACCGCCGGAGGGAAGTGCGCCGGCTCCCCGGCGCCGCCGGAGGCGATGAGCGGCACGCCCACCGCCGCGCGCACTGCGGCGAGCATCTCGAGGTCGAAGCCGGCCTTCGTGCCGTCCGCGTCGATGCTGTTGAGCAGGATCTCACCGGCCCCCAGCTCCGCGGCCCGTGCCGCCCATTCGACGGCGCAGATGCCGGTCCCCCGGCGGCCGCCGTGGGTGGTGACCTCGAAGCCCGAGGCCGTGCCCGGCTCGCCCGCCGGCACGCGCCGGGCGTCGACGGAGAGCACGAGGACCTGGTTGCCGAACCGCTGGGCGATCTCCGCGACCAGCTCCGGCCGGGCCACCGCCGCGGAGTTGACTCCCACCTTGTCCGCACCGGACTTCAGCAGCCGGTCGACGTCTGCGACGGTGCGCACTCCCCCGCCCACCGTGAGCGGGATGAAGATCTGCTCCGCGCAGCGGGTGACCATGTCATAGGTCGTCGACCGGTCGCCGGTGGTCGCGGTGACGTCGAGGAAGGTGAGCTCGTCGGCGCCCGCCGCGTCGTAGCCGCGCGCGAGCTCCACCGGGTCCCCCGCGTCGCGGAGGTCCGTGAAGTTCACGCCCTTGACCACACGGCCGGCGTCGACGTCCAGGCAGGGGATCACCCGCACCGCGGTCACAGACCCAGCCTCCGGTACTTGGCGATCCGGGTGTCCTGGCGGAGGTAGGCCGGAGTGCGCATGAGGGTGATGAGCTCGTACTCGAGTGTCGCGGAGAGGCGCTCCACGAAGCCCCGCGGATCGTCGGAGGCGTCGACGGGCTCCGCGACGATCCGGTCGATGACCCCGCTGCGCTCCAGCTCGGCGGCCTGGACCTGCTGCTGCTGCGCCATCTCCGCGGCGTGCTCGGTGTCCCGGTGGACGATCGCCGAGGCGCCCTCCGGGGGCAGCGGCGAGAGCCAGCCGTTCTGGGCAGAGAGCACGCGATCCGCCGGGACGAGCGCGAGCGCACCGCCGCCGGAGCCCTCGCCCATGATGACGGAGACGCTGGGGGCGGACAGGTTGATGAGGTCCGCGAGGCTGCGCGCGATCTCGCCCGCCATGCCGCCCTCCTCGGCCTCCTTCGACAGCGCCGCACCGGGGGTGTCGATGATCGTCACCAGCGGGATGCCCAGCTCCGCGGACAGGCGCATGCCGCGGCGGGCCTCGCGCAGGGCTGCGGGGCCCATGGGCTCGCGCCGGTCCTGGCGGAAGCGGTCCTGGCCCAGCACCACGCACGGGGCGGAGCCGAACCGTGCCAACGCCAGCAGCAGACCGGGGTCCTTCTCCCCCTCGCCCGTGCCGCGCAGCGGGAGGACGTGAGTGGCGCCGTGGCGCAGCAGGTCACGGACGCCCGGCCGCTCCGCCCGCCGCGAGGCCGTGATGACGTCCCACGCGGGGCGCTCGTCCGGCTCGTGCGGCCGGGAGTCCGGATCCGGCACCGCCGCCGGCAGCTCGCGCGCACCCAGCAGCACCTCGAGGACCCGTGAGACGGTGACGTGGAGCCGCTCCGGCGGCAGCACGGCGTCGATGAGGCCCCGGCGCTGGAGGTTCTCGCCGGACTGCACGCCGGCCGGGAACTCCTTGCCGTAGAGCTGTTCGAAGACGCGCGGGCCGAGGAAGCCGATGAGCGCGTCCGGCTCCGCCACCGTCACGTGGCCCAGCGAGCCCCAGGAGGCGAACACGCCGCCGGTGGTGGGGTGACGCAGGTAGACGAGGAACGGCAGTCCCGCGCGCTTGTGGGCCGTGACGGCCGCCGTGATCTTCACCATGGAGAGGAACGCGACCGTGCCCTCCTGCATGCGGGTGCCGCCGGAGGCCGGTCCCGCGAGCACCGGCAGGCCCTCCATCGTGGCGCGCTCGAACGCCTCGACGAGCCGCTGCGCGGCCGCCACCCCGATCGAGCCGGCGAGGAACCGGAACTCGCAGGCGATGACGCAGACGCGGCGGCCGTGGATGAGCCCTTCGCCGGTGACGACGGCCTCGTCCACCCCGGACTTCTCCTGTGCCGCGGCGAGTTCGGAGGCGTACTCCTCGCTCACGCCGGCGCCGGGGACGATGGGGGCGGAGTCCCAGGAGACGAAGCTCCCGGTGTCGACGACCATGTCGATGAGCTCGCGTGAGCTGAGTCGCTTGGCCATGTCAGTCCTCCAGCCAGCTGCGGATGACGGATTCGTGCTCGGACAGGCGCGGCGGGGCCAGATGCTCGGTGACCGTGGTCTCCCGCTCGCCGGCCTCCGGGGCGTCGAAGAAGCGCAGCGGCGGTCCGGGCAGGTCGATGGAGCCCGCCGAGGTGTGCTCGGCGGTGATCTTCAGGCCCTGCGAGAGCGCCTGGTCCCAGGCGTAGACCTCCGGCAGCGTGCGCACCCCGCCGGCGGGGATGCCGGCGGCGTCGAGCTTGGCCAGCAGCTCCTCGCCGTCGTAGTCCGCGAAGACGCCCTCGATGACCTCGATGAGCCGGTCGCGGTGGGCGAAGCGGGAGCCGTTGTCCTCGAAGCCGGGGGCGGCCGGGTCGAGGCCGAACGCCTCGCAGAACCGCGTCCACATCTTCTCGTTGCCCACCG
>NZ_JALAHB010000157.1 GCF_022712115.1 Brevibacterium sp. | reverse complement strand
CAGCTCGAGCCACGCGAGCCCGGGCAGCCGCATCTCGGCGCGCAGCCGCAGCAGCCGCCCCGGCCGGATCACCACGACGCGCCAGAAGTCGCCCGCGTCGTCGACGAGCGGCCGCGCGGGGTGGGGACCCAGCCGGAGACCGGCGCGGAGAAGTTCTCCGCCTATGCACTCGAGGCCGAGGAGATGGACGCGGTCCTCGCGGCGCATCCGGCGGTGGCGCAGGGGATGCAGACCCTGGACTGCGCGATCATGGACCTCGCGGACGACATCGCCTACGCCGTGCACGACCTCGACGACTTCGTCCGCGCCGGGGTCCTCCAGCACGCCCCCGTGGCCGGGGAGTTCCGGGCGTGGCTCGCGGACGACGGAGCGCTGGCGCACGCGGACGCGGAGTCGCTGAGCGCACGCTGGCGCTCACCGGGGGCCTCGCTCGAGCTCCTCTGGCGCGGGCTCGCGTACAAGGACCCCTGGATCGCCGCACGCGAGGTGTTCGCCGAGGCGGTGGAGAGGGTGAGCACGGAGCTCGCCGAGGGGCTCCTCGCCCGCCCCTACGACGGCGGCGGGATGAGCGAGCGCGCCGTCTCCGCCTTCACCAACAGATGGATCGACCGGCTCCGGTCGTCCATCGTCGTGGATGCGCGGCCGCACGTGCGCAGCGGGCACATCCGGCTCGATCAGCGGGCGTGGCACGAGGTCGCGGTGCTGAAGTTCGTGCACTCCCGGTTCGTGCTCGACCTGCCGGAGCTCGCGCAGAACCAGCGCGGCCAGGCACGGGTGATCGAGGATCTGGCGCTCGCCTTCGACGCCTGGCTGTGCGATCCGCACGACCGCACCCGGGCACCGCGGCGTCTCCTCGAATGGGTGGACGAGGCCACGGAGGCGACGTTCGCGCTCGCGAGCAGGCGCCCCGAGCTGCTCTCCGGTGACCGCGGTGAGGAGGGGCTGCGACGGCAGGGACGCGCACGGGCGATCCTCGACTACGTCTCCTCGCTCACGGATCAGCAGGCGCTGGCGACGCACGCCTCGCTGAACGGCCGGGTGCCGCTGCCCACCCGCTGAGCTGCCCGCCGAGCGCGGGCTCAGCCGGAGAGACCGGCGAGCAGGAGCGAGACGGTCATCGCGACGATGACGGTGTTGAACGCGAAGGCGAAGACGGTGTGCGCGCGCATGGCCGTCCAGACCGTCCGGGTCCGGGGCGAGGCGTGTGCACCCATCAGCGTCGAGACGAAGACGGAGTGCGTGAGATAGTCGCCGAAGCGCGTCTCACCGGGCACGGGGAAGTCCATCCGCGCACCCGCCGCGTGCAGCCGCTGGTAGCGCAGCGCGAACGAGTACGCCATCACCGCCCACGAACCCGCCGCGGCACCGAAGCCCAGGAGGACGAGCGTGGGCTCCTCCCGCAGCCGGCCGGACTGGGCGATCGCGAGGACGAGCGCGGCGGAGACGACGGAGGCCGCCAGCGTGAAGTTCTCCGCGCTGTTCGAACCCAGCAGCGAGTGCCACCAGCGCACGGGGGCGGCATGCTGCTCCGCGCCGAGCCGCCGCAGCTCCTCCGGCCTCAGGCGTGCGTGCACCCGGTGGGTGAGAGCGCAGTACAGCCCTGAGAACAGCACCCAGAACACGAGGAAGGCCGTCGGTGCCGCCGTCCGCACCAGCAGTCTCGCGGTGTCCGGCCACGGCCGGCCCTCCGCGCCCTCGAGCGCGGCGCGGATCTGCGCGGCGCCGTCGGTGAAGCCGAGGAGCAGCAGCGCCGCGGTGAGCACGAGGGCAGCGACGAAGGCCGCCGTCTGCCGGAGGTGGTCGCCTGCCAGCATGCCTCAGTCCCCTGCCGCGCCGGCACCGATCGCCTCCAGCAGCCAGGCGAACTCGAACGCCGTGTCCCGCCAGGCGCCGTAGCGGCCGGAGGCTCCCCCGTGACCGGCGGACATCTCGGTCCTGAGCAGCACGTCCGCCCCCACCTCCCGCAGGCGCGCGGTCCACTTCGCGGGCTCGACGCAGAGCACGCGCGTGTCGTGGAGGGAGGTGACCGCGAGGATCCGCGGATAGCGCTGCTCGGTGACGTTCTCGTACGGCGAGTACGCGCGGATCCGCGCGTAGGCCTCCGGGTCGTGGAGCGGATCGCCCCATTCGTCCCATTCGACGACGGTCAGCGGCAGCTCCGGCATGAGGATGCTCGTGAGCGGGTCCACGAAGGGCACGTCCGCGAGGATCGCCGCGAACAGCTCCGGTGCCTGGTTCGCCACCGCCCCCATGAGCAGACCGCCGGCGGAGCCGCCCATCGCCGCCAGCCTGTCCGGGGTGGTGAGGCCGGCGGCGATGAGGTGCCGCGCCGCGTCCGCGAAGTCCGAGAACGTGTTCTGCTTGTGCTCCAGCCTGCCCTGCTCGTACCAGCTCCGCCCCAGCTCGCCGCCGCCCCGGACATGCGCGACCGCCCAGACGACGCCTCGATCCAGCAGACTCAGCCGGGCCACGGAGAAGTAGGGGTCCATGCTCGTCTCGTAGGAGCCGTAGCCGTAGAGGACAGTGGGCGCGGGCTCCCCCGCTCCCACGGCGGACGGCTTCCAGACGAGGCTGACCGGGATCCGGGTGCCGTCGGCGGCCTCCGCCCAGTCCAGCCGCTGCGCATAGTCCGCGGTGTCCACGCCTCCCAGCACCTCCTGCCGGCGGCGCAGCCGCAGCGCGCCGGTGGCGGCATCCGCATCGAGGATGCTGTGGGGCTCCACGAAACTCTCGTGGCTCACCCGCACGTGCGGCTGATCCCAGGCGAGGTTCTGCACGGGGACGGTGGTGCCGAGCGCGGAGTCCGCGGGCCGGATCTCCCGTACTGGGCCCCAGACTCCGCGGCCCGCGCCGCCGGACCAGGAGACGATGCCCACCCGTGCGAACCCGCCCTGCCTGAAGCTCACGGCGAGGAAGTCCGCGAACGCGTCGACCCCCTCGATGCGCGCCCCCGCCGCTTCCTCCGTGAGCGCTCCGGCCACGGGGATCCCGGCCGCCTGCGGGTCCGTGAGCGGCACGTCGACGATCGAGAAGTTGCGCCGCTCCCTGTTGTGGGTGAGGAGGAGCCGGTCCTCGCCGCCGCGCACGCAGTGCTCCACGGAGTACTCCACGCCCTCCTCGCGGGGCAGGACGGGGACCGGCCGCGCACCCGGGGTGCGGAGGTCCAGGGTCCACCACTCGCTCGTGTTCTTCGACTGCGAGGAGACGAGGGCGAAGGCCCCGGAGCGGCTGAGGTCGAAGCCCAGCCAGAAGCTCTCATCCGGTTCCTCGAGGAGCAGCTCGTCCTCGGCCGGGGAGGTGCCCACGCGGTGACGCCAGAGCCGGTGCGGCCGCCAGGCCTCGTCCGCGGTGGTGTAGTAGACGTGCTCGCCGGCAGGGTCCAGTTCCGCACCTGCGAAGGTGCGCGCGATCGTCTCCGGCAGGTCCGCGCCGGTGGTCAGGTCGCGGATGCGGAGCGTGAAGAGCTCGTCGCCCGTGGTGTCCACGGCCCAGACCATCCGGGAGCCGTCATGGGAGCAGGACAGCGCGCCGAGGGAGAAGAAGTCCGTGCCGGCGGCCTCGGCGTTGCAGTCGAGGAGGACCTGCTCCCCGGGGAGCGCTCGCCCGGGGTCCACCTCCGGCGGGGTCCAGTCCCCCGGCCGGGCGGGCACGCGGCAGTGCACCCGGTAGTCCTTCCCCTCCTCGCTGCGGGTGAACAGCCACCACGCGCCCAGCCGCACGGGGACGCTCATGTCCGTGAGCCGCACGCGGGAGACGATCTCCGAGAAGACCTCTTCCCGCAGGTCCGCGAGGTGGGCAGTGCGTGCCTGTGTGTGGGCGTTCTCCGCCTCCAGGTGGGCGCGGACCTCCGCGGAGTCCGTGTCCCGCATCCACTCGTACGGGTCCCAGAAGGTGTGGCCATGGTGGGTCCGGGGCCGGGGCCGCGACGGTGCGACGGGAGGCTGCACGGGATCGGAGACCCGGGCGGAGGCGGGAGAAGGGGAGGCAGAACTCATGCCTTCACCCTAGCCTCGGCCCCGGTCTCCCCCGCGCCCCGGACCCGGCTCAGTCCCGCACCACCGCCTCGCCCTCGCGGCGCAGCTCCACCTTGCGGATCTTGCCGGACACCGTCATCGGGAAGGACTCCCGGACCTCCACGTACCGCGGGATCTTCTGGTGGGCGAGCTTCCCGGCGGCGAATTCGCGGACCTCCTCGGCGGTGAGGGTCTCGTAGCCCTCGCGGAGGATGACCCAGGCGAGCAGCTCCTCGCCGTACTTCTCGTCCGGCACGCCCACGACCTGCACGTCCCGGATGGCCGGGTGGGT
>NZ_JALAHB010000156.1 GCF_022712115.1 Brevibacterium sp. | reverse complement strand
GGCTTCGTCGGGGACCCGCCCTCCGCCGTCGTCCGGCCCTCCCGCATCCCATCCGGGCTCATCCTGTCCGTCATCGAACTCCTCGTCGTCCGGCTCCTCGTCCGGGAACTCGCCGTCTTCTGCCTGCAGGGCGTCCCGTCCCATCGCCTGCCGGAGTTCAGCAGCCTCGGACATCAGCGCATGGACCGCCGTGAGCAGACGTGCATCATCGGCCTCCGCATTCGCGGCGAGGGCGTCCAGGACCGCCCGCCGCACCGCTTCCTTGGCGAACGAACCGGTGGTGCCGGCAGAGGCCTCGGCTGCGGCTGCGATGCCGGCGGGCGTGACCGGAAGCTCCCGAGCGTAGCGGGCGAAGAGCCGTTCGCGGAGCGCACGGGCGGGCAGCGGCACCTCGACCGCCAGGTCGATCCGACCGGGCCGCAGTGCGAGCGCCTCCTCCAGCACGTCGACCCGATTGGTGGTGAGGAGGAACGCGATGTCCGCGTCCTCGTCGAGCCCGTCGAGGATGTCCAGCACGTCGAAGAGGACGGAGCGCTCACCCTCGCTGAAGTCACGGTCGGCGGCGATGAGATCCGCGTCCTCGAGCACGATGATCGCCCGCCCCAGGGACTTCGCAGTCGCCGCCGCCTGCCGGATCCGCGAGAGTGCCTCGCCCTGGAGCAGGATCGCCGTGGTGTCCGGAGACTGCGAGAGGAGGTACCGGACCGTGTGCGTCTTCCCCGTTCCCGGCGGGCCGTAGAGGAGCACTCCGCGGGAGAGATGCTGCCCCACCGCACGGAGCTCCGCGGCGTTGGCGCTCATCCCCAGCACGGCGGCCTCCACCCTTTCGCGGGCGCCCTCCGGCAGGATCAGGTCCTCTGCGCGGACACGCGGACGAGCGTGGAACTCGATGCCCACGGAGTCGGAATCGAACCCGCCGTCCACGAAGCTCACCACCTGGCCGCGGAGCACCGAGTTCTCCCGCACATGGGCGTCGACATCGGCAAGCACCGACCGGGCCATGCGCTCGTCCGGGCACAGCACCTCCACGACGATCGCACCGCCGTCGCCTCCGCCCATGTGCGGGCGGCTCCGCGTGGCGAAGACGACCACGGGGGTGCCGTCCACCTCGAACAGGCGCAGGGCGTTCGTGGCGACGTGCCTCACCGTGCCGGGGCCGACCGGCACCGCGGTGCGCTCCACCGCACCCAGCTCGTAGCTGCCGTACTGGTTGGTCAGCAGATCGCTGAGCCCCGAGGCCTCGTCCGAGGGGAGAACGCCGCGCAGGTCCTGGAGCACGGCGAGGGAGTCCAGTGCGGCGTCCACGTCCGCCCACCGCCAGTCGGGGAACTCCTGCCGCACGGGATCCAGCGACCGCGGACTCACCCCCAGGTGCTCACCGAGCACCGCCGGGAAGCGCTCCCTCCCCTCCTCGCCGGCGAGGAGTGCCGTCGTCTCGAGGAACTGCTGGAAGGCGGCTGCGAAGCGCCGCGGATCGATGTCCGCGGGCTGGGACGCAGAGGCATCGGCATGGGCCGGAACACCGGACGGAGATTCGCTCATGCGCCCAGCCTATGCGGAGGCATGGACCTCACCGCCACGGCGATCCGGGAGCGAGGACGGCGAGCGCACCGGGAAGAACGCGGACGGTCGCCGCGCTCGCCCAGCCTGCGTCCTCACCGTCGACGTGCACGGGCACGGGATGCTCCGCCCTCACCTCCGCCGCCGAGGCCGACTCCCGGTGCAGAACCGCAGAACCTCCGTACCCGCCCCGGAATCCCGCGGCGAACACCTGCGGCCACCGCCACGGCACCGCCTCCCCGCGCACCGCGAGCAGGGCAAGGCCGCCCGTTCCAGGACCACCGTGGGGAAAGACGGTGATGCGCCCGGGCACCGAACGGATTCCGCCGAGCTCCACCGACCAGGCGGAGAGATGCGTCGACCGGGGCGCGGCCTCGGGCAGGTTCCCGGGCATGCGGATATCGAACTGCACAGGCGGGCGCAGCAGGACCCGTGCGGCGCCGACCGCGTATCCTCCTGCCCCCAGCAGTCGCTTCGCGAGGGCAGGGGTGCGCAGGAGGGCCTGCGCGCTGCCGCCCATCCCCGCATCGACGAGGAAGGGGATCTCCGGCGTGCGCCCGCCGTCCGGGCGAACGAACCGGATCAGCCCGAGGTCGCAGTCACGCGCAGCAGCGAGGACGCGCCGGGCACCGTCACTCCCCGTCACGCTCCCCTGCCCTGCCGCACCGGACCGTCTGTCCGCACTCGCTCGCCGCGCAGCGCCGTGCCCCTCACCCGCCGCGCGCAAGAACTCCTCGAGCAGTGCGCCGGCGTGGGCCGCGGAGCGGATGCCCACGTTGAGCGCGTACAGATCCGCGGTGCCGGTGGGGACGGGGAGCAGCGGGATGCACACGCCTTCGCGTGAGAGCGCTCCTGCGACCTCTCGCACGGTACCGTCGCCGCCCACTGCGGCCACGAGGTCGGGCCGGGGTTCCTCCGCACCGGCGAGCAGACCGCGGCCGGCGGGGCGCGCAGGGCTGGTCAGGTGTACGCGCACCGTCGCCGCATGATCCCTGCACAGTGCCACGAGGGCGCGGGCGACCCTGCGACCGCGCCGGTGGATCGGGTTGACGACGAGGGCGACCCGCACGGCCGCAGTACCGGAACGCGCGGTCACGGGGTCAGAGCAGGGACGCGGCCAGCTCACGGCCTCGGGCGGAGGCGCGGTCCAGCGCGTCCGCGAAGAGCGCGGAGGCGCGTTCCCGGTCCAGCGCGGGGATGACCTCGGCAAGCGTCCGGTCCACCGTGATCGCCTCCACGTCCATTCCCAAGGCACTGCCCAGAAGGGCCCGCAGAGCGGGGACCGCATGGTCCAGCAGCTCTTCCTGGCCCGGCTGGTCGTAGGCCGCGCCCCGGGTGGAGAGGAGGACCACGGGCCGGCCCGCCAGGGGTCCGGCCGAGGCCGGGGTGCCGGCGGTGCGTCCGGGAACGTGGAGATAGTCCGTCCATGCGCGCAGCGTCGAGGGCACGGAGTAGTTGTACAGCGGAGCGCCGATCACGAAGGCGTCCGCGGCGAGCGCCTCCTCGATGAGCTCGTCCTGCAGGGCACGTCCGGGGCTGTCCTCAGGCACTCCCTCGCGGTGCGGGAAGTGCAGTCCGGGATGGGGCAGATGCGGGATCTGCTCCGCGTGCAGGTCGCGGGTGACGACCTCTCCCCCGGCCTCAGCCCAGCTGTGGGCGAACGCCGCGGTGAGCCGGCGGGAGAACGATGCCTCGCCGGAGATGCTGCTGTCGATGCGCAGAAGAGTGGCCATTCACCCACCCTAGCGGTCGGCCCCGTCCAGCGGACGGGG
>NZ_JALAHB010000155.1 GCF_022712115.1 Brevibacterium sp. | reverse complement strand
TTCGCGGTGCGCGACGGCGTGGGCGGTCTCCTGTTCGAGCCGCACGACGCGGACGACCTGGCGCGGAAGGCGATGCGCGTCCTCGACGACCCGCAGCTGGCCGCACGCCTGTCCGCAGGAGGACGCGCGGAGGCCGAGGCCAGCTCCTGGCGGACCTCCACCGAGGCGCTCGTGGGCGCCTACGAGGAGGCGGTGGAGCGGCACTGGGCGGACCGCCGCCCGCCCAGCTGGCACATGCGCCTGTGGGGCAGGCCGATGCCGCGGGCGGAATAGGGGGCTGCGGCAGCAACGCGGATCTGACATGTCCCCGGGCGCGGGTATCCCGCGGCATCGGCAGTCGCGAATGGCGGAAGCGCCGCCGGATCTGTGCGATCCTGCGGCGCTTCTGCGACTTGTGCGCGGAGGGGGACTTGAACCCCCACGTCCGATAAATTGGACACTAGCACCTCAAGCTAGCGCGTCTACCTATTCCGCCACCCGCGCGGGCAACACGGATGAGCGTACACAGCCGGGCGCGGCAGCGACAACCTCGGAGAGTATGCCCTCGATCACACGGACACCTCTCCCTCCCGAGGGCTCTCCTTCTCCGCGCCCTTGTCCGCGCGTTCGGAGATGCGCAGGTCGAGGGGGAAGTCCACCGGCGCGTTCCCGAAGAGGAGGCGGCCGGCCTCCACCGCACTTGCGCGCACGGCCTCGGCGGCGGCCTCCGCCTGGGAGGCCGGAGCATGGACGATGACCTCGTCGTGGAGGAAGAACACGGGGTGTGCGCGCCGGGCGAACACCGGGCCCGAGGCCGTGGCCGGCGGTGCCTCGACGTCCTCCGGCAGGGCGGCCAGTCGCGTGCGCAGGAACGCCAGCCACGCGAGCGCCCACTCGGCCGCCGTGCCCTGTACGACGAAGTTGCGGGTGAACCGGCCGTGCTCGCGGGAGACGCGCCGGGCGCGCTCCGGGTCCGCCTCCGCATCCGGTTCCGGCAGCTCCGGCGAGGTGCGGCCCAGCCAGGTGCTCACGACGTCGCCGCGCTCCCCCAGCGCCGCGGCACGGTCCACGAGCCCCATCGCGGCGGGGAACGCGCCACGCAGACGCGGGACCAGCACCCCGCTCGCGCCGGTGGTGCCGCCGTACATGGCGCCCAGAACCGCGGTCTTCGCCTCGTCCCGCGAGGACACGGCACCGGTCGCCACGATCCCGGAGTAGAGATCCGCGCCCGCGGCGGCCTGGGCCATCGCCCGGTCCCCGGCCATCGCCGCGAGGACGCGCGGCTCCAGCTGCGCGACGTCCGCAGAGACCAGCTTCCAGCCGGGGTCGGCACGCAGGGCCGGGCGCAGCTGCCGGGGGATCTGCAGCGCTCCCCCGCCGGTCGAGGCCCATCTCCCCGTCACCACGCCGCCGGGCACGTAGACCGGGCGGTAGCGGCCGTCGTGCACCCAGGCGGCCAGCCAGGACCAGCCGTTGGCGGTGAGGAGGCGCGCCAGCTTCTTGTAGTGCAGCAGCGGACCGATGGCGGGGTGCTCATGTTGCTGGAGCTCCCACTGCGAGGTCGAGGAGACCGCGATGCCGGCGCGCCGGAGCGTCTTCACGAGCTTCACCGGCGAGTCGAGCTCCGCGCGGGGATCGCCCAGGGCGCGGCGGACCTCCTCGGCCACCGCCTGCATGCGCGCGGGCTTCGCATCGAACTGTGGGCGCGGCCCCAGCGCCTCGGTGAGGATCCGGTCGTGCTCATCCACGTCCCACGGGACGCCCGCGCCGCGCAGCTCCTCGGCGATGAGCCCGCCGGCGGACTCCGCGGCGAGGAGGAGACGCAGCGAACGTGCGCGTGCGGGGTCGTCCGCCTCCCGGAGTGCCGTGAGGTGCCGGGCATGCTCCGCGAGGGCGGAATCGAGATCGTGGGGCACCTCCCGCGCCGTGCCGCCGGGGCCGGTGTAGTCGAAGAGGGCCTCCCCGTCGCCGGGCTCCGCCGCCGAGGCCGAGGCCGGGGGCGCCTCCCAGCGCGGATCCTCGCGCAGGGGCGCATGGTGGCGCACGGCCGCAGTGCGGGAGAGGATCGTGTGGCAGAGGCGGAGGTCGTGGCACCGGTCCACGCGCACGCCCGCGGCGAGCAGCTGTGGGTACCACACCGAGGTGTCGCTCCACACCCAGCGGGGTCGCACCGTGCGCTCGCGTGCGGCGATCGCCTCTGGAAGGTCCGCCGTGGAGACCCGATCGCGGCGGCCGGGCACTCCGTCCCCGTCGAGGTCGACGAGGACGACGGAACCGGAGGAGTCGGAACCCACGAGGACGGAGTGCACGGCTTCCTCTCCTGCGGTGACGAGCGGCATGCCCCAGAGAGGCCGCCGGGATGAAGGAAGGCCTCCGGACCGGAATGTCTCCCGAGCCGAAGGCCTCTCTGTGTGCGGCACCGTCTCTGTGCGATGTCGCAGTCTGTGCGCGAAGGGGGACTTGAACCCCCACGTCCGATAATGTGGACACTAGCACCTCAAGCTAGCGCGTCTACCTATTCCGCCACCCGCGCAGGCAACATCGCAACCTTACACAGCGGCTCCTGCAGAGCGCAAATCGCCGAGCCCCCGCTTGCGTGCCTGCCGTGCACCCCGGAACGGCGGAGCGTGAATCGCAGAAGCGCCGCCGGATCCATGCGACCCTGCGGCGCTTCTGCGAGCTGTGCGCGGAGGGGGACTTGAACCCCCACGTCCGATAAATTGGACACTAGCACCTCAAGCTAGCGCGTCTACCTATTCCGCCACCCGCGCGGGCAACGGAAAGAACTCTACACGCGCTTCCTCGCAGGTCAAAGCCGGTGCGGCCGCTCTGTGAGCGACCTCTCACCCGCATCTGCGGGGAGGGCCCTCAGGACAGCTCCAGGCGTGAGCGCATGTGCAGCTTCCCCTTCTTCGGGCTCCACACCTCGGTCTCGAGCACCTCCGTCTCGAGCACCTCAGCGCCGTGCTCGCCCTCGCCCCGCACCCTGCGCACTCCCACGTCCACACGCGCGGGCAGCAGCACCGGCGAGGCGAACTCCACCTCCCAGGTGAACGGCCGGGTGCGGACCTGCGCCGCGGCGAGCGCACGGGCGGCGGTGTACATGCCGTGGGCGATCCGCGTGGGGAAGCCGAAAGCCTTGGCGGCCGCCCCGCTGAGGTGGATGGGGTTCCTGTCGCCGGACACCCGCGCGTAGGCGGACGCATCGCCGCCGGTGAAGCGCCACTGCAGGACGGGGGTGCCGGGCGTGAACTCCCGGCGCTCGCGCACCACGGCCTCGGCGGCCCCGCGCACGTGCACGCCCTTGGCGAGCATCGTCGAGGTCTCCTCCACCCGCAGCCTGCCGGCCACCTCGAAGCGGGTTGCGACGACCACCTCGGTCCCCTTGGCGTGGGCGCGGATCTCCTCGATCCAGACGGTCGCACGGACCGCCTCCCCCACTCGCACGGGCTCGTGCTGCGTGACGGTGTTCGCCAGATGGACCATGCCGACGAGCGGCAGCGGGAACTCCCGTGCGCTCATGAGCTCCATCGACTCCTCGAACGCCTCTGCGTGCAGATAGGTGACGGGGACGGCATCGGCCACCGGCTCGTGCACCACGCGGCAGAACTCCGCCACCTTCTGCGCCTCCGCGGTGAACTCCCGGACCCGGCGCGGTGAGGCGTCACCGGCCACACGGCTGAGATCGCCGCCGGCCGCGGGCCGGAGGCGGAGGCGTGCACTCTGCGCGGCACCCTTCGCATAGGTCTTCAGCATCAGGCCCCCATCATGTTCTGGCCGCACACGCGCAGCGTGGAGCCGTTGATGCCGGTCGCCGCGTCGGAGCCGAGGAACGCGATGGCCTCCGCGACGTCCTGGGGCAGACCGCCCTGCTGCAGGCTCGAGATGCGGCGCCCCAGCTCGCGGGTGAGCACGGGGACCTTCTTCGTCATCTCCGTCTCGATGAACCCCGGAGCCACCGCGTTGACGGAGCCGCCCAGCCGGGCGAACTGCGCCGCCGAGGCCGCGGTCATCCCGATGACGCCCGCCTTGGATGCGGAGTAGTTGGTCTGCCCGCGGTTGCCGGCGATCCCGGAGATCGAGGCCAGCGAGACGACGTGCGGGGTCATCCCCCAGGCGCCCGCCTCGGTGAGCCCGGCGCCCAGCCGCAGCTGCGCCTCGATGTTGACGCCGAGCACGGAGTCCCAGCGGCCGGCGTCCATGTTCGCGAGCATCCTGTCGCGGGTGATGCCGGCGTTGTTGACGAGGAGATCGACGGGCCCGCCCACGTGGGCGGCGATGGCGCTGCCGGCCTCCGGGTCCGTGATGTCGAGCTGGAGCGCCCGGCCGCCCACCGCGTTCATCGTCTTCGCGAGGGCGTCACCGGCCTGCGGGACGTCCACGCCGTGCACGTGCGCGCCCTCGCGGGCCAGGGTGGCGGCGATCGCCGCGCCGATCCCCCGCGCGGCCCCGGTGACCACGGCGGTGCGCCCGGCGAGGGTGCGGCCCGCGAACTCCTGCGCGGTCACGTCTGCACCGGCCTCGGTGCCCACCTCGAGGAACTGACCGGAGACGTAGGCGGACTTGGACGAGAGCAGGAACCACAGCGCGGCGCGTGCGCTGGGGGCGTCCATCGGCACGCCATCGGCCACGACGATGCCGTTGGCGGTCCCGCCTGCGCGCATCTCGTGGGCCAGTGAGCGGGTGAGGCCCGTGACGCCGTTGCGAGCGGCCGCGAGTGCGGGGTCGATCTCCGTCGAGGGGTGTGCCGCGGTGCCGGGCATGCGGGAGAAGGTGATGACGCGGGAGCACCTCGTGAGGCTGCGCAGCGCTCCGCCCACCTCGAGCGCGGTGCCGGAGAGGTCGCCGGGTGCCGCCGCCTCGTCGAGGAAGGCGAGCACCGCCTGCAGCTTCTCCGAGGTGGGGGTGCGCCGGACGTCGAAGCCGTTGTCGAGGAGCAGCTGCGCGTAGGCGTCCGCCGCCGCAGAGGGCCCGAGCACGAGGACGGGCTCTGAGAGATAGGCGCCGTCGGCCATGCGCCGCAGCGGCACGGGAGCGGGCAGGCCCAGCTTCTTCACGAGGAGCTTGAGCGGCCCGTTCGCGAGCTCCGTGTACCGGTCGTGGGGGTGAGAGTCGGCCATGAGGGGTTCCCTTCCAGACTTCATGAGTGCCAGACGTGGATGTGTGCGTGCTCAGGCTTCGATGATCGCGGTGAGACCCTGGCCGCCGGCGGCGCAGATGGAGACGAGGGCGCGCTGCTGGCCCGTCTCGTGGAGGTGCTTGGCGACGGAGGCGACGATGCGGCCTCCCGTGGCCGCGAACGGGTGTCCGGCGGCCAGCGAGGAGCCGTTCGGGTTGAGCTTCGCACGGTCGATGCGGCCCAGTGCGCCCGGCAGGCCCAGCTTCTCCCTGCAGAACTCCTCGCTCTCCCAGGCCGCGAGGTGGCAGAGCACGGTGGAGGCGAAGGCCTCGTGGATCTCGAACACGTCGATGTCCGCGAAGGTGAGGCCGTTGCGCTCCAGCAGCCGCGGCACCGCGTAGGCCGGCGCCATGAGCAGGCCCTCCTCGCCGTCCACGAAGTCCACGGCGGCCGCCTCCGCATCCGTGAGGTAGGCCAGCGGCGTGAGGCCGTGCTCTGCCGCCCAGTCCTCACTGGCGAGCAGGACCGCCGAGGCCCCGTCCGTGAGCGGGGTCGAGTTGCCGGCCGTCATCGTGGGCTCCGCACGCAGCTCACGTCCGAACACCGGTGAGAGCTTCGCCAGGGACTCCGGTGTGGAGTCCGGGCGCAGGTTGGTGTCGCGGGTGACGCCCAGGTACGGGGTGACGAGGTCGTCGAAGAAGCCGCGGTCCCAGGCGGCGGCGAAGTTGCGGTGGGAGGCGAGCGCGAGCGCGTCCTGGTCCTCGCGGGTGATGCCCCACTCCGCGGTGGTGAGCGCCTGGTGCTCGCCCATCGACTTGCCGGTGCGCGCCTCGCCGTTGGACGGGGCCTGCGGGGCCAGATCGAAGGGGCGCAGGCGCGCGATCGCCTTGAGGCGCTGGGAGATGGTCTTCGTCCGGTTGATCTCGAGGAGGACCTGGCGGAGCTCCTCGCTCACCGCGATGGGGGCGTCCGAGGCCGAGTCCGCCCCCGCTCCGATCCCGGACTCGATCTGGCCCAGGCGGATCTTCTGCGCGATCGTCACGACGGATTCCAGGCCGGTGGCGCAGGCCTGGCCGAGGTCGAAGGCCGGCGTGGTGGGGGCGAGCGCCGAGCCGAGCACCGCCTCGCGCGTGAGGTTGAGGTCCTTGGAGTGCTTGAGCACCGCACCGCCGGCGACCTCGCCCAGTCTCTCGCCGGCGAGGCCGAACCGGGCGACGAGCCCGTCGAGGGCGCTGGTGAGCATGTCCTGGTTCGAGGCCCGCGCGTACTCCTTGTGGGCGCGGGCGAACGGGATGCGGTTGCCGCCCAGGATCGCCGCGCGGCGGATGTGCTGGGGCTGGGTCGTCGTCATGTTCTCTCCCTTGGAGGCCTGGAGTGTGGACTCTGTGAGCGGTTTCACCGGTACCGAGAGTACCTGATACCGTCAGTCACATGAAACAGGACACCCTCGACGGGCGCAGCTCCCGGTGGGACGCCCACCGGCGCACCCGCAGACGGGAGCTGCTGCGCTCCGTGCGGAAGGCCATCGACGCGCACGGCGAGTCCCTCTCGATGGACGCCCTCGCGGAGACGACGGGCACCTCGAAGACGGTGTTCTACCGGTACTTCGGCGACAGGAACGGGCTCACGCGTGCGATGGCGGACTGGGCGACCGGTGTCATCCGCACCTCCATCGACGAGGCCGGCCAGGCGGAGGCGGACCCCTATCGCAGCCTGCGATCGATGATCGCCGCGCTCGTGGGCCTGGGCCTGCGCTCCCCCGGCGTCTACCGCTTCTGCGACTCCGCGCTCACCCCGGACACCGGCAGCGGCGCGCTCCACACCGACGTGGCGTCGCTGCTCTGCGCGCGCATGGGCCTGACGGACGCAGAGGGGCGGATGTGGGCCCAGGGCGCCGTGGGCTTCGTCCGCAGCTGCACGGCCGCCTGGCTGGACGCCCCCACGGACCCGGAGGACTTCACGGCGCAGCTCGCCGACTGGCTCTGGGCCTCACGTCCGCGCACACCCGACTGACCACAGACACCCGAGAGGACACCCCGATGGAAGGACGCAGAGTGGAGACGAACGCACTGGACCCCGCCGTGCTGGGCGCGGTGCTCGACGGCACCTGGGCCGCCGCCCGCCGCCGAGGCCGTGAGACCGCAGCCGACCCGCGCGCCCATCTGCCCGCGGAGGGCACCCTGGAGGAGCTGCGGGCGGCCACGACCGCCGCCGTGAGCCTGGTGAGCGATTCCGGCCTCACCCGGCTGCCGCTGCCGGAGTCGATGGGCGGGCGGAACACGCACGCCGAGTACGTCGCCGGGTTCGAGGAGTTCGTCACCGCCTCGCCCAGCCTGCAGATCAAGGCCGGCGTGCAGTTCGGGCTCTTCGCCGGCGCCATCCAGCACCTGGGCAACGAGGAGCAGCACGCGAAGTGGCTCGACGACGCCGTCTCCGGCCGTCTGCTGGGCTGCTTCGCGATGACGGAGATCGGTCACGGCTCGGACGTCGCGGAGCTGGGCACCACTGCGACGTACGAGCCGGAGACCGGTGAGTTCTCACTCCACACCCCCTTCCGCGCGGCGACGAAGGAGTACATCGGCAATGCCGCCCGTGACGGCCGCGCCGCCGTGGTCTTCGCCCAGCTCGTCACCCGCGGCGTGAACCACGGCGTGCATGCCCTCGTCGTGCCGATCCGCGATGAGGACGGCACCCCGCTGCCCGGCGTCACGGTCGAGGACGACGGCAAGAAGGGCGGACTGCTGGGCGTGGACAACGGCCGCCTCGCCTTCGACGCCGTGCGCGTGCCGCGCGAGAACCTGCTCACCCGCTACGGCGCGGTCGCGGCCGACGGCGAGTACTCCTCCCCCATCGAGTCCCCCGGCCGCCGCTTCTTCACCATGCTGGGCACGCTGGTCCAAGGGCGCGTCTCCCTCGACGGCGCGGCGGTCGTGGCACAGAAGCTCGCCCTCGACATCGCGGTGCGCTATGCCGGCCAGCGCCGCCAGTTCGCCTCGGCCTCGCCCGTGGAGGAGACCCGGCTGCTGGAGTACCAGCGCCACCAGCGGCGGCTCATGCCTCTGCTGGCGGAGGCGTACGCCCACGGCCTCGCCCACGAGACCCTGCTGCACTCCTTCGAGGCGGTGTTCTCCGGCGAGGACGACTCCGATGAGGCCCGGCAGGTGCTCGAGACCCAGGCCGCCGGCTTCAAGGCGCTGAGCACCCGCGCCGCGCTGGACACGATCCAGGAGTGCCGCGAGGCCTGCGGCGGCGCGGGCTTCATGGCGGAGAACCGGCTCGTGGGGCTGCACGCGGACCTCGACGTCTACGCCACGTTCGAGGGCGACAACACCGTCCTCCTGCAGCTGGTGGGCAAGCGCCTCCTGCAGGACTACGCCGCGGAGTTCAAGGACATCGACTTCGGTGGAGCCGCCCGCTTCCTGGGCGCCCAGGCCGCGGAGCACACGCTCTACCGCACGGGTCTGGCGAACGTGGGCCGGGCCATCGGCGACCTCGTCACCGCGCCGGTGAAGGAGAAGAGGATCCGCTCCGGCAAGGTGCAGGAGGCGCTGCTGGCCGACCGCGTGGAGACGATGGTCGCGGGCCTCGCTCAGGCGTTGCGCCCGGCGGCGAAGATGAGCACAGCTGACGGTGCGGCCCTGTTCAACCGCCACCAGAACGAACTCGTGGAGGCCGCGATCGCCTACGTGGAGCTGCTGAAGTGGCGCAGCCTCAATGCGGAGATGCACCGGCTCGAGGACGCTGGGCGCGCTCCGGCGGAGGCGAAGGCCCTGCGCCGCATCCGCGACCTCTACGGCCTCACGCTCATCCAGCGGCACCTGTCCTGGCACCTCATGTACGGGCGCATGCCGATGGCCCGCGCCCGGCTCATCGACGAGACCGTCAACCGGCTGTGCGCCAAGCTCGCCGCGGACGCCCAGGAGCTCGTCGCCGCGTTCGGCTACGGTCCTCAGCAGCGCCGGGCTCCCATCGCCGAGGACGCGGAGAGCATCCGGCAGGCCGAGGCCCGGGAGTACTACCGGCGGGCACGCGCCCAGGCGGACTGGCCGGTCGACGAGAAGGAGCTGCGCCGCCGCGCCGAGAAGCGCGGCTGAGCCACTCCGTCACACACCGCACATGCCCGCAGCCGCCCACTTATGCGTGGGCGGCTGCAAGGATTCGGGGTGTGGGCGGTGCAAAGAGCCGAGGTCCATGCTCCGCAACTACTCGGCCAGGAACTCCCGGAAGAGCGCGCCGATCTGCTCCACCTCCGTGAGGAAGCCGTCGGGGCCGGCCCAGCTGGGGATCATGCGGCACGGCACGTCCCCGGGCAGGGCCTCGGCCAGCTGCCGCACGTGCTCCGGGGTGTAGAGACGGTCCGAACTCACCGCCGCGACGAGGAACTCCCCGCCGGCGCCGGCGAGTGCGGTGCGCAGATCCTGGCTACGGCCCCGGCGGACGTCGTGGTCCATGAGGGCCTGCGTGAGCACCGCGTAGGAGCCGGCGTCGAACCGGCGCTGCAGCTTGGCCGCCTGGTGGTCCAGGTAGCTCTGGATGGAGTAGTACCGCTCCCCCACGTGCTCCGCCGGCGCCGAGGTCGCCTGTTGCCGGGCACCGAACCTGTGGTTGAGCTCCGCATCCGCGCGGTACGTGAGGTGGGCGATCTGGCGCGCGATGCCGAGGCCGGCCACCGGGTCCGCCCGGATCGCCTGGAGCTGGATGTGGCCCCAGGCGATCTGGTCGGCCTCGGAGTGGGCCGGGGCCGCGACGACCCCGGTGCGCGCCACCCGCTCCGGTGCCATGAGCGCGGTCTCGAGCGCCCGAGCCCCGCCCATCGAACCCCCGAGGACCGCATACCAGCGGTCGATGCCCAGCCGGTCCGCCAGGCACAGCTCCGCGGCCACAGTGTCGCGGATCGTGATGTGCGGGAAGCGGTCGCCGAAGGGCGAGCCGTCCGGTGCGAGGCTGGTGGGGCCGGTCGACCCGCTGCAGCCTCCCAGCACATTGGCGCACACGACGAAGAACCGATCGGTGTCCAGCGGGAGCCCCGGACCGATGAGCCCCGGCCACCACTCGTGCGCGTGGGAGTCCCCCGTGAGGGCGTGCTCGACGAGCACGGCGTTGTCCCCGCCGGGTGCGAGCGTGCCGTAGGTGTCGTAGGCGAGCGTGACCTCGTCCAGGACCTCGCCGCTCTCCAGCCGCAGCGCGCCCAGCGCTGCGCTGTGCTGCGCGTGGCCGGCCACCACCGCCGTGGGAGGCATGATCGCCGTCATGCAGTCTTCGCCGCGGCGAAGCCGAGCTCCAGGTCCGCGAGGATGTCGTCGATGCCCTCGAGGCCCACCGCCAGGCGCACGAAGGCGGGCCCGGCGCCCGCGGCGAGCTGTGCCTCCTCGGAGAGCTGGGAGTGCGTGGTCGAGGCCGGGTGGATGGCCAGCGAGCGGACGTCGCCGATGTTCGCCACGTAGGAGTGCAGCCGGAGCGCGTCGACGAACCTCACCGCCGCCTCGTAACCGCCGGCGAGCGTGAAGCCGAGCACGGAGCCCGGCCCCTTGGGCGTGTACTTCTGCGCGAGTGCGTACGACGGGCTGGAGGGGTGCCCGGCGTACTGGATCGACTCGACCTGCGGGTGCCCGTCGAGGAACGCGAGCACCTTCTGCGTGTTCTCCACGTGGCGCTCCATGCGCAGGCTCAGCGTCTCGACGCCCTGGGCGATGAGGAAGGCGTTGAACGGCGAGGCCGCCGGACCCAGGTCGCGCAGCAGCTGCACGCGCAGCTTGAGGTGATAGGAGACGTTGGCGCCGAACGGCGAGTCCGCGCCCAGATCACGCGCGTAGACGAGGCCGTTGTAGGAGGCGTCCGGCTGGTTGAAGCCGGGGAAGCGCTCCGGGTACCGGCCGTAGTCGAAGCTGCCGGCATCCACGACGACGCCGGCGATGGAGGTGCCGTGCCCGCCCAGGAACTTCGTGGCCGAGTGGATGACGACGTCCGCGCCGTGCTCGATGGGCCGCAGCAGGTAGGGGGTGGCGATGGTGTTGTCCACGATGAGCGGGACACCGGCCTCGTGCGCCACGGCGGCGACGGCGGCGATGTCGAGGACCTCCGAGCGCGGGTTGGCGATGGTCTCGCCGAACAGCGCCTTCGTGTTGTCCCGGATCGCGTCCTTCCACGCCTGCGGGTTCGCGGCGTCCGTGACGAACGTCGTCTCGATGCCCAGCTTGCGCAGGGTCACGTCCAGCAGGTTGTAGGTGCCGCCGTAGAGGCTGGCGCTCGCGACGATGTGGTCGCCTGCACCGGCGATGTTGGCGATCGCGAGGAACTCCGCGGACTGCCCGGAGGCCAGCAGCACGGCGCCCACGCCGCCCTCCAGCGCCGCGAGGCGCGCTTCCACCGTCTCATGCGTGGGGTTGCCGAGACGCGTGTAGATGGGACCCAGCTCTGCGAGCGCGAAGCGGTCCGCGGCGGTCTTCTGGCTGTCGAAGACGAAGGAGGTGGTCTGGTAGATGGGCAGGGCCCGGGCCCCGGTCTGCGCGTCCGGCTCCTGGCCCGCGTGGATCTGAAGCGTCTCGAAGGCTGTCATGGCACCATGGTGGTCCTCCGCGTGACCGGACGGGCTCGGGGTGTCATCTGTCGTCATGTGCGCTGCTGGACGTCGCGGCTACCGGAAGTCACGGGAGCGGACGTTCAGCTGCGTCCGGATGGGCGTGAGCCGGTCCGCGTAGAGGCTCACCACGACGGCGTCCGTGCTCTCCGCCGTCTCCGCACGCTGGATGATCCCGGTGACGGCGAGGACGTTCTTCGTCAGTGCGATCCGCCGGTAGCGGCGCAGCAGACCGGCCGTGCACACCACGTTGAGCATCCCCGCCTCATCCTCGAGGTTGAAGAAGGTCAGGCCCTCCGCCGTGGCCGGGCGCTGGCGGTGGGTGACGATCCCGGCGATCGTCACCCGGGTGCGGGGCTCGGCGGCGAGCGCGTCCGCCGTGGAGCCGTAGCCGCGGGCGGTGAGCTGCTCCCGCAGCACCTCGGTGGGATAGCCGTCCACCGTCACCCCGGTGGCCCAGAGCTGGGCGAGGGTGTCCTCGAAGGCGTCCATGTCGGGCAGGACGGGTGCGGAGACCGGGCCCGAGGTGCCGGGCAGGGTCGCGGGTGAGGCCCCGGCCTGCCCGCCCGCCACCCACAGCGCCCGTCTGCGGTCGAGGCCGAAGCAGCTCAGCGCGCCCGCCGTCGCGAGTCCCTCCAGGGCGGCCTTCCCCAGACCCGTGCGCTGGGCGAGATCCCCGGCGGAGGAGAACTCATCCTCCCCGCGGACCTCCACCACGGCCTCGGCGGCCTCCTTCCCCAGCCCGCGCACGGAGTCCAGGCCCAGCCGGATCGCGAAACCGCCCTCGGAATCCGGATCCCGCTCCAGGTCCGCCCGCGCCCCGGACCGGTTGACGCACACCGGCAGGACCCTCACCCCGTGGCGGCGGGCGTCGGCCAGCAGGGACTGCGGCGAGTAGAAGCCCATGGGCTGGGCGCGCAGCAGGCCCGCGGTGAAGGCGGCGTGGTGGTGCCGCTTGAGCCAGGCGGAGTGGTAGACGAGGTTGGCGAAGCTCATGGCGTGGGACTCCGGGAAGCCGTAGTCCGCGAAGGCGGCGATCTTGCGGAAGATCTCCTCCGCGACGTCCGCCGGCACACCCCGCTGGGCCGCGCCGGCGAGGAACCGGTCGCCCAGCCGGGCCATCGCCGCCTCGGAGCGCTTGGCGCCCATCGCGCGGCGCAGCTCGTCCGCGTCCCGGCCGGTGAAGCCGCCCACGTCCATCGACATCTGCATGAGCTGCTCCTGGAACAGCGGCACGCCCAGGGTCCGTTCGATGCTGTTCTCCAGCAGCTGGTGGAGGTAGACGGGCGTCTCGTCACCCCGGCTGCGGCGGATGTAGGGGTGGACGGAGCCGCCCTGGATGGGCCCGGGGCGGATGAGGGCCACCTGGACGACGAGATCGTAGAACTCCTCCGGCCCCAGCCTGGGCAGCGTGGCGATCTGCGCGCGGGACTCCACCTGGAAGACGCCCACGGCGTCGCCGCGGCGCAGCATGGCGTAGGTGGCGGGATCGTCCGGCGGGATCTCCGCGCGGTCGATGCGCTCGCCCGTGTGCGCGGCCACGAGGTCGAGCATCTCGTGGAGGGCCGTGAGCATGCCCAGCCCCAGCAGGTCGAACTTCACCAGGCCCATCTCCGCGCAGTCGTCCTTGTCCCACTGGACGACGGTGCGGTCCGGCATGGTCGCCGGTTCGATGGGCACCACCTCCCCGATGGGCCGGTCCGCGAGGATCATCCCGCCGGAGTGGATGCCCATGTGCCGGGGCGTGTTCAGCAGATCGCGGGCGTATTCGAGGACGGTGAGCGGGATCTCCGTCTCCTCCGGCTCCGGCAGGCTCCGCCAGCGGTCCATCCCCTTGGAGAAGGCGTCCTGCTGGCCCGGCTCGTAGCCCAGGGCGGCCGCGGCGTCCCGCACGGCGGACCTGGCGCGGTAGGTGATGACATTGGCCACCTGTGCGGCGCGGTCGCGGCCGTAGAACTCGTAGACGTGCTGGATGACCTCCTCCCTGCGGCCGGACTCGATGTCGATGTCGATGTCCGGGTAGCCCTCGCGCTCCGGGGTGAGGAAGCGTTCGAAGACCAGGGTGTACTCCACCGCGTCCACCGCGGTGATCCCCAGGACGAAGCACACGGCGGAGTTCGCCGCGGAGCCCCGCCCCTGGCAGTAGATGTCCTCCCTGCGGCAGAACTCCGTGATGTGGTGGACGATGAGGAAGTACCCGCAGAACCCCATCCGCTCGATGAGGTCCAGCTCCTCCTCGATCTGCGCCCAGGCGTCCGGGCGCTCACTGCGCGTGCCGTAGCGGCGGAGCGTGCCCTCCTCCACGAGGTCGCGCAGGTGCTGGGCCTCCGTCACGCCCGCGGCCGCCTTCTCCTCGGGGATGGGCGCATGGGGCAGGCCGGGCGCGGCGAGCCGGAGGCTGAAGGCGGTCTCGGCGGCGAGCGCGGCGGCGTTCTGCACGCTGATGCGGGGGAAGCGGGCGAGCATCTCCTCGCCGGAGCGGATGCGTGCGGCCGCCGTGGGCGGGAGCCAGCCGGTCATCTCCGCCAGCGGCCGGCGGGCGCGCACGGCCGCGCGGACGGCGGCGTCCCGGAACCGCGCGCGGGTGGCGTAGTGCACCGCGTTGGTGGCGACGGTCGGCAGCTGCGCACGTGCGGCGAGCTCCTCGAGGTGGCGGATGCGCCTGTCGTCGCCGGGTAGCCCCGCGTGGGTGAGCTCCACGACGAGGTTGTCCGGGCCCGCCGCGTCGCGGAGGCGGCGGAGGACGCTGAGGCCGCCGTCCGGGTCGTGCGGGTCCGTCAGCGCCCGGCCCAGTGCGCCCTTGCGGCAGCCCGTGAGCAGCTGCCACTGCCCGGACTCGCGCGTATGGGCCAGCAGCGCCTCCCGGTCGAACACCGGCCGGTTCTTCTCCCCCGCGAGGTGGGCCCGTGTGAGTGCGGCGGACAGGCTGCGATAGCCGTCCACCCCGCGGGCGAGGACGAGCAGGTGCTCCGCGGCGGGGTCGACCTGCCCGGGGATGCGCGCGGTGAGGCCGAGGGAGAGCTCCGCGCCGAACACGGTGGCGATGCCGTGTGCCGCGGCCGCCGCGGCGAACCGCGGTGCCCCGTAGAGGCCGTTGTGGTCCGTGAGCGCGATGCCGGTGAGCCCTGCCGCGGCCGCGGTCTCCACCAGCTCCTCCGGGTCCGAGGCGCCGTCGAGGAAGCTGAAGTCCGAGTGGACGTGGAGCTCCGCATAGGGCGCGCGGGCGGGCAGCGGTGCGGGATGGGAGCGCGGCGCGGACGGGCGCGCGGAGCGGGTCTCCTCGCCGCCCGGCTCCGCACCGGCCGCCTCCGCGTCTCGTGCCGCGCGCAGCCGGGCGAGGCCGGGGACCGAGCCCAGCCCCAGGAGGCCGCCGCGCGCAGGGGGTGAGGCCTCGGGAGCGGACTCCCCAGCGGCCTCGGGCTCCCTGCCCGCGTAGCGGTCCGGCCGGGAGAACGCCGGTGCGTCCGAGCCGTTCGCTTCGCTCCGGTCCGCCTCACCCCAGGAGGCCAGCGCGTGTGAGAGCTCGGACCAGGGTGTGCGTGCGTTCATGCGTGCTCTCCCCCGTTCATGCGTATTCCCCCCGCAGCCGCCACCGGCCGTGCTCCCGCGCGAGGAGGTAGGCGCTGCCGTCCTCGCAGAGCACCTGCAGCCTGCTGAGGTAGCGGCGCTCCACAGGCTCCGGCCAGGCGATCTCCGCCGCCCAGACCTCGGAGTGGCCCACCACCCGCCGTGCGCCCACCCCGGGGATGCGCAGCAGCTCCGGGGCACTGTCCAGTCCGGACGGGCGGGCGACGACGTCACGGCCGCGGGCGTCGAGCAGCTCCACGGGCGTGCGGAGCACACGGGTGGGATGCGGACGGGGGACGGCTCCCGGCCAGGCCGCGGCCGGATCGCGCAGGGGCTGCGGGCGCTGCTGCCAGGGCGTCCAGAGGTCCGTCTCCTCGGGATCGCGTCCGCCCTGCAGCACGGGCACGCGCACCGCGTCCGGGCCGAAGAGCCCCTGGAGCCGCTCGAGGCTGTGCGTCACCGCGTCATCACCGGATCCCTCGCCGAACAGCGGCCGCGGCGCGGCCAGCGGTGCGGCGAGCTCCG
>NZ_JALAHB010000154.1 GCF_022712115.1 Brevibacterium sp. | reverse complement strand
CCGCCGGCGGCGAGCGCTCTTCCCGCGCGCCGCCTGTACGCGCCCGCGCACGTGCTCCGCGACCTCGCCTACGTGCTGCCCGGCATGGTGCTGTCCACCCTCGCCTTCAGCCTCCTCGTCCCGCTCACGGCCGCAGGCATCGGCACGGCGGTGGTGTGGGTGGGCCTGCGCCTCCTGCCGCTCACCCTCCTGCTCGCCTCCGCCTTCGCCGGTCTCTCCCGCGCCCGCCTCCGCGCCTGGGGCGCCGAGGTCCCCGCACCCCGGTACCGTCCTCAGCGACGCGGTGTCCGCGGTGTCCTCGGCATCATGGCGGACCCGCGGCGCTGGCTGGACCTCCTCTTCGAGACCCTCGTCGCCTTCCCGCTGCGCCTCGTCACCTTCGTTCTGGCGGTCGCCTGGGTCGGAGGCGCCCTGGGCGGACTCACCTACTGGTTCTGGGGCCTGTTCCTCCCCCACTCGGACGGAGACGGTGCGCTGGCCACGCTCCTGCTGGTCGACGTGAGCGGCCTGCTCGCGCCGGCGGACACCGGCCAGCGCTATCTCATCGACGCGATCGGCAACGCGGTGCTCGGCCTCGTCTTCCTCGTGAGCCTGCCGCCCGTCATCCGGGGATGCGCCCTCCTCGATGCGCTCACGACGCAGGCCGCGCTGAGCGGCGGGCATTCGGGCACGGGTTCCACCGGCACGGTGCCCGTGGGTAGGAGGCCCGTGGGTGAAGATCCGGTCGGCGAGGACACCACCGTGCCACTGCCCGCAGGTTCCGCCCTCAGCCCGGCACCCACCGGCACGGCTCCTGAGGGCGCGGCTGCCGCGGCCTCGGCCACCGGTGTTTCCGCCGAGGGCTGGACCTGGATCGCGGCGGGCTTCTCCGCCGCCGTCCTCCTGGCGGTGGGCTGGCCGGTCACGGCCGCCGCCTACGGTGTGCCCGTGGTCTTCGCCATGCTGCTGGCCGGCGCCCACAGCGCCGCGCTGCTGCTCGCGGTGCGTCTGCCCTACCCCGCGGTGGTGCTCACGGCCGCCGCCGCCGGTGCAAGCACGCTCCTCAGCGCACCCGCGCCGGGACAGCCCTGGCCCTGGCTGGTCACGAGCCTGCTCGCCGCGAGCGCCACGGTGCTCGTCCTCGCCGTCCGCGGGCCCTGGCACCGCGCGGCGGCCGCGTGGGTGCTCACCCAGGCGGCGGTGCTCGCCGCGGTGATGCTCGCCCCCGCACTCGTCCCGGGCGGATCCGCCGCTGCGGGCCTCACCCCCGGCGCACTCGCCGGTCTCATCACCGGTGCCTCCGTCATGGCCGGTGCGGGACTGCTGGGCGCAGGGGTGCGCGCCCTCCTGCAGAGCCGCGGTGCGCTGGCCGCCGAACGGAGGACCAGCGCCGAGCTCGATGCCCGGCAGCGCGATCTCGCCGAGCGCAACCGCATCGCCCAGGAGCTCCACGACGTCGTCGCCCACAGCATGTCCGTGATCAGCGTGCAGGCCACGACGGCTCCGTATCGCATCGAGGAGATGGACGAGCGGGAGCGGTCCGAATTCGCCGCCATCGCGGACTCCTCCCGGCGTGCGCTCACGGAGATGCGCGGGCTCCTCGCCGTGCTCCGCGCCGCCGATGCCGAGGCCCCGCTCGCTCCCCAGCCCACGCTGGCGGACCTGCCGGCACTCGTGGAGGCGACCCGGGCCTCGGGAGCGGAGATCCGCTTCTCCGCCCAGCCGTCCGCCGCGGCCGCCGGGTCCGAGGCCGAGGACGACTCCGCGGCTGGGGCCCGGCTCTCCCCCGGAGCCCGGCTCTCCCCCGACGCTCTGGCGCAGGTGGGCACGGCCACCGGTCTCACCGTCTACCGGATCGTCCAGGAATCGCTGTCCAACGCGGTCCGCCACGCGCCCGGCGCACCGATCGCGGTGAGCGTGAGCGTGGGCGCGGAGACGGTCGTCGTGGACGTGTCCAACGAGGCGTCGCCGCAGGCAGGACCCCTCACGCCCGCACCCGGCGCCGGGCTGGGCCTGCGAGGAATCCGAGAGAGGGCCCAGGCGCTCGGCGGTATCGTGGAGGCGGGCCCCGCACCGGACCGCGGCTTCCGCGTCCATGCGGTCCTGCCGCATGCCTGAGCCCCGGCGGATCGCGGCACCGCACCGGCCTGGGAGGGAACGAGGATGGACCTGCTGAGCACGCTCGGCGAGGTGCTCACGCACCTCGAGGGCTACGCCGTGGAGCTGGGGGCCTCCCCGTGGCTGCTGCTCGCGGTCGCCGTCCTCTCCTGCATCGACGGGTTCTTCCCGCCGGTGCCCAGCGAGTCCATCGTCATCGCCGCGGCCTCGCTCGCGGTCTCCGGCGACAGCTCCGTCCTCTTCCTGCCGGGCCTCGTCCTCGCGGCCGCGGCGGGCGCCTTCACCGGAGATCTCATCGCCTACCGGATCGGCACCCGGGTGCCCGTCCATCGCATCCCCGGCTTCCGCGGCGCGCGGGGGGCGCGGATCCTCGAACGCACCCGGCTGCTGCTGAAGCGCAACGGGACCACCTTCGTCCTCGCCGGCCGGTTCATCCCCGTCGGCAGGGTCGCGGTGAACTTCACCGCCGGCGCGGTCGGCTTCCCGCCCGCGCGGTTCCGGATCGTCGCGGGCATCGCCTCCGTGCTGTGGGCCTGCTTCTCCGTCGCGATGGGCCTGGCGGCAGGATACTTCCTCAGCGACTCGCCGCTGCTCGCGATGGTGGTCGGCGTGGTGCTCGGGACGGTCGTGGGCTTCGCCGTGGACAGGATCATCAGCGCGGTGGGCGGGCGCCTCAGCCGCATGCGCACCCACGTCCCGGAGACGACCGGGAAGCAGGACTGACCCGCGCCTCCGCGCGAACGCCGCTTCCCGCCCGACACGCGCCCGCACCGGCACGCGTTCGAATCGGGCTCGAACGGCTAGGATGTCCCTGCACGTGACAGACCGGGTCCGCGCGCAGGGCAGGCGCTCGGCGCAGGATGCACACAGCTCGCGGGGGCGGGAACGGAGAGCGGCTAGGGACATGGCAGACGGAACCGCAGGGCGCGACGCGCCGGGGAGCATCGAGGACGTCGACGTCTCCCAGGAGATGGAGACGTCCTTCCTCGAGTACGCGTACTCCGTCATCTACTCCCGCGCCCTCCCGGACGCCCGCGACGGCCTCAAACCGGTCCAGCGGCGCATCGTCTACCAGATGGGCGAGATGGGCCTGCGCCCGGACCGCGGGTTCGTGAAGTCCTCACGCATCGTCGGCGACGTGATGGGCAAGCTCCATCCGCACGGCGACTCCGCCATCTACGACGCGCTCGTCCGCCTGGCCCAGCCGTTCACCATGCGGCTGCCCCTCGTGGACGGCCACGGCAACTTCGGCAGCCTCGACGACGGCCCCGCCGCACCCCGCTACACGGAGGCCCGTCTCCACTCCTCCGCCATGGCGATGATTGCCGGGCTGGACGAGGAGGTCGTGGACTTCGTCCCCAACTACGACGGCACCATCACGCAGCCGGAGGTGCTGCCCGCCGCCTTCCCCAACCTGCTGGTCAACGGCGCCTCGGGGATCGCCGTGGGCATGGCCACGAACATGGCCCCGCACAATCCCGGCGAGGTCATCGCCGCCGCCCAGCACCTCATCCGGCACCCGGACGCCACGCTGGACGAGCTCATGCGGTTCGTGCCGGGACCGGACCTGCCCTCCGGCGGCCGCATCATCGGCCTCGACGGAGTCCGCGAGGCCTATGAGACCGGCCGCGGCACGTTCCGCACCCGGGCGAGCGTGAAGTTCGAGAGCCTCAGCGCCCGCCGCAAGGGCATCGTCGTCACGGAGCTGCCCTACCTCGTGGGTCCGGAGAAGATCATCGAGCGCGTGAAGGACCAGGTGCAGGCCAAGCGTCTGGCCGGCATCGCCTCGATCGACGACTTCTCCGACCGCAAGAAGGGCATGCGGCTGGTGATCGGGATCAAGACCGGCTTCGATCCCAAGGCGGTCCTCGAGGAGCTCTACCGCCTCACCCCCATGGAGGACAGCTTCGGGATCAACAACGTCTGCCTGGTCGACGGGCAGCCCCGCACGCTGGGCCTGCGCGATCTCCTCCAGGTGTACGTGGACCACCGCATCGAGGTGGTGCGCCGCCGCACCGGCTTCCGCCTGGCGAAGGCGAAGGACCGGCTGCACCTGGTCGAGGGCCTGCTCATCGCGATCCTCGACATCGACGAGGTCATCCAGCTCATCCGCTCCTCCGACGACGCGGCGACGGCGCGCACCCGGCTCATGGAGGTCTTCGACCTCTCCGAGATCCAGGCGACCTACATCCTCGACCTGCAGCTGCGCCGCCTCACCCGCTTCTCCCGCCTGGAGCTGGAGGCGGAGAGGGACGAGCTGCGGAGTCTCATCGAGGAGCTCGAGCGGCTGCTCGCCCACGAGGACGAGCTCCGCGAGCTGGTGGCGACGGAGCTGGGCGAGATCGCGGACCGGATCGCTGACCCCCGGCGCACCGTGCTCGTCGAGGGCTCCCTCAAGGAGCTCTCCGCGAAGGGCCGCAGGAAGTCCGCCGCGCCGCTCACCGTCGCCGACGACCCGTGCTGGGTGCTGCTCTCGACCTCCGGACGCGTCGCCCGCACCACGGCGCAGGACCCGCTGCCCACCACCGGGCGCCGCGCCAGCCATGACGCCCTCGTCTCCCAGGTGCCGAGCACGGCGCAGGGGAAGGTCGCGGCGGTGACGAACCTCGGCCGGATGGTCCTGCTCGACGTGGTCGTGCTCCCTCAGCTCCCACCGCAGGCCACGCGGCCCGCCCTTGCCGGCGGCGTGCCGGCCAAGGACCTCGTGGAGCTGGGCCGGGGAGAGCACGTGCTGGCCCTCGTGGACCCGGAGCAGGACGTCTTCCTCGCCACGGCCGCCGGCGTCGTCAAGCGCGCGGCCGGTGCGGGGGCGCCCGGCAACCGGACCGAGTGGGAGGCGATCACCCTCAAGGGGAAGGACTCCGTCGTGGGTGCCGCGCAGGCGCGCCCCGGGGCCGAGGCCGACTCCTGGGAGATCGCCCTGCTCACCTCGAACGCACAGCTGCTGCGCTTCTCCGCCTCCGTGCTGCGGGCGCAGGGCTGGAGCGCCGGAGGCGTGGCCGGGATCCGGCTCACCGACGGCGCACGCGTGATCGCCTTCTCCCTCCTCGACCCGGCGGAGGAGCACCGGGTGGTGACCATCGCCAAGGGGGAGAACTTCTACGGCGACCCGGTCTCCTCGATCAAGGTCTCGGACTTCGCGGAGTTCCCCGCCAAGGGCAGGGCCACCGGCGGGGTCCGCGCGCACCGCTTCCTCACCGGGGAGACGGAGCTGGCGCTCGGCTGGGTGGGCCGGTCGCCGCAGGCGGCCTCCGCGGGAGGCGGTGCGCGGAGCCTGCCCGAGTCGCTCACGCGCCGCGACGGCTCCGGTGCCCCGCTCGAGGCGAAGATCGACGCGGTGGGGACGGTGCCCTTCGAGGCGGATGCCGGCGCGGGGGCGAACGGAGCGGCCGGCGGTTCCGGCACAGGCGGCGGCACCGGTGCGGACGCCTCGGGCGGACACGCTGCCGGAACCGGTGCCGCGGCCGGCTCGCGTGCGGGCGCCGGTGCCCGCACCGGCTCCGTCGCGGGGATGGCCTCGGGCACGATCCCTCTGCTCACGGACGACGAAGACCCGGAGGCCGCGCGCCGGGAGGAGATCGCCCGCGCCCGTGCAGACGCGGACGGCGCGGTCATCGTCTCGCACGACGAGGACTCCGAGGACGGCCCGGACCCGCTGTTCTGAGCCGGTCCGGATCCCTGCGCAGATGACCCGCTCAGGGCCGATCATCCCGCGGGCCGGGCCTGGTGCCGGGCCCGCACCGGCTCCGCGCGGTCAGCGCTGCGGTGCCCGTGCTCCGGTCAGCCGGAGAGCCAGGAGGCTCACCACCGCGCCCGCCGCGCAGAAGACGACCACCCACACCGTCGCGGGGGTGAACGCCTGCGGCCCGGCGCCCGCTCCGCCGGCGGAGGTGATCGCCGCGGCGAAGAGCGGCGGTCCCAGCAGGTTGCCCACATTGCCCAGCTGGGTGAGCACGCCGTTGGACCGGGCGGCGACGGTGGGGTCCGTCGACAGTGCGGGGATGAGGCCGAAGGACCCTCCCTGGATGAGCCCGGAGAAGAACATCATCGCCAGCGCCGCGGTCAGGATCCCGGAGCCTGCGCCCAGCAGCGCCCAGACCAGGACGACGAGGACGCCCACCCCGGCATAGCCCAGCAGCAGCACGGCGGAGGTGCTCATCAGCCGGTCCGCGAGGAGTCCCGCCGCAACCGTGCCTGCGATGGAGACGAGCGGCATCCAGATGAGCAGGGTCGCCGCGGTCCCGGAGTCCGTGAAGAGGGGCAGGAACGTGATGAGCGCGGTGTACATGAGCGTGTGGAAGACGAACACGCACCCCGGCAGCACGGCACGCGGACTGCGGTAGGCGGAGAGGTGCGCACGCAGGAAGCCGTCATGCGCGGAGACAGGCTGCGGCCCGTCCACAGGGGTGCGCGGCAGCACCGTGAGCACGGCTGCGAACAGCACGGCGAGCAGGAGCCCGTGCCCCAGGAACACGCTGCCCACGCCCCAGGCCTCCGCAGCGAGCGGTCCCAGCCAGCCGGCGATGGCGAAGGCGAGGCCGAAGAAGGTGCCCCAGATGCTCATCGCCAGCGAGACCCGGCGCGGTGCGCTGAGCTGGATGATGAGGACGGGACAGGAGATCACGAGACCCAGATGCGCCACGCCCTCGAGCGCACGGGCGG
>NZ_JALAHB010000153.1 GCF_022712115.1 Brevibacterium sp. | reverse complement strand
GGCGGGGCCTCGCACGGGGGTGAGGCCCCGAAAGGGGGCGGGGCCTCGGGTGCCGGCGCCGCTCCGAGGTCGAACAAGGCTCAGCGGGCTGACGGACTCAGCTCATGACTCCCCTCGCCACAGGAGTCGTCCGCTCGGTCGCATGAAGTCGACCTCCTCTCCGGCGAGCAGGGTCCGGCGCACCACGCCGTGCAGAGTGCGGTCGACATACGGCGTCACGGGATGGCGATGTTCCAGGCGGGCCGGTTCGACCGTGTGCGAGGCCTCGGGTGCGAAGACCATCAGGTCCGCGGAGCCGTCGGCTCGGATGCGGCCCTTCCCGTGCAGCCCGGCGATGTCCGCCGGTCCGGCGGACATCCAATTCACGACCGTCTCCAGCGGCACGCCTCGTTGCCGTGCCTCTGTCCAGACGATCGGCAGACCCAGCTGCAGGGAGGCGATCCCGCCCCAAGCTGCTCCGAAGTCCCCGGACTCCACGTGTTTGAGCTCGGCAGTCGATGGAGAGTGATCCGTGACCACGCAGTCGATCGTCCCGTCGAGCAGGCCCTGCCACAGCCGGTCCTGATTGGAGAGGTCGCGGATGGGCGGGCAGCACTTGTAGGCGGTGGCGCCCTCGGGCACGGCATCGGCCGAGAGTGTCAGGTAGTGCGGACACGTCTCCGCGGTGAGCCGGACGCCTTCTGTCCGCGCTGCCGCGATGAGCGGCAGGGAATCGGCGGCGGACAGATGGAGGAGGTGGACCCGGGCACCGGTCTCCCTCGCCGCGTCGATCACCTGCGCGATGGCGCGGGTCTCGGCCTGCGGCGGCCGGGAGGCGAGGAACCCTCCGTAGCCGCGGCCCGGGGGTGCCTCGGTGACGGAACCGGGATCCTCCGCATGCACGATCATGAGTCCGTCGAAGGAGGCGATCTCCGCCATGGCGGCCCGCAGCTCGTCTGCACGCAGATGTGGGAACTCGTCCACCCCTGAGGGGAGGGTGAAGCACTTGAAGCCGAAGACCCCGGCGGAGTGCAGGTAGCGCAGGTCGGCGAGGTTGCCGGGGACGGCACCGCCCCAGAAGCCGATGTCCACGTGCCGCCTGCCTTCTGTGGCCGCGACTTTCGCGGACAGGCCGGAGACGCTCGTCGTGGGCGGGATCGAGTTCAGGGGCATGTCGATCACCGTGGTGACGCCCCCACGCGCAGCTGCCCGCGTGGCCGTATCGAAGCCCTCCCATTCGGAGCGCCCCGGGTCATTGATGTGCACGTGTGAGTCGACGAGGCCGGGGAGCAGCACCTCATCCTCGCTCAGCACGATCTCGCGTTCTCCGCGCAGCCCGGTGCCGAGGGGGACCACCTCGGCGATGCGTCCCGCGCTCACCCCCACCTCGGCGGCTTCGAAACCCTCCGCCCTGTGGACCCGCCGGCCACGCAGCACCAGATCGTGGTCAGGGGTCATCGATTCCTCCGGTCTGCCGAGCGGCGTTTCGACAACAGTTCTACCAGACGGTGTACCTTTCGCCCCGGCGCAGAGGCCTAGCTGCCGGACGCCTCCCGGAAGCCCGGCGAGCCATGATCTTCGAGGTGTGCGCTCGCAGAGGAGCAGACGCGTGAGCGCACGCGACTGCTGACCGCGTGCCGGTCGCGTTCGGCCGCTCTCAGCGCACTGTGAGGCCCTCGCCCGCCACCGTCTCGCCGATGACGGGGTAGCCCGGCACCTCGCCCACGACGAGGAGACCGCCGGAGGTCTGGGCGTCGGCGAGGAAGAGGAGATCGTCCTCGCCGACGCCGGCCCCAGCCGTGAGGTGCGGACGCACCCAGTCCAGATTCCGCCGCGTGCCGCCGGAGACGAAGCCGTCGCGCAGGGCCTCGGCGGCGCCCTCGACCATGGGAACGGCGGCACGGTCGATCACGGCCCCCACGCCCGAGGCACGCACCATCTTGTGGAGGTGGCCCAGCAGGCCGAAGCCGGTGACGTCCGTGGCCGCGCGAGCTCCCGCCTCGAGCGCGGCGAGGGAAGCGTTGCGGTTGAGCTGCGTCATCGTCGTGACTGCGGCCTCGAACACCTCCCCGGTGGCCTTGTGGCGGTTGTTGAGGAGGCCCACGCCCAGCGGCTTGGTGAGCGTGAGCGGGAGACCGGCCTCGGCGGCGTCATTGCGCAGCAGCCGGTGGGGTTCGGCCGTGCCGGTCACGGCCATGCCGTACTTGGGCTCCGGATCGTCGACCGAGTGCCCGCCGATCACGGGACACCCAGCCTCCTGTGCAACCGCGAGCCCGCCGCGCAGCACCTCGGTGAGGAGCTCCATGGGCAGGGTGTCGCGGGGCCATCCCACCAGATTGATCGCGACGACGGGTGTGCCGCCCATCGCGTAGACGTCGGAGAGGGCGTTCGCTGCGGCGATCCGCCCCCAGTCGTAGGCGTCGTCGACGACGGGGGTGAAGAAGTCGGCGGTGGAGAGGACCGCGAGGTCGTCGCGCACCTGCACCGCGGCGGCATCGTCGCCGTCGTCCAGTCCCACCAGCACCGACCCGTCCTGCTGGCCGGTGCGCGCCGCGACGGCGTCCTCGAGCTCGCCCGGCGGGATCTTGCAGGCGCAGCCGCCGCCGTGGGCCAGGGTGGTGAGGCGGGGTGCGGGGGAGGAGTGCGCGGGCCGGTCTGCGGGGGCCGAGGCTGCGGCGGCGGGAACGGTGCTCATGCCGCCGAGTCTAGGAGGTGGAGCCGCAACGGGCTACGGTCTTCCGGCGAGCAGATTTCGGTCCCGCGATTCGTAGACTCGGAGGATGGAACCAGCTGACCCCGCCGCCTCGCGGCGACCGCCCAGGTACACCCCCGTCCTCCCGGCGCGGGCGGCTCTGCCGCTGAGGCCTCGGCGGGTGCTTGTGGCAGGGGTGTCCGGTGCCGGCAAGACCACGTTCGCTGGGCGCCTCGCGGCGCTCGCCGGGTTGCCGCACACGGAGATCGATGCGCTCTTCCACGGCCCGGACTGGACGCCGAGGCCGGAGTTCCAGGACGACGTCCGCGCTCTCGTCGCGCAGCCCGAGTGGGTGACCGAATGGCAGTACAGCGAGGTCCGTCCTCTGCTCGCGGCGCACGCCGATCTGCTGGTGTGGCTCGACCACCCCTTCTGGCGCGTGACGTTCCCCCGCGTGGTGCGCCGGACGGTGCGGCGCCGGCTCCTGCACGAGGAGCTGTGGAACGGCAACCGCGAGGGTTCGCTCGCGGGCGTGCTCACGGATCAGGAACACATCATCCGCTGGGCGGTGCGCACCCGCCGCAAGTATCGCGACCTCGTCCAGCGCGCGGCACGGAAGAACCCAGGACTGGTCATCGTGCGTCTGGGCACGCCCGCCGAGGCCGAGGCCTGGCTCACCGGTTCGTTCCGGGAGGCGGTCCGGCTGTGACGAAGTCTGGCCTGCAGCCGGCCCGTAGTGATGTTGAGCCCGTACCGGCTGACGTTTCGCACCTTTCAACCGTGTTCGCACGTGCCCGCATATGAACACAGTCAGAAGATGCGAAACGTCCGGTGCGCGCTCCCGGCTCAGAGCCCCAGCTCAGCTCCGCGGTCCGAGCTCCTCCGTGAAGCAGTCCTCGAGCGTCGGATGGGCGAATTCGTGGCCGACGGCGTCCAGGACGGTGGGGACCACGTGCTGTCCGGCCAGGGCGAGCTCGTCCGCGCCCTCGTCGCCCAGCAGCAGAGCGGGCCCCACGCGCGGGACGGAGAGCACGGCCGGCCGGTGCAGGTGGTGGCCCAGCGCAGCGGCGAACTCCTTCTGGGTGACGGCGCCCGGTGCCACGGCGTTGACCGGCCCGGAGAGCGCCGAGTCCGCCACAGCACGGGCATAGACGCGGACCAGATCGTCATGGCTGATCCAGGGGAACCACTGCTCGCCGGAGCCCAGCGGTCCGCCCGCCGCCGCGAGATAGAGGGGGAGCTGCAGTCTGAGCAGACCGCCGAGGCCGCTCATCACCAGGCCCGTGCGCACCGAGACCCGGCGCACCCCCGCAGCCTCCACGCGGGCGGCCTCGGCCTCCCAGCGGCGGCAGACCTCGGCGAGGAAGCCGCTGCCCGGCCCCGCCTCCTCCGTGACCGGAGCGCGCACGTCCGTCCCGTAGTAGCCCACGGCGGAGGCGCACACGAATGCCTCGGGCCGCTGCTCGGCGGGCAGGTCTGCGATGGTGTCGACCAGCAGCCGGGTCGAATCGATACGGGAGGACTCGATCTCGGCCTTGGCAGCCGGGGTGAGCCTGCCGCCGATGCTGCGGCCCGCCAGGTGCACCACCACGTCCGCCCAGGCGAGGTCCTCCGCGTTCAGGAGCCCCAGCGTCGGGTCCCAGGGGGATTCGGTGCGGAGGCGTGCGTCGAATGCGGAGGTGCTGGTGCCGTCGTCGCGGCCGAGTCCCGGACGCGGCTTCCTGCGGACCAGCGTCCGCACACGGTGACCGGCGGTGGTCAGCATCGCGGTGAGCTGCGTGCCGACCAGTCCGGAGGCGCCGGTGACCAGCACATTCAGTATGCGCTCGCCGCCGGTTGTGGGTGCGTCGAGCTGGTCGAGGAATGCGAGGTCGCTGCGGATGCGGTGGGTGCGCGCCGCGAAGGTCCGCTCGAGGGTGGTGCGGATGCGGTCGTCCACGCCCACCGCCTGCGCCGCCTGCGAGACGCCGGGGATGCGAGAGGCGAAGCGTCCGAACTCCTCGGCGAAGCGGTCGAAGCCCTGCGCCGCGCGGTTCCTCCGACTCTCCCGGTCGTCTCGTGCAGTCCGCTCGCCTCCTGCAGTCCAGGGCCGGTCCGCGTGCGGACCGTAGGTGCGGGGGACGTCCGCCGGCGGCTCCGCGGCCCCGGAATCTCCCGCAGCCGCCGCGTCCTCCGCATGCGGGGCGCCTGCGCCGCGGAGGGAGTAGTCGAGGGTGTCGTCGATCCGTGTGCCGCCCTCGGCGGAGCGGAACACATGACGGTGCTCCAGCCGGGAGAAGGGCGAGAGCGCACCCGGCACCAGACGGTCCCCGAAGCCCGCGATCGTCTCTGCGGCCGTCGTCGCCTCACCTGAGCCGCTCGCCGCGCCAGCGGTTTCGGTCCTGTCTGCGGTTTCGGTCCTGTCTGCGGCCTCGGCCGTGGTGCCGAAGGGCGGAAGGCCCTCGAGGGCGAAGTGCTCCGCCGTCCACGGGATCCGCACCGCGCCCGAGGTGCCGGGCGTGCTGATCCGCAGACGCGCGCGGCTGCCCGGGCGGCCCGGGTCACCCTCCTCGACCACCTCCTGCGCCCAGTGCGGGGAGAGGCGCGTGAGTGCGCCGGGCAGGCTGTGCCAGCGCACCACCTGGTCGAACGGGACGTCGAGGAACTCCTCGGAGTGGAAGCGGGTCATCGCGGGCACCTCCGTGCGGCGGCAGGGGCGGGTGG
>NZ_JALAHB010000152.1 GCF_022712115.1 Brevibacterium sp. | reverse complement strand
TGGCAGAGGCGCCTCTGCCACGCCCGCACCGCCGCCGGTCGCATCCGTCCCCGCCGGCCGGTGGGCGGCGGGCCCGTGCACTGGCGCGGATCAGTGCGAGCCTCGCGTCTCTCGCGCTGGCTGTCGGCACCGCGGCCTTCGCAGCGCCTGCCCAGGCCGCTCCGGAACCCTCGGACTCCCTCGCGTCCGACGCCCTCGCTGCCTCCGAAGCCCCCGATGGCGCCGCCGCCTCCAGTGACATGGATACGGGCACGCAGGGGACTCCCGAGGCCTCGGCCGCAGCGGACGAGGACGAGAACGAGCCCACCGGCAGCGTGCAGGTCCGCATCGACTCCGTCTCTCCCTGGGTGGACAGCGACGGAGCGCTGGAGGTGACGGGCCAGGTCGTCAACGGCACGGCCGACCCCCTCGCTCCGGAGTCCCTCACCCTCTCCCGGTCCTCACAGAAGATCAGCGCCCGCACGGACATCGCCGCGTGGACGGAGGACCAGGACTCGCCGCTCCTCATCGCCTCCTCCGAGGACACGGACGGCGGGGACGCGGACGGCGGGGACGGAACCGGCGCCTCGGGCGAGGACGGCGCGGACGAGTCCTCCGGAAACCGGGCGGGCTCCCCCGCCTACGAGGCCCCGGAGCTCCCGAGTACGCTCGCCCCCGGCGACAGCCATGACTTCTCCTTCACCGTCCCGGCGGACCGGATGAAGCCCGCCGGCTCGGCGATCGACAGCTGGGGCGCACTGGGCCTCGTCGTCACCCTCACGGCAGAGCAGACGCAGGGCGCGGGCGGGACGGACACTCCCGGACAGACGGACGCCCCGGAGCCGGCCGAGGGCGCGGAGCAGTCCGATCCCGCCGAACAGACCACCCCCGCGACCACACCGGTGCAGCAGACGGCCCCCGCCTTCACCGTCTGGCATCCGGATCCCGGGGTGGACCCCACCGTCGTCTCCACGGTCCTCCCCGTCACCCTCGACGCGGTCCCCGCGGACGGCGGCCCGCTCCTGGAGGCAGAGGTCCTGGAACGCGCGGCGGACCCCTCCGCCCGAGGCGCCTTCGCCGGTGCCCTCGACCGCTCGCTCACGGCCGCACGGGAGCTGGACGACGCCGCACTCGCCGTGGACCCGCGCGTGCTGGCCTCCGCCCGTGCCGCCCTCGAGCTGCCGGAGAACGAGCCGGAAGCCCCTGCGGACGATCCGACCGCGGAGGCCCCGGCCTCGGCGGGACAGGACGGAGCGCGCACGCCGGGGGCCTCACCCTCGGACGACGGACAGTCCGGTGACACCCCGCCCGCGGACACCCCGACGGAATCCGGTGCGGCCTCCCTCGAGGGCACGGACGGCCCCGGTGCACAGGAGGCCGAGGACGACGGCGCCGGGGACGGGCAGGACGACGGCACCGGGGACGGCCCCTCGGCGGATGCCACGGAGGAGGCACCCGATCCGGAGGCCGCGGCGGCACGCCTCCCCCGCCTCGCCGAGTGGTACGCGGAGTTCACCGAGCTCGCCGCGGACCGCGAGGTGCTGCCCCTGCCCTGGGCGGACGCGCACGTCACAGCGCTCCGCTCGCAGGCCTCGGCGGCGGAGACCTCTGCGGAGGAGCAGGCACGGTCCGTCCGCGGGCGCACGGCGTCCGCTGCCGCGGACGAGGCGGCGCAGCTGGCGGACGGCCTCGGCGGCCTCCTGGACCAGGCGGACACGGAACGGGGCCTCACGGGTCCGCTCGCGGACAGCCTCCGCACGGACATCATGTGGCCGGCCGCAGACACGGTGCGCCGGGCGGACCTCACGGCCCTGGCGGAGCAGGGCGGGCAGACGCTCATCCTCTCCGACGCCCAGCAGCCCTCCATCACCTCCTACACGTCCTCGGCCTACTCGACGATGGACACGCACGGGGACCCGCAGTCCGCGTACGCACCGCCCCCGGACGCGGAGCCGGGAGACCGGTCGGAGCAGGGAGGTGGCGCGGACGGCGACACCCGCATCCTCAACACCCTCATCGCGGACTCCGGGCTCAGCGAGACGGCGGCCGAACAGGCACGCGGACGCCCGCGCGCACCCGGTGAGGCACTGGCGACGTCCGCCGCGATCACGGCCGAGCGCCCCTTCGACTCCCGCCACATGCTCCTCACGCTCCCCCGCGAGGCCGCCGGCCCGGACCTCCCGCAGCTGGCGAAGGAGCTGAGCAGCGCGCCGTGGCTGAGCTCCGAGTCCCTCGACAGCCTCGCGGAGACCGAGCCCGTGGCACGTGGTGCGCTCGTGGAGCCCTCCGCGGACCAGGAGAGCGCACCCGGCGCGCAGCAGGCGCAGAACCTGCTCACGGATCTGGGGCGCTCCTACGGCGAGGGCGAGGCGGCCTCGGCGGTGTTCACGGACGAGACCGAGGCACGCCGGGACATGGCACGTTCCCTCCTCACCTGCACGGGCACGGAGCGGATCGAGGCCCGACGCGCCGGCGATTCCGGGGACGCTCCCGCCGGCGGCACGGACACCCGGGCCGATGCCGGGTCCGGCTCCGAGACCGACTCGCCGTCAGGCACGGACGCCTGCTCCGAGCGGACCCGAGGCTGGGTCGCCGCGCTGGCCGGAGGCGTGCGCCCGGAACCGGGGTCCTCGGTGCTGCTGGTCACGGGCGAGCAGGCCCACATCCCCGTCCGCGTGGAGAACACCACGGACCGCTCCGCCCGCGTCCGCCTCCGGGTGGAGGCCGGGACCCCGCAGCTGAGCACCGAGGAGTCGGAGCCCCTCACCCTGGGCCCCGGGGAGGCGCGCAGCGTGGAGGTGCCCGTGCGCGGGCTGGCCAACGCGGACGTCCGTGCCCACGTCCGGGTGCTGAGCATGGACGGCACACGGATGCCGCAGTCCACGGAGCTGCTGGTGAGGGTGCGTGCGGACTGGGAGAACACCGCCACGCTCGCCGTCGGCACCGCGCTGGCCCTCGTGCTGGTGTTCGGCCTCGTCAGGACCATCCGCCGCGGCAGGCGTAAGATCCCCAAGAGCCAGCTCGACGCCGCCGTGGCACGGGCACAGAGCTGATGCCGCCGAGGCCGCCCGCACGGCGCCTCGCGCAGGGCCTCCTCCAGGAGCCCCTGCTGACCACCGCTCCCCGATGTTAGGAATCACGTGGCCGAGAACCGGCTGAGCTCACTCGCCAAGTCCTCCTCCGTCATGGCGGCGGGCACGCTCGTCTCGCGCATCCTCGGCTTCGTCAAGGCCGCCATGCTCATCGTGGCGATCGGCGTCGCCGTAGGAGGCACGGCGGACGCCTTCGACGTGGCGAACAAGATTCCGAACACCCTCTACATGCTGCTCTCCGGCGGCGTGATCAACGCGGTGCTCGTTCCACAGATCGTGCGAGCGGCCAAGCGGCCGGACGGCGGCAAGGACTACATCGACCGGCTGCTCACCCTCGCGATCCTCGCCCTCGCCGCCGTGACGATCGTCGCCACGCTGTGCGCACCGCTGCTCATCCGGCTCTACTCCTCGCCCGCGTGGAGCGACGACCAGCGCGCACTCGCGGTCGCCTTCGCCTTCTGGTGCCTGCCGCAGATCTTCTTCTACGGCCTCTACACGATGCTCGGCCAGGTGCTCAACGCGAAGTCGAACTTCGGTCCCTACATGTGGGCGCCGGCCCTCAACAACGTCATCTCCATCGCGGGCCTGGGCGTCTTCATCGCCCTGTTCGGCCGCGGCGACAACGGCGAGCATCCGGTCGTCTCGTGGGACGGCACGATGATCGCCGTCCTCGCCGGCTCCGCGACTCTGGGCGTGGTGGGGCAGGCGCTCATCCTGCTCTGGCCCCTGGCGAGGATCGGCTACGTCTGGCGTCCCCGGTTCGGGTTCCGCGGGGTGGGGCTGGGC
>NZ_JALAHB010000151.1 GCF_022712115.1 Brevibacterium sp. | reverse complement strand
GCTGTAGTCGGCCGGGCCGAGGGGCTGCGGATCGGACTGCGCGTCTGTCACTGTGTCTCTCCTCGAGGCGTCGCTGCAGCGGGACATGCCCTCATCGTGGCACACGGGCGGGCCCCGGGCGAGGCGTTCACCACGGCTTCACATCGGGCCCGCGCACGCCCGAACCCTGGCCGGAGTTCGACTCGGAGTAGCGCTCCTCGGACTCGCCCTGGCGCTTCCGCAGCTCCTCCAGCTTCTCGCTCTCGGCGCCGCCCTCACCGGGGCTCTCCTCGGATCCTCCTCCCGCGTCCTGGCCGCCCTCCTCGGAACCGCCGCCGGGCTCCGAGCCCTCGGCCTCCTCCTCGGGCGGTGCGTCCCCGTCACCCTCGCCGGAGCCCTCACCCGAGTCCTCGGAGGCCTGGTCCTCCTCCGGTTCGGCCTCCTCGGGGCTGTTCATCTCCTTCTGAGAGCCCTCCACGCGCTCCTGCTGCCCATCCATCTGCTGGTCCTGCTCGGAACCCTCCGGACGGCACTCCTCCGGGGCGTCCTCCAGCGTCGCGCGGGCCGCGTCGTAGCGGGAGTTCGCCCCGTCGGTGTCGCCCGAATCGCGGAGCGTGTCCGCCTGCTCCTCCTGCACGAGCGCGAGGTTCTGGCGGACCGCGCACTCGTCCGCCTCGGGGGTGAGTTCGAGCGCACGTCCCAGAGCGGCCTCGGCCTCGTCGAGCCTGCCGGCACCGGCGTGCGCGGTGCCCACCGCGAAGTGGCCCTTGTGCCGCTCCCACGGACTCAGCCGGAGGAACCTCTCGCCGGAGGCCTGTGCTGCGTCGAAGTCACCGCCGGCGTAGGCGGAGCGCGCGGCCTGCAGCTGCCAGTGGACCGTGCCGGAGAATCCGCCCGCCGCGAGGAGCACCACCACGACGGCGAGGAGCCCGAGGTGGCGGCGGAGAGCCCGCAGCACCCCGCCCGCTCCGCGGCGCACGCGTCCGGAGGCCTTCCCCGGGGTCTTCCCGGAGGCCTTCCCGGGGCCCACACTTCCCGCAGCGGCACCCGCGGCTCCGGCCTCGGACCCGGCGGTCGCCACCGGCGCTTCCGTCTGCGTCCCCTGCTCCGTGCCGTTCATCGGGTCCTCCTGACCGCGGGCCGTGCGAGCGGACCCAGCTTCCTGATCCCGCGTGCAGCGAGGAAGCCCTCCGCCGCGAGCCAGGCGGCGAGCGGGAGGAAGAGGATCCAGGTGAGCTCGGCGACCCCGGCGTCGGTCTCCTCCCGCTCCTCGACCAGACGTTCCGCGTCCGGGAACTCGAAGTCCGCCTCCGTCCCTGCGCTGCGGTGGACGAAGTCGGTGCCGAGCTCGCCGGCGATGCGCTGCAGCGCCGCGGGATCCGCGTGCGAGACGGCGGGCGCATCGGTCGCCGGGTCTCGGATGTAGGCGGGCTCGGCATCGCTCCAGTAGCTGGTCGTCTCCAGCATCCTGCCCCCGGCCTCCGTGCCGTAGCCGTACACGGCACCGCCGTCCACGAGGTCCGCGAGTTCCGCCATCGAGGCAGGCTCCGTGTCCGCCGTCTGCTCCCCGTCGCCCAGGTAGAAGAGGAGCCGGGCGTTCTCCGGACGGTCCTCGGCCGCCTTCTCCAGGCGGCCGCGGAGGTGCTCCAGCGGTTCGGTGATGGAGCTGCCGGAGGAGTACTGGGTGAGCTCCGGACGCAGCACCTCCAGCGCGGAGCGCACGGCGGCGTCGTCGGTGGTGAGCGGGACCACCGTCTGCGTCGTGGAGGCGAACGTGATGAGCGTGAAGCGCGCGTCCGGTGCCTGCTCCATGAGATGTGCGATGTCCTGGGCGACGCCGTCCAGCCGCGGCGAGTCCCCGTCCCAGTCCTCCGCGACCATCGAGGCCGTGGTGTCGACGGCGACGAAGACGTCCAGCGCCGCCTCGGCCCGTTCGGTCAGCGCCGGGACGGGGTGCCCCGGGCGCAGCAGTGCCAGTGCGAGGACGACGACCGCGCCCGCCCGCAGGGACCACTGCAGGCGGCGTCCGCGCGTGCGCACGGCCAGGAGGACGCATCCGCCCGCGACTGCGACGGTCAGCAGCGCCAGCACCGGCCACGGCAGCACGGGGGAGAGGACGAGGGAGTTCACAGCTTGAGCCTCCAGGCGCAGACCAGCAGGACGAGCACGCCCACGCCGGTGCCGATGAGCGGGACGAGGGGGCGGTCGTGGAACAGGGTGACGGAGCGGCCGTCCGTGAGTTCCGCCTCCGTCCGCTGCACGGAGCTCACGATCCTCTCCACTCCCGCCCCGTCCGACATCGAGTGCATCTCCCCACCCGTCTGCTGGGCCGCGCGCTCGAGCTCGTCGAGGGCGGAGGTGAAGTACCAGGAGTCGGGCGCGAGCGCGTACACGCGGACGCCGGCGGACTCGGCGATGCCGGCGGCCTCGTCGAGGCTGAAGAGCGGAGTGCCCGCGAGTTCGTTGTCGGTGGCGAGGACGATCGAGCGGCTGCGCTCCTCGTCCCGCCGGTCGAAGGCGTCGACGCAGCTCGTGAGCCCATCGCCGATGAGCGAGGAGCCCGGCACGGTCTCCGGCTGGGTCGCCATGAGGAAGTCCAGGCCGTCCGTGCCCCAGCTCGTGAGGCCCTCGTGGGCCTCGGCGAGGAAGTCCGCGGCCATGTCGTAGTCGTCGGTGAGGGGGAAGACGGTGACGGCGGTCGAGTTGAACACCGTCATGCCTATCCGCTCGCCGTCGAAGGACTCGACCATCGAGGCGTAGGCCTCGATGATCTCCGCGTCGTAGCCCAGCATGGAGCCGGAGGTGTCGAGGCAGAGCATGACGTCGCGCAGATGGCGTTTGGGGCTGATCGTCTCCTGCACCGTGGGCCGCGAGAGACCGGCAAGCGCGAAGGCACCGGTGAGCGCGGCGACCAGGAGGAGCGCGAGGGAGCCGAGGAGCGCACGGCGGCGCGCCCGCACATAGGCGGGCAGTGCGGTGAGGCGATGGAGGTAGGCCACGGGGGCACCGCCTCGGGCGCGGGAGGGGAGGAGGAACGCGAGGAGGACGCCCAGCAGCGCGAGGGCTCCCACCGTCACCGCCAGCCACAGGAGGGGGCGGATCACCACTGCGTGATCACCTCCCGGCTCAGGCGGAGCTCCCGGTCGATGCCGGCGGGCTCCTCACGGGCGAACTCCGCATCGTAGAGATGCGCGATCGCATCCGCGAGCGGGCCCACGCCCCGCTCGCGCATCTCGCGGACGGTCATGTGCTCCGTCCGCAGGCCCCAGGCGGCCCCGGCGAACTCCCGCAGCAGTGCGCTGAGCTCCTGTGCGGCCGTCCGCCCGGTGAGTTCGCCGGCCGCGGCGCGGGCCTCCACCTCGTCGAGGCGTGCGGCGTAGGTGGTGCGGACGTGTTCCGGCACCGGTCCCACCGCGGCGCGCGCGGCGCGGAGCCTGCGCATGAGCGGCAGGAACAGGAGGAGCACGGCGACGAGGACGAGGAAGACGGCGCCGGCGAGCCAGAAGTCGCTCGCGCCCAGGGGCGGCATGAGCTCAGCGGACACGGCGGTGCCTCTCCGCGAGGCGGTGGAAGGCGGGGACGGCCTCCCGAGTCGCGCCCACGGTCTCGTGCAGCGCACCGGCGGCCCGGAGGACGCGGTGCGCCTCCGCACGCCGCTGCTCCTCCGCCCGCGCGTACTCCGCACGCAGGTGCTCATCGACGGTGAGGGACTCCGGGACGGAGGCTCCGGCGGGGACGGCACGGCCGGTGGGGGCAGGCGCGCCCGCGGAGGCGGTGCCGCTGTGCATCGCGCCCGCAGGCCCCGCACCCGGATGCGGGGCGTTCCCGGAGAAGGCCGCGAGCGCGATGTCGAAGGGCCGCTGCTCCTCGGCCGCGAGCGCGAGCGGATCCGCCTCCGCGATCGTGATCCACAGGATCTCGTGATGGGCGGTGATGCGGCGCAGGAGGCGCAGGGCTCCCTCGTGCAGGTCGATCTCGTCGGAGACGACGACGAGGAGGTGCCGGCGGCGCAGGCGTGTGGACAGCCAGGCGAGGTGGTCGAGGACGGTGAGCGGGTCCGGTGCTCCCCGCTGCGCGAGGATGCGGCGGAGCAGGTGTTCGAGGCCGGCCTCGCTGGACTCCGGCCTGCTCAGGCGGGTCCGGCGCCCGTCGCCCGTGATGAGGCAGACCTCGTCGCCGCCGCGCACGGCGAACCAGCCGGCCAGCCCTGCGAGCAGGATCGCGAGGTCACGTTTGGACTCGCCCCCTGCGGCGAGCGCGTCCATCGTGGCGCCTGCCGCCACCACCAGGCCCAGGCGCAGGCGCCGGTGCTCCGCGTAGCGCTTGACGAGCGGGGCGCTGTGCCGGGCGGAGGCCTTCCAGTCGATGTCGCGGATCTCGTCACCGGGCACGTACTCGCGCAGGTCGTCGAACTCGAGGGACCGGCCGTGGAACACGGAGGAGCGGCCGCCGTCCAGCAGATTGGCGACCCGTCGGTGCGTGTGCAGGGTCAGCTGCGCGCGGATGCGGGGGAGGAGGGCCTGGCTCACAGGGTCCTCGCCTCGTTCCTGCGCGCAGGTGGGGGAGCGGAGAGGCCGGGCACCGGGCTCACGGGGTCCTCACCCTGCCCAGGATGTCCGCCACCAGGTGCGTGGCGGTGACGCCTTCCGCGATCGCCTCGAAGGTGAGCGCGATCCGGTGTCCCAGCACCCGGTGTGCGAGGTCCTTCACGTCCTCAGGGATGACGTAGTTGCGGCCGCGGATGAGCGCGAGCGCACGCGAGGCGCGGGTGAAGGCGATGGAGGCGCGCGGTGAGGCGCCGGCCTCGATGAGCGAGCCCTTGGGACCCAGCACCCGCTCCGCCGCACGGGTGGCCCAGACGAGTTCCACGATGTAGCGGCTGATCGCCGGGTCGATGTAGATGTGCCGTGCGGACTCCTGCATGGAGCGCAGCTCCTCCACCGTGCAGGCCGGGTCCGGGTGCGTCTCGAAGACGCCCGCGTCCATGCGGGTGAGGATCTCCAGCTCCTCCTCCGGCGTGGGGTAGGCGAGCAGGTCCTTGAGCATGAAGCGGTCCAGCTGCGCCTCCGGCAGTGGGTGGGTGCCCTCCTGCTCGATGGGGTTCTGCGTCGCCATGACGAGGAACGGGCTGGGCAGGTCGTAGCGGACTCCGCCGATCGTCGTCTGCCGCTCCTGCATCGCCTCCAGCATGGCCGACTGCGTCTTGGCGCTCGAGCGGTTGATCTCGTCCAGCAGCACGATGTGGGCGTGGACGGGGCCCAGCTTCGTCTCGAAGGTGTTGGCGGAGGAGTTGAAGATCTGGGTGCCGATGATGTCGCTGGGCAGGAGGTCCGGCGTGCACTGGATGCGGGCGAAGGAGGAGGAGACGGCGCCGGCGAGGCTGGCGGCAGCCGTGGTCTTCGCCAGCCCCGGGACGCTCTCCAGGAGCACGTGCCCCTCCGTGAGGAGGCCGATGAGCAGCGTCTCCTGCAACCGCTGCTGGCCCACCACGAACGTGTTCACGTAGGAGCGCACCCGGGCCAGCACCTCGGCGGCGGTGGTGATCTCGCGCGTGTCCGCGGGGGCGGGCTGGTGGCGTGCCATCTGTGTTCTCCTCCCGGCGGTGTGCCCGCCGCGCGTCCGTGTGCTGTGCACCACCGTATCGGCACCCGCGGACACGGGCGCGCGGGGAGTGTGGCGGTCCGGGAACACGCCCGGATGTGATGCTCGGCTCCTCTCTGAGAAATGCCTGTGCAGTGAGCCGCCGGCGGTGCCTGGGGACGACGGCGCGGGCCCCGGCGGGGGCGGAGCGCGCCTTCCCGCGGCAGCAGTGGGAAGGCGAACCACACGACTGTCGTTCCCACCCTGTGGAGAACCTCGCCGAGGCTGTGCACGGGGGTGTGCGCGACACGCCGACGGCAGGATTCACTGCGGGAATCACAATGGCGTAAGCACACGATGTGGGGGTACGCTTGTCTCCGGACACAACATCTAGTGGTTGGGCCGTCGAGGCCGGAACTCCCGCACGAACCGCGCGAACACCGCGGAGACGCACGGCGGAGGACCCCGGAACGGCTGCCGAGGAAGGTCGAGGAGCCCCATGATCACCGTCTACACGAAGCCCGCATGCATGCAGTGCAGCGCCACGTTCCGTGCGCTCGACGCCAAGGGCGTCGAGTACCGGAGCGTCGACCTCAGCGAGGACCCCGGTGCCCTCGACGTGGTCAAGGCGATGGGCTACATGCAGGCACCCGTCGTGGTGACGGACAATGACCACTGGTCCGGCTTCCGCCCGGACAAGATCGGTGCTCTCGGCGCTGAGGCGAGCACCGCGGCGACAGTGGCCTGAGAGTGTGACGGGCCCGTGCTCGTCGTCTACTACTCGAGTCCGTCGGAGTACACGCACCGCTTCGCGGCGAAGCTGCACCACCCGGTGCGGCGGCTGCCGCTGCTGACGAAGGACGAGATGCCCGTCGTGGACGAGCCCTTCGTCCTCATCACACCCACCTACGGCGCCGGCCCCCACCGGGGGTCGGTGCCCAAGCAGGTCATCAAGTTCCTCAACATCAAGGCCAACCGTGAGCGCCTGCGGGGCGTGATCGGGGCCGGGAACACCAACTTCGGAGAGAACTACTGCCGCGCGGCGGACATCGTGTCCGCCAAGTGCGGTGTGCCCGTTCTCTACCGCTTCGAGCTCCTCGGCATGCCGGGGGACGCGGAGAACGTAGACAAGGGATTGGACGAACTGTGTCAAGCATCAGCGCCGCACGCGACGTAGAGGCCGTCATCCGTGAGGAGACGGACCTCGATTACCACGCGCTCAATGCCATGCTCAACCTCTACGATGCGGACGGCCGCATCCAGTTCGAGCGGGACAAGCAGGCCGCGCGTCAGTACTTCCTGCAGCACGTGAACAACAACACCGTCTTCTTCCACGACCTCAAGGAGAAGCTGGACTACCTCGTCGAGCACGACTACTACGAGCGTGAGGTGCTGGACCAGTACTCCTTCGAGTTCATCAAGGGCCTCTCGCAGCTGGCCTACGAGAAGAAGTTCCGCTTCCAGACCTTCCTGGGCGCCTTCAAGTACTACACCTCCTACACGCTCAAGACCTTCGACGGGAAGCGCTACCTGGAGCGGTTCGAGGACCGTGTGGTCATGGTGGCGCTGTTCCTGGCGCGCGGCGACGAGAAGCTCGCGACGCGGCTGGTGGAGGAGATCATCTCCGGCCGCTTCCAGCCGGCCACGCCCACCTTCCTCAACGCGGGGAAGAAGCAGCGCGGCGAGCTCGTCTCGTGCTTCCTGCTGCGGATCGAGGACAACATGGAGTCGATCGGCCGGTCCATCAACTCCGCCCTCCAGCTGTCCAAGCGCGGCGGCGGCGTGGCGTTCTCGCTCTCCAACATCCGCGAGCACGGCGCTCCCATCAAGAAGATCGAGAACCAGTCCTCCGGCGTCATCCCCGTCATGAAGCTGCTCGAGGACTCCTTCTCCTACGCCAACCAGCTGGGTGCGCGCCAGGGCGCAGGTGCGGTGTACCTGCACGCCCACCACCCGGACATCAACCGCTTCCTCGACACCAAGCGGGAGAACGCGGACGAGAAGATCCGCATCAAGACCCTCTCCCTGGGCGTCGTCATCCCGGACATCACGTTCGAGCTGGCCAAGCGCAAGGAGGACATGTACCTCTTCAGCCCGTACGACGTGGAGCGCGTCTACGGGGTGCCGTTCACGGAGATCTCCGTGACGGAGAAGTACTACGAGATGGTCGACGATGCGCGGATCCGCAAGACGAAGATCGACGCGCGCGAGTTCTTCCAGACGCTGGCGGAGATCCAGTTCGAGTCCGGCTACCCGTACATCATGTTCGAGGACACCGTGAACCGGGCCAACCCGATCGACGGCAAGGTCACGATGTCCAACCTGTGCTCGGAGATCCTGCAGGTCTCGGAGCCCAGCCGCTATGACGCGGACCTGGGCTACGAGACCGTGGGCAAGGACATCTCCTGCAACCTGGGCTCGCTCAACATCGCCCTCACGATGGACTCCGAGGACCTGGGGGCGACGGTGGAGACGGCGATCCGGGGCCTGACCGCGGTCTCGGAGACCTCGGACATCGACTCCGTGCCCTCCATCGCCCGCGGCAACGACATGAGCCACGCGGTGGGGCTGGGACAGATGAACCTGCACGGCTACCTCGCCCGCGAGCACATCCACTACGGCTCCGAGGAAGGGCTGGACTTCACGAACATGTACTTCTACACGGTCGCCTATCACGCGGTGCGCGCGTCGATGGAGATCGCGAAGGAGCGCGGGCGCACGTTCGCCGGCTTCGAGAAGTCCAAGTACGCCTCGGGCGAGTACTTCGACAAGTACACGGAGCAGGAGTGGAAGCCGCGCACGGAGCGCGTGGCGCAGCTGTTCGCGGACGCCGGTGTGCACATCCCCACGCAGGAGGATTGGGAGCAGCTGCGTGCGGACGTCGCCGAGCACGGCATCTACAACCAGAACCTGCAGGCGGTGCCGCCCACCGGTTCGATCTCCTACATCAACCACTCGACCTCGTCGATCCACCCGGTGGCCTCGAAGATCGAGATCCGCAAGGAGGGCAAGATCGGGCGCGTCTACTACCCGGCGCCCTTCATGACGAACGAGAACCTGGAGTACTACCAGGACGCGTACGAGATCGGCTACGAGAAGATCATCGACACCTACGCGGAGGCCACGCAGCACGTGGACCAGGGCCTCTCGCTCACGCTGTTCTTCAAGGACACCGCGACGACCCGCGACATCAACAAGGCGCAGATCTACGCGTGGCGGAAGGGCATCAAGACCCTGTACTACATCCGCCTGCGGCAGCTTGCGCTGGCCGGGACCGAGGTCGACGGCTGCGTGTCCTGCATGCTCTGACCGTTCCCCGCACACTCGTCCGCCTCCGGGCGGGCGGGTGTGTCCGCGCATCCGAGTACGCTGGCACTGCCGGTGCGGCGGCACGGCGCATGGAGCCGGCGCCGCCCGCGCTCCCACCCTTCGCAAGAGGAAGTCTGTAGAGGAAGCAATGACTGAGAAGCTCTCGCTCGTCTCCCATGTCGACGCGATCAACTGGAACCGGATCCAGGACGATGTGGACCTCGAGGTGTGGGATCGCCTCACCGCCAACTTCTGGCTGCCGGAGAAGGTCCCGCTGTCCAACGACGTGCCCTCCTGGTCGACGCTCACGGAGGAGGAGAAGACGCTGACCATGCGCGTCTTCACGGGGCTGACCCTGCTGGACACCATCCAGGGGACGGTGGGCGCCGTCTCGCTCATCCCTGATGCGCTCACGCCGCACGAGGAGGCCGTGTACACCAACATCGCGTTCATGGAGTCCGTGCACGCGAAGTCGTACTCCTCGATCTTCTCCACCCTGAGCTCGACCAAGGAGATCGACGAGGCGTTCCGCTGGTCCACGGAGAACCAGAACCTGCAGCGCAAGGCGGAGATCATCCTCTCCTACTACCACGGGGACGATCCGCTCAAGCGCAAGGTCGCCTCGACGCTGCTGGAGTCCTTCCTCTTCTACTCCGGCTTCTACCTGCCCATGTACTGGTCCTCGCGGGCCAAGCTCACGAACACCGCGGACCTCATCCGCCTCATCATCCGTGACGAGGCCGTGCACGGCTACTACATCGGCTACAAGTACCAGCGCGGCCTGGAGCAGGTGGACGAGGCGCGGCGTGAGGAGCTCAAGGAGTACACGTTCAACCTGCTCTTCGAGCTGTACGAGAACGAGGTGCAGTACACTCACGATCTCTACGACGGCGTGGGGCTGAGCGAGGACGTGAAGAAGTTCCTCCACTACAACGCGAACAAGGCGCTCATGAACCTGGGCTACGAGCCCATGTTCCCGCGCGAGGTCACGGACGTGCACCCGGCGATCCTGTCCGCGCTCTCGCCCAACAGCGACGAGAACCACGACTTCTTCTCCGGCTCCGGCTCGTCCTACGTGATCGGCAAGGCGGAGAACACCGAGGACGAGGACTGGAACTTCTGAGATGGAGACACTAAAGCTTTGAGCGGTCTTCCATGGCAGTGGAAGACCGCTCAAATCCAGACCAGGGCCGGTCTGCTGCTTACGCAAAGCATCAGCCACGGTACTTCAGGATCGTTGGCAACCCACAACGTGGGTGCCTCCTGCTGGTCTGAGTACACAGTAAGGAGGTCACGATGAGTGACCAGATTTTCGCCCAGGCGAACGGACGTAGACGAGCGGCCAGTATCGTGAAGTCGGCCCTCGGGGCGGGTCTGCCGGCCCAGAGATCACGTCAGTAGCGGGCAAGCCGTTGCGCCCGAGCTCGGGGCCCGGGCGAGGATACGTGCTTGTTGATCCAACACAGCACGCTCAGCGCTGATGTGAGGCGAAGTTCAGTCTCGTGACGCTGTAGGAGTGCAGGGGTGTGCTGCGAATGTCCGCAGCACACCCCTGGACTGTGTATGCCCCCGGGCCAGGCGTGCGGTTGCCCAATAGAGCTTCTGCAGTCCGGCAGGTGGTGTCGGGTCAGCCCGACCAAAGTCGTTTGGTGTCAGACGCGTGATCCCTGCTTGAGGGTTTGGCTGGGGAGCTGAAGCGCTGTACTTCTGCGGGGTCGGCTCTTGTGGATGTATGACGAGCGTCTTACACTCGAAGTATGGTCGATGTCGAATGGGTTCCCGAGGCCATTGCTCACATGTGGGAGCGGCGCGGGGTCACATCGGAGGAGGCCATGGAAGCGATCAACGATCCTCACGCATTACTGAGGTCTCCTGATCCGGCAAGTCGTTCGGGCCGGTCCGACCGCTATGTCGGATGGAGCAGGGCACGCCAAGAGGTGCTCGTCGTGATCGTCGTCAGGTCCGGCGGGCGACTCTACGGGGGCAACGCCTGGACTGCGAACAATGGGTATCTGAAGCTCTATGAGGAAGGGCGGGACGATGAACGAACCGATCCCGGCTGAGGTCCGTGAGGCGATCCGTGCTGAGCTGGAAGCTGATGCCGCTGAGTACCGTGACCACGTGCCAGAGGGAGAATGGACCAAACCCAACAATGGTGCCTCTGCATCGTTGACTTTGAGGATCCCGCAAGAGGTGTTGGGAGCCTTGCAGGTGCAGGCCACAGCAGATGGAGTGTCTGTGTCGTCGCTGGTGCGGCGTTTCATCACGGACGGGCTGTCGGAGCTGCGGGACGATGACCTTCGGACTGCTTTGGACCGGTTGGAACATGACGTGGCGGCAGTGAAAGCCCGCGTGCTCGCAAGCTGACGCGTTTGAACTCCGCAGCCTCGCCCGGAAAAGGCCGGTGCCTCTGCAGGGGTGATGTCATCCCTGCAGAGGCACCGGCCGTCGACTTCGCTCAGGCTGAGTAACTGACCCCGCTCACGCCGAGCCGCTGACCTCGCTCAGGCCACGGAGTCGCTCTGCGCAGGGGCCTTCGTCGTCAGGCTCTGCGTGAGCTTCCGGAGGGCGACGATGCCGGCGTCGCGCTCCAGCACCAGATCGCGGTGCGAACGCTCACCGCTCGCGGTCTGGCAGCCGTCCACGGTGGCGTTGCGGAGCTGCTCGGTGAGCTCCGGCGCGGTCAGCCGGGTCCACGGCGACTTCAGCGAGGGGCCGAAGTGGTCGAGCATGTGCGCCATCCCGCCTTCGCCGCCGGCGAGGTGGAAGGTGAGCATCGGGCCGTGGAACGGCCAGCGGAGGCCCGGACCATCAGTGATGGAGCGGTCGATCTGGTCGACGGTGGCCTCGCCGTTGTCGATCATGTGCAGCGCCTCCCGCCACAGGGCCTCCTGGAGCCTGTTGGCGATGAAGCCGGGCACCTCCCGGTCCATCCGGATGACGGACTTGCCGATGAAGGTGTAGAAGTCCGCGGCCCAGGTGACGGCCTCGGGCGCGGTCTTCTCGCCCCCGACCACCTCGACCAGCGGGATGAGGTAGGGCGGGTTGAACGGGTGCCCCACGACGAAGCGGTCGCCGCCGGTCACCTCCGTCGCCATCTCCGTCATGCTGTAGCCGGAGGTGGAGGAGGCGATGACGACATCGGGGGCGCACACGCTGTCGAGATCCGCGAACAGCCTGCGCTTGAGCTCCAGATCCTCCGGTGCGGACTCCTGCACGAAGTCCACGCCCTCCACGGCCTCGGCGAGGTCCGTGTGCACGGTCCAGGCGTCCTTGTCCGCGCCGTCGAGCAGATCGAGCTCCCGGAGCGCGGGCCATGCGTTGTCGATGAGCCGCGTGAGCCGCTCGCCGGCCTCGGGGGAGGGGTCCCAGACCTTCACGGTGTAGCCGCGGGCCAGGAAGTAGGCGGCCCAGCCTCCGCCGATGGTGCCCGCGCCCACGCAGGCGATGGTCCTGACGTCCTCGACGTTCCCGCGGCGGCTCACTTGGCGGCTCCTTCCAGGGCCGGTGCCTGCACCTTGAGGTTGAGGATCTCGCGGGCCTCGTCCGGAGTCGCGACCGAGGCGCCCAGCCCCTCGATGATGCCGACCGCGCGGTCCGTGAGCGCGGCATTGGTCGCCTTGACGCCCTTGGACAGGTAGAGGTTGTCCTCGAGGCCCACGCGGGCGTGCCCGCCGGCGAGCACGGACTGCGCCACCCACGGCAGCTGATCGCGGCCGATGGCGAACGAGGTGAACTCCGCGCCCTCGGGCAGGAGGTGCACCATCGCCTGCAGCAGGCCGGCGTCCACCGGTGCGCCGTAGGGGATGCCCATGCACAGCTGGTACAGCGGCGGCGGATCGATGAGTCCCTCGGAGACCATGACGTTGGCGAACCACAGGTTGCCGGTGTCGAAGATCTCGAGCTCCGGCCGCACGCCCAGCTCCTGGATCCGGGCGGCGCCCTCACGCAGCATGTCCGGCGTGGAGACGTAGAGGTTCGAGCCCTCTCCGAAGTTGAGCGAACCGCAGTCGAGCGTGCAGATCTCCGGCAGGAGCTCCTCCACGTGGGGGAGGCGGTCGAGGCCGCTGACCAGGTCCGTGCCCGGAAGATGCGTGGTGGGGTCGTGGGGGTCGATCACGAGGTCGCCGCCCATCCCGGCGGTGAGGTTGATGACGGGATCGACGTCCGAGGCCTGGATGAGGCGGACCACCTCACGGTAGTAGGCGACCTCGCGCGATCCGAGTTTGGTCTCGAGATCCCGGACGTGGATGTGCACGACCGAGGCCCCGGCCCGCGCGGCGGCGATCGCGTCTGCTGCGATCTCCTCCGGGGTGACGGGGACGAATTCGCTCTTGCCCGTGGTGTCACCGGCTCCGGTGACAGCGCAGGTGAGAACGACCTTCCGATTCATGGGTGCTCCTCAGGGTGTGGGGGTGTGAGGGACGTGTGACTGTGAGCGGGAGTTCCGCTCGGTTCAGCTCGACTCGGCGGGGCGGATGACGGAACGCGCCACGTACCCGCGGAGCCGGTGCTGGAATGTGGGGGCATCGAGCACTCCGGTGAGGAGTTTGATGCCGAGACCGTCGAGCACGGAGGTGAGCTCGTCGGCCATGGCCCGGCTGTCGCCGTCGCGGAACGCGCCGGTGCGCTGCCCCGCCTCGATCGTGGCGCGCACCGTCTGGGACCAGCGCGCGTAGAGCGAGACGTACTCCGGGTCCGGCTCCTCGGCCAGGGCCAGCCGGTTCCAGGTCTGGAGCCAGATGGACCACTCCGAGGGGCCGCTGGGGCCGGTGGGCGACTGCATCTCGAGCAGCCGGTCGAGACGGGCGGAGGGGTCGCGCACGTCCGAGAGCCAGGCGATCTGGCGGTCGAACGCGAGCTTGACCGAATAGCGCAGTGCGGCGGTGATGAGCTCGTCCTTGCCGGCGAAGTGGTAGTGGACGCCGGCCGCGGAGATTCCCGCCGCCTCCGCGATGTCCGCGATCCTCACCGCCTCGAAACCGTGCCGGGAGAAGAGCTCCCACGCCGCTTCGACGATGGATCTGCGCCGCACCGCCTGCTCGCCGGTCTCCCCGGCATCGTCGTCAGGTGCCTCGCCGCCTGCCGCGCCGAGGCGCAGGTGCGGCGGCGCGACGGAGACCTCGTCGGCGTTGCCGAGCAGCCACTGCGCCGTCACACCGGTCGCGGTGGCGAGTGCGAGGACCTCGTCGGCGGAGAAGCGACGGTGGCCGGAGAGCGACTTGGACAGTTTGGTCTCGTCCAGGCCCATCGCACGCGCCACCCGGCGCTGCGACATGCCGCTGGCCTGAATCGCCTGCCGGGCGCGGTCGGCGGTCCCGGCGGGGTTCTCTGCAACGGCCATGCTCCGAGCCTACGCGCGGTTTTCCACACATCGCAAGCCCTGCTGGCAATGAGTCAGTGGGATCGCAAACCGTGCCCCGCCCTATTCCCGCGTCCTCCTGCTCAGCTGCGCGGCGCCCACTCCGCACAGCACCACTGCGATGCCCACGGCCTGCACCGCGGTGACGGTCTCCCCGAACAGCGCCATCGCCTCGAGCGCGGCCAGCGGGGGAGCGGTGAGCACGAGCACGGAGACGAACACCGGACCGCGAGTGCGGGTGAGATGGACCATGAGGAGCATCCCCGTCAGGGAGATGCCGGCGACGGACCAGGCCAGTGCCAGCCCCAGGGTCCCGCTCCATGCGGGCCACGGGTCCCGCAGCGCTGCGGAGACGACCGCGGCGACCACTGCGCCGCCGGTGGTCTGCCAGGCGACGGCGGGCAGCAGGGCGGTCCTGCGCACCCGTGTCTGTGCCAGCACGCCCAGCGTGAGCACCGTGACCGAGGCGATCCCGAGTCCCAGCGTCGTCGCGGTGATGCCGCCGCCCCCTCCGGACCGCAGCGCCGGCAGGAGCACCAGGGCGATGCCGCCGAGCGAGAGAACCACTCCCGCCAGCACCGCCCGGCCGGGCACCCTCCGGGCGGCGAGGGCCGTCACCACGAGCGCGAGCACCGGCTGCCAGCCGCCCAGCAGCGTCATGACGGCCACAGGCAGTCCCTGTGCCACTGCGGCGTATCCCAGACAGAGGTAGGCGCCGTTGAGGAGCGCGCCCACCCCCACGTGGCGTGCGGCCTCCCGCAGCCGCGGCATTCGCTGCCGCAGCAGGAGGCAGAGCAGGAAGAGCGCCACTGCTGCGAGCGAGAACCGCAGGAACAGGAACATGGTCGGTGCGGCAGCACCCTCGATGAAGCGGGCGACCACGAAGCCCGTCGACCAGATGAGCGCATAGGCGCAGGCGAACAGGATCGTCATGCCATGACTCTACGGCCCTCGCAGAGGCGTGCCGGTGTCTGCGGACCGACGCACCGCCCGCTCACGCGCGGTGTGGTCCCTTCCGTGTTCCGCTCCGGGGACCGTGCACTACTGTGGAGGCGCTCGACCGGAGGAGTGTCCCCGGGGAGCATGGCGAACCGAAGAGGAGGAACCCGTGACCGGAGCGCAGCGCAGCGATGCCGGAGCCGTCCCCGTCATCCTGCTCACCGGATTCCTGGGTGCCGGCAAGACGAGCCTGCTCAACCATCTTCTGCGGCACCCTGACGCCCGGGTGGGCGTCGTCGTCAACGACTTCGGCGACCTCAACGTGGACGCGGGCATGGTCGCCGGACAGGTGAATGAGCCGGTCTCCATCGCCGGCGGCTGCATCTGCTGCCTCAGTGACACGAGTGCGCTCGAGGACGCCCTCGCACAACTGGCCAGGCCGCGCCTCGCTCTCGACGCGATCATCGTGGAGGCGAGCGGCTTCGCCGAGCCCCTCACCCTCGCACGCATGGTGAGCCGGTGGGGCCGCCACCGCTTCCACCTCGCCGGGGTCGTCGACGTGGTGGACGCCCTCATGCACGCCGCGACGGTGGACACCGCGGAGGCCGCGCCCGTCCGCTACGCGGCCACGACGCTGGTGGTGGTCAACAAGCTCGATCAGGTGCCCGCTGCGGAGCGCGAGGCGACGGTGGAGGCGGTGCGCGCACGGGTGCACTCGCGCAATCCGCGCGCGCTGGTCACCGGCACGGCCTTCGGCCGCCTCGATCCGCTGCTCCTCATGGACCCGGGCGCACGCAGCGCGGACATCGCCGCGGGCGAGGGAGAGCCCGCACCCGAGGCCCAGGGCGAGCTGCCGGTCTGGGACCTCCTGCGCGAGGCCTACGAGGAGAGGGACCGCGCCGCGCTGGAGGGGATCGACGACTCTGCGATCCCGCACAGGCACGCGCTCTCCGTCACTGTGCGCTCACCGGGCTGCGCGGATGCCGGAGCGGTGCTGGACCTGCTCGAGGACCTGCCGCCGGGGGTGTACCGGGTGAAGGGGACGCTCGCCGTGCAGGAGCGGGGCCGGCCGCGCGTGTACGGCGTGCAGGCGGTGGGACCCACCGTCTACGTCTCCCGGAGCGCGCCTGTGCTGGCAGAGCCTCCCGCACCCGAGGCCGGCGAATGTTCTGAAGGTTCTGCGAGCGTCCCCGTGCTGACGGAGCCTCCCGCGCCCGAGGCCGGCGAGGGATCCGAAGGCCCGGAGAGCGTCCTCGTGGTGATCGGTGAGTCCTTCGACGAGACTGCGGTGCGTGCGCGCGTGGAGGAGGCGCTCGCAGCGGTCCCCGCGGACGGCAGGGGCATCGAGCGCCTGCACCGGTATGTGCGCCTGCACAGCTGACTGTGCGGCGGCCGCCTGCGGGCCACGCGGCGTTTCCGCACGCGTGACGGCGCCATCCCGCTCAGGGACGGCAGAGGGCCCGGGCGGAACACCTGTTCCTCTCCCGGGCCCTCACGCGCGCGAGCGCACTCAGACGAGCACGTGGGAACCCGCCTTCGCCTCGGCGTACTGCTCCGCCAGGCGCGCGATGAGGACGCGTGCGGACTCGGACTCGCTGATGGTGCCGATGCCCTGCCCGGAGCCCCAGATCTCCTTCCAGGCCTTGGGCTTCTTCGCATCCCGGTCCGAGCCGAAGGTCATCGCGGAGGGATCCGAGACCGGGAGGTCGTCCGGGTCGAGACCGGCGCGGGCGATCGACCCCCGCAGGTAGTTGCCGTGCACACCGGTGAAGAGGTTGGAGTAGACGATGTCCGAGGCGGAGGACTCCACGACCATGGTGCGGTACTCGTCCGCGACGTTCGCCTCCGGCGTGCTGAGGAACGCCGAACCCACGTAGCCGAAGTCCGCCCCCATCACCTGTGCGGCGAGGATCGAGCGGCCGTGGGCGAGCGCGCCGGAGAGCGCCAGCGGGCCGTCGAACCATTCGCGGATCTCCTGGACCAGCGCGAACGGCGAGAGCGCGCCCGCGTGCCCGCCCGCACCGGCGGCCACTGCGATGAGGCCGTCGGCGCCCTTCTCCACCGCCTTGTGGGCGAAGCGGTTGTTGATGACGTCGTGGAGCACGACGCCGCCGTAGCTGTGCACGGCCGCGTTGACGTCCTCGCGGGCTCCGAGCGAGGTGATGACGATCGGCACCTTGTGGTCGACGACGACGCCGAGGTCGTGCTCGAGGCGGTCGTTCGTCTTGTGCACGATGAGGTTGGTCGCCAGCGGACCCACGGGCTGTTCCGGGTGGGCCCGCGCGAATGCCTCGTTCTCCTCCGTGATCTCCGCCAGCCAGTCCGTGAGCTGCTCCTTGGGCCGGGCGTTGAGCGTGGGGAAGGACCCCACGATCCCCGACTGGCACTGGGCCTTGATGAGCTCGGGCCCGGAGGCGATGAACATGGGGGAGGCGATGACGGGCACGCTCAGCGGACGAGCGAGGGCCTCGGGCAGCGACATGGTTCTCCTTGTGCGTCGACTGTGACGGAATGCATCCACCCTAGCGCGTTGTCGAACGATCGAACAGCAGCACCCGCGCTCACCGGCGGGCCGGACCGCACGGGCGGCGAGTGCGGACACAGGAGCGGCCGCGCCCGTCCGCGCGCGTGAGCGGCGGACACAGGCGCGGCCGGCCCCGCACCGCGGAGCAGCTCAGCTGTCCGTGAAGTGCGGATCCCGCTTCTCGATGAATGCCGCCATTCCCTCGGACTGGTCCGCGGTGGCGAGCGAGGAGTGGAAGAGCCGGCGCTCGTAGCGCAGACCCTGCTCCAGCGTGGTCTCGAAGGCGGCGTTGACGGCCTCCTTCACCATGCCGGCGGCGATGAGGGACTTCGCCGCGATCGTCTCCGCGATCTCCCGTGCGGTGGCGGCGAGCTCGTCATGGGGAACCACGCGGGCCACGAGGCCGGCGCGCTCGGCCTCCTCCGCATCCATCATGCGGCCCGTGAGGCAGAGATCCATCGCCTTGGCCTTGCCCACGGCACGGGTGAGCCGCTGTGATCCGCCCATGCCGGGCAGGACGCCGAGGTTGATCTCCGGCTGGCCGAACTTCGCCTTCTCCGAGGCGATGAGGATGTCGCCCATCATGGCCAGCTCGCAGCCGCCCCCCAGGGCGAAGCCGTTGACGGCGGTGATGATCGGCTTCGACACCGCGGTGAGCCGGTTCCAGCCGGCGAACCAGTTGCGGCGGTAGGCCACGGAGAAGTCGAGCGTGGACATCTCCTTGATGTCCGCCCCGGCGGCGAACGCCCGGTCCTGCCCCGTCAGCACGATGACGCGGATGTCGTCGTCGGCGTCCGCGGCCTCGGCGGCGGCGGTGACGTCCTCGAGCACCTGCAGGTTGAGGGCGTTGAGCGCCTTCGGCCGGTTGAGGGTGAGGGTGGCGATGCCGTCGCTCACCTCGACGAGGATCGTCTCGAACTCGGTCTGCGCAAGCGCGCCGTGCGGCACTGCCGTGCGTGCGGCCGCGCCGCTGTCTGCCTGTGTCATGCGAACACCTTCCGATCGGTGACGGCTCCCACCACTGCGGTGACCGTCGCGGGGTCGAGCTCCTCCAGAGAGGCGGGATTCCACTGCGGGTTCCGGTCCTTGTCGATCACCTGCGCGCGGATCCCCTCGCGCAGGTCCGGGTGCCGGCCGATCTCCAGCCCTGCCGCGAGATCGCGCTCGAGGACCTGGTCGAGCGTCATGTCCTCCGCCGTGCGCACCATCTCGAAGGTGACGGCGACGGACAGGGGCGACTTGGTGCGGATGAGAGCCGCGGCCTCCTGGGCCCGGGGGGAGGGATGGGCGGCGAGCGCCTCCACCGTCTCCAGGGCCGTGCCCCGGTCGTAGGTCTCCGCGATCCACTCCTCGTCCGGGGAGAGCTGGGAGTCCGGAGGTACTACGGCGAAGCCTGCGACGACCGAGTCCACGTCCGCCGGGTCCGCGGCGAGGGCCTCGAACAGCGCCGGCAGCTGCTCCTGCGGCACGAAGGTGTCCGCGAGCCCGTAGCGGATCGCGTCCGCCGGGCCCACGGGCTCCCCGGTGAGTGCGAGGTGCATGCCGGCGCGCAGCGGCACCCGGGCGAGCAGCCAGGTGCCGCCGACATCCGGGAACAGTCCGATCCCGGTCTCCGGCATCCCCACCTTCGAGGTCTCCGTGACGATCCGGTGGGAGCCGTAGGCGGCCACGCCCACTCCGCCGCCCATCGTGAAGCCGTCCATGATCGCGACGAAGGGCTTGGGATAGTTCGCGATGGTGTGGTTCATCCTGTACTCGCGACGCCAGAACTCCTCCGCCTCGCCGGAGCCGGAGACGAGGGAGCGGTGGATGGCCTTGATGTCACCGCCGGCGCACAGCCCGCGCTCGCCGCGGCCGGTGAGGAGGACGGCGGAGACGGAGTCGTCCCCGCGCCATTCCTCCAGCGCGGCTGCGATCGCGTCAATCATGTCCGTGGACAGGGCGTTGATGGCCCGGGGCTTGTTGAGCTCGATCCGGGCGAGCCCGCCTGAGACCGAGGTGAGGACTGCCGCGTCGTCGGCTCCCGCTGTCATACTCATCCCACTCCTGTGCTCCTGCGCGAGATGATCACGCGCATGATCTCGTTGGTTCCCTCGAGGATCTGGTGGACGCGGAGGTCCCGGACCAGCTTCTCCACTCCGTACTCTGCCAGATAGCCGTAGCCGCCGAAGATCTGCAGCGCCCGGTTGGCGACCTCGAAGCCGGTGTCCGTGGCGGTGAGCTTGCCCATCGCGGAGAGCAGCGTGGTGTGCGGGTCCTCCGCGTCGTAGGCCGAGGCGGCCCGCCACAGGAGCGACCGCGCGGCCTCCAGCTTCGCCTGGAGATCGGCGACCTCGAAGCGCAGCGCCTGGAACCCGGTGAGATCCTGACCGAAGGCCTGGCGCTCGCCCATGTACATGATCGCCTTCTCCAGCGCCGACTGTGCGCCGCCGAGCGAGGCCGCCCCGATGTTGAGGCGCCCGCCGTCCAGCCCGCTCATCGCGATCTTGAAGCCCTGGCCCTCGGAACCGATCATGTTCTCCGCCGGCACGCGCACGTTCTCCATGAAGACCTGCCGTGTGGGCTGCGCCTTCCAGCCCATCTTCTTCTCGTTCGCGCCGAAGGAGAGTCCCTCCGTCCCCGCCTCGACGACGAAGGCGGAGATGCCGCGGGCGCCGTCCTGCCCCGTGCGCGCCATGACGAGGTAGAGGTCCGAGGAGCCGGCGCCGGAGATGAACTGCTTGACGCCGTTGAGCACGTAGAAGTCCCCGTCGCGGCGCGCGGAGGTCTTCAGCGCCGCGGCGTCCGACCCGGCGTTGGGCTCCGTGAGGCAGTAGCTGGAGAGCATCTCGAAGCCGGCCAGCGGTACGAGCCAGCGCTGCTTCTGCTCCTCCGTCGCGAAGAGCTCCAGGCACTTCGCGACCATGTTGTGGATGGAGATGTAGCTGGCGACTGCGGGGCATCCCGTGGCCAGCGCCTCGAACACGAGGACGGCGTCCATGCGCCCCAGTCCGGCCCCGCCGTACTCCTCGTCGATGTAGATGCCGCCCATGCCCAGTTCCGCGGTCATCCGGATGGTCTCGACGGGGAAGCGGCTCTCCGCGTCCCAGTCGAGGGCGTGAGGGGCGAGTTCCGAGTCCGCGAACTCCCTGCACATGGAGAACAGCTCCCGCTGCTCCTCGGAGAGTCCGAACGGGATGACCGATGCCGTGCTGTGCGACATGCCTGAGCCTCCGAAGTCCTGTGGTGCCCGCCGTGCGGCGGGCGCTGCGGACCCGCCCCGATCCGGGGCAGGTGCGTGCGGCGGCGGGTGTGGTGCCGGCCACGCGCACTCTCAATCGTACGCAGAATTGCTAGGACGTCCAACTATCTGGCCGAGGAGGCCGGGATCCTGCCGCGGCAGGCGGCGCGGGGCAGAACCCGGAGCGGCGCGAGCGGGGTGCGCGCGAGGCCGGCCGGTGCACGGGTCCGAGGGCGGGTCCGCGCGCCCGGTGTGCGGGAGCGCTCAGCCTTCGGCGACCGGGCCCTCGAGCGCGGTGCGCAGCTCGCTGAGCCGGTCCAGCAGCTCACGGGCCGAGGCTGCGGGCAGACCCGGGTCCGCGAAGACTGCGGCGTTGAGGGCGCGGGTCGCCGTGGCGACGAGCTCCCTCCCGGTCTCGGTGATGACGACGAGGGTGGTGCGGCCGTCGCCGGGATGCGGGGTGCGCCGCGCCAGTCCGGCCCTCTCGAGCCGGTCGACGGAGTTCGTCGTGGAGGTCGCGTGCACCTGCAGGCGCTTGGTGATCTTGTTCATCGGCAGGCTGCCGCGCCGGGAGAACTGCAGGAGGGCCAGCACCTCGTAGCGGGAGAAGGTCAGCGACAGCGGGCGCAGCACCTGATCGACGCGCGCGAGGAACAGCTGGTGGATGCGCATCACGGAGATGACGAGGCTCATGCCGTCGGCCTCCTGCTCCCAGCCGTGTGCGATCCATTGCCGGCGTGATTCCTCGATGGGGTCGAACGATGCGCTCATCAGTGCTCCTGTGTCGAGGTCCGGTGCGCTGCCGTCGCCCGTGGGTGCGGCGTGCGGGGGATTGGCACGAGTGTATAGACGGTGGCAGGATCCGTGGGCATGTGCGGTCGTCTCAACACCTCCCTCGACCCCGCCGACCTGGCGGACGAACTCGGCGCGTCCCTGGTGCCGCATGCGTTCTCCGAGAGGTACAACGTGCCGCCGGGTTCCACGATCCCGATCCTCGTCGACAGACCGGATGCGGGAGGCGTGATCGAGCGTCGGCTGGAGCCGGCTCGTTGGGGGCTCGTTCCCGGCTGGGCCAAAGATCTCAGAGCCGGGTTCCGTGCGTTCAACGCACGTGCCGAGACGGCGGCGGTCAAGCCGACGTTCCGTGCCGCGTTCGGCGCTCGCCGGTGCGTGGTCCCGGTCCGCGGCTACTACGAGTGGGAGGTGCGGGCGACGGGTTCGACCGGTGGAGGTACAGCCGATGCTCCGGGTCGAGGCTCCACGCCGGAGAAGACGCCCTGGCTCATGGAGTCCGCCGCGCACCCTCTCCTGCTTATGGCGGGCCTGTTCGAGTTCCGCAGACTCTCGGCGGAGGAGCAGGAGGCAGCCGGTGCGGATCCCGCCGCCGCCAGCGGATGGCTCGTCTCCGCCACCGTGCTCACCACGGAGGCGCGCGGTCACCTGCGCGAGGTGCACGACCGCATGCCCGTCATGCTCACGCGGACGCAGATGGACGAGTGGCTCGCACCGGAGCGGGGCAGCGCCGAGGCCGGCGCCCTGCTCTCCGCGGTGATCGCCGGGTTCGACCCGGCCGCCGTGGTGCGCAGGACCGTGAGCCCGGCGGTGGGCAACGTGCGCAACGACGGGCCGGAGCTGGTGGAGCCTCAGGGGTGAGGGACCGGCCGACCATGCGGCCGGGACGGCAGTCGGAGAGTCGCGCCGCGGCGCAGGGGAGAGGACGCTGCTCCGGTGTGGGATGCAGGTCACGGGGTTCTGAGTTGCCTGCCCGGGCCGCCTCGGTCTAGAGTTACATCTCGTTGCCCCGGCCAGAGCGCACAGCGCGGGACGGGACAGCGACCGGGAAGTGAATACCCCACGGACTGACGGCGAGTCGGTTTGCGGATGCGAAGGCTTCACGGTAATCTAGTTCAGCGCTCCGTCTGGTCGGAGTGGTTCACCAATCTTTGAGGGTCATGGCCGTGTGGTTGTGGGTAGTAGGGGTTTGTGTGTCTGTTCTTTGAGAACTCAATAGCGTGTTCATACATTTTTGTAGCTTTTTATGATGCCAGTTTATTTGATTGATGAG
>NZ_JALAHB010000150.1 GCF_022712115.1 Brevibacterium sp. | reverse complement strand
GTGCACCCCCGCACCGTCCTGCTCCGCGCCTCGGAAGGGAACCGCCATGACCGAACAGCTGCTCGCCTTCGCCCTGGCGACCGTCGTCATCCTCATCGTCCCCGGACCGGCCCTCATGCTCATGCTGAAGAATGCCGCGAAGGGCGGCCGCTCCGGTGCGCGCTGGACGGCGACGGGGATCATGGTGGGCAACACGATCGTCGCCACCGGCGCGGCGCTTGGCATCACCGCCCTGCTGCTGAACTTCTCCGGCGTGTTCACCGTGGTGAAGATCGCGGGCGGGATCTATCTCCTCTTCCTGGGCGTGCAGGCGTTCCGGTCGTACATGCGCCTGCGCCGCGAGGCGAAGGACAGTGCGGCCGAGGCCGCACGCACCGGTGAGGACGCGGAGCCGGTCACGGGCACGATCGAGATGGTCAGCGCGGTCACCCCCACCTCCTCGCGCGGCCGCAGCTTCCGGCAGGGCCTCCTCTCCAACCTGCTCAACCCCAAGCTCGCCGCGTTCTACATCTCGCTGTTCCCGCAGTTCGAGCTGAGCGCCCTGGGACCGGTCGCCGGACACCTGGTGCTCGCCGGGATGTTCGTGGCGATGGCGCTGGTCTGGTACGTGCTCCTCGTCCTGTTCCTCTCCAGCCTCGGCGGTCTCTTCCAGCGTCCCAAGGTCGCGCGGAGGACCGAGGCCGTGGCCGGCGCGAGCCTGGTGGGCATCGGAGGGTTCCTGCTCGCGGGCGCGTGAGCGGGCGGCCTCGGTGTGCGCGGTTTCGGCCGCCATGCGTATCGGTCACCCTGTGTTTCGGCCGCACTGCGCGGTGACATCGACGAGCTGGGCCGGCCTCGAGGTCAACGGCGGTGTGCGAGGCGCACGGCGTGTCCGGGGCGCACGGCGGTGTGCGAGGCGCACGGCGGTGTGCGGCGTGCTGGGCGCGGCGGGCGCTGCCCGTGCTGCATCTGCTGCACGTGGTGCACGTGGCAGTCTTGGGACAGCCGGCGGCGGCGAGGCAGGCGGCGGTTCTGGAACACTGGCGGCATGCAGTCCGCTGACGCACGTTCCCGTTCTCCCCGGCCTCGCCCCGGTGCCCGTCTGCGCACTGCCGGTCGGCTCCTCTTCTTCATCGGCGGCGGATTCGTGCTCGTCGTGGTGACGGTGGGTGTGATCGTCGCGATCATGAACTTCCGCAGCGTCGCCTCCATCAGAGACCAGGCGGTGCCGATCGAGGGGCCCACGGAGGTCCAGCTGGAGGCGGGCGAGCAGCGCCTCTACTACGCTGCGGCGACGGACCGCGACGCACGAGATCCCGGCAGCGCGAGCAGTTCCGGTCCGGGCGGCAGTTCCGGCCCGGGCAGTTCCGGCGACACCGGCAGTTCCGGCGCGGGCAGCAACGGCGCGAGCGGCAGCGCGGGCAGCAGCACTCCTCCACCGAACTCGCCGACGCCGGTCTCACTCGACCTCGGGCGCGCCTGCGAGGTCGACGGGCCCGACCCACAGCAGCTGAGCTCGCACCTGAGCTCCTCCTTCACGTTCGAGGGCAGGAGCTACCGCTCACACGGGGGCTTCAGCGCGGGCGAGGCGGGCACGTACACCGTGACCTGCAGTGCAGAGGTCAACCGCTCGGACACGTCCGACACCGTCGACGCCGTCCTCGCTCCGCCGGTCAGCGCGCAGGGCATCGTGTTCGGGGTGTTCGGCGTGCTGGGCGGCGTGTTCGGCGGCCTGCTGTTCGGCTCCATGTGCATGGTGGGCCTCGTGCTCTGGATCGTGGGGCGCAGCATGCTCAGGAAGCCTCCGCTGGACTGAGCTGATCCGTCCGGCCCGCCGGTAAGCCTTATCATGGGGACCGGCCCGCGGAGGCACCGCAGGCACCTCACCCAGCGTCGCAGAGGAGAAGCCGTGCAGATCACCGGCGCAGTGCTCACAGAGATCGGCCGCCCCCGGCCCTACGCGGAGTCCGAGCCGCTGGAGCTGCAGACACTGGAGCTCGATGCTCCCGGGCCGGACGAGGTCCTCATCCGCGTGCGCGCCGCCGGCCTCTGCCACTCCGACCTCTCCGTGGTGGACGGCAACCGGCCGCGCCCCGTACCCATGCTCCTGGGGCACGAGGCCTCCGGAGTGGTCGAACAGGTGGGCGCGAACGTCACGGACCTGGAGGCGGGACAGCAGGTCTCCACCGTCTTCCTCCCCCGCTGCGGCGAGTGCGCCGCCTGTCTCACCGACGGCAAGCTGCCCTGCACGCCCGGCAGCGCGGTGAACAATGCGGGCACGCTGGTGGGCGGGCACGTGCGGCTGCACGGCACCTCGGGCACGGGTTCCGCCGGCACCGGCTCTGATGACGGCTCCGGCACCGGCTCCGGCCCGGACCTCGGCACCGGCACCATGCACCACCACCTGGGCGTGTCCGGCTTCGCCACCCATGCCGTCCTCCACCGCAGCTCCGTGGTGCCGGTGGGCGCGGACGTGCCGCCGGAGATCGCAGCCGTGCTGGGCTGTGCCGTGCTGACCGGCGGCGGCGCCGTGCTCAACGCGGGGAAGCCTGCAGACGGGGACGACATCATGATCGTGGGCCTGGGCGGCGTGGGCATGGCCGCACTGCTCACAGCGCTGTCGCTGCGGCTGGGGCGTGTGATCGGCGTGGACGCGAACCCGGAGAAGCTGGCGCGGGCCTCCCAGCTGGGCGCACATGCGGTGCACACCCCGGCCGAGGTCGCAGATCAGGGGGTGAAGGCACCCGTCGTCATCGAGGCGGCCGGACACCCGCGCGCCTTCGAGACCGCGTTCCAGGCCACGGCGGCCGGCGGCACCACGGTCACCGTGGGCCTCCCCGCCCCGGACGCCGTCTCCTCGATCACCCCGCTCACCCTCACTGCCGAGGCCCGCACAGTGGTGGGGTCCTATCTCGGTTCGGCAGTGCCCAGCCGGGACATCCCCGTCTACGAGCGGCTGTGGCGAGAGGGCCGGCTGCCGGTGGAGGAGCTCATCTCCTCACGGATACGGCTCGAGGACATCAACGCCTCGCTGGACGCACTGGCCGACGGCCGTGCGGTGCGGCAGGTCATCCTCTTCGACGACTGAACCGGTCCCAACAGATCTGCGAGCACGCCTCCGCAGGCAACCCGGGGGCCTTCCCACACCCCAAAGTTACGTCTGCGTAGCGGCCGTGGTGGGCGGCCGCTACGCAGACGTAACCTGCAGAGTGGGCCGCAGAAGAGAACTGCAGACCCCCGAACCTCAGCGGCGGCGCTTGCTGCGGTGAGCCTCGCGCTCGTGCTCGGCCTCGGCGACGAGGGCGCGGATCGCAGCCATGATCTGTTCGGTGAGGTCCTTCCGCTGCTTCCCGGCGGGGTGCTGCCGCGGCGGTGCGGGGATCGCCTTGCCGAACGTGACGGAGAAGCTCTTGGGCTGCGGGAACCGGGCGTCCACGGGCATGACGTCCTCGGTGCCCACGAGGCCCACCGGCACGATGGTCGCGCCGGTGCGGATCGCGAGCTCCGCCGCCCCCGTCTTGCCCTCCCCGATCTCACCGTTGCGGCTGCGCGTGCCCTCCGGGTAGATGCCGAACACGCCGCCGGCCCGCAGGATCTCCTCCCCCGTCTCCAGGGCCTTCACCGCCGCGGCGGCGGAACCGCGTTCCACGGGAAACGCACCCACCGCGGACATGAAGCCGCCCACCAGCCTGTTGCCCAGGTTGCGGCCCTCGAAGTACTCGGCCTTCGCCATGAAGCTCACGCGGCGCGGCGACAGTGCAGAGAGGTAGATCGAATCCGCGAAGGAACGGTGATTGCTTGCGATGATCACCGGGCCGTGCTTGGGCACGTTGCGCGTCCCGGTGACCACGGGGCGGTGGGCGGCCCTGATGGAGCCGCGGAAGAGCGAACGGGCGGCACGGAACTTGAGAGTGGTCTCCTCCGCTGAGAGCCCTGCGACAGTGGGCTCCGGATCCGGGATCGCCAGGCCGCTGCCCACAGAGCCGTCAGGCCGGCCGGTCTCCGGCTCGGCGCCGTTCTGGGGTTCGTTCTCTTCGCTCATAATCCTCGGGGAGGTCCTCACTGGGTGGGCCGTACACATGCGTACGCGCGAGTGGACGGGCTTCCGACATGGATCATGGTAACCACCTGAGCGCCGGCTTGACGGATCCTCCCGTCTCGTGGCCTGTTCCGCACATCCGGACCCGAGGCTTCCGCACGTCCGCACCCGAGGCCGAGGCACCCACCCGCACACGCCGCCGCGCGCACGGCCGCACGAGCCACGACGCACCCCGAGGCCGGCCCGCATCGCTGACCGGAGCCGGCCTCGGGCCGGGTGAGTCCTGTCACGAGCACCCCCGAGAGCC
>NZ_JALAHB010000149.1 GCF_022712115.1 Brevibacterium sp. | reverse complement strand
GCGCGGGGGAGCCCGGGGCGGGCTCCGGCGAGGGCGCGCCCGGGACCGGTGCCGGGCCCGGGGCAGGCTCCCGTGAGGCGGCCGGTGCCGGTGGTGCAGGTGCGCCCGAGGTTGGTACCGGGGCGGGTGCCGGCTCCCGTGAGGCGACCGGCGCCTCGGGTGCGGATGTGCCCGAGGCCGGTGCCGGGCCGCGCTCATCTGAGTCCGGTGGGACTGCGCCTGACGCAGGTGCTCCCGGCGGGGGCGAACCCGTGGTGCGTGCACGCGGGCTGCAGATCGTGTTCCCCGGCGGAATAGGCAAGCCGGACTTCCACGCCGTGCGCGGGGTGGACTTCGACATCGCCGCGGGCGAGGTGTTCGGCCTCGTGGGCGAGTCCGGCTCCGGCAAGACGACGATCGGCCGGGCGATCGCGGGCCTGAACAGGGCCACGGGTGGTTCTCTCACGGTGTTCGGCCACGAGATGGTGGGCTACCGGGAGAGGGCGTTCCGGCCGCTGCGGAAGCGGATCGGCTTCGTGTTCCAGGACCCGGCCGCCTCCTTCAACCCGCACCTCACCATCGAGGACTGCGTGGGCGAGCCGTTCACGGTGCACCGCCCTCAGATGCGGGAGGCGGAGAGGCGCAAGCGGGTCGCGGAACTGCTGGACGCGGTGCAGCTGCCGGCGGAGTACGCCCGGCGGTATCCGCACGAGCTCTCCGGCGGTCAGCGGCAGCGGTGCTCGCTGGCGCGCGGTCTGGCGCTGGATCCGGAGCTGCTGGTGGCGGACGAGCCCACCTCCGCGCTCGACGTCTCCGTGCAGGCGGCGGTGCTGGAGCTGTTCAGCGAGCTGCAGGAGAGGTTCCGGTTCGCCGCGCTGTTCATCTCGCACGACCTCGCGGTGGTGGACATGCTCTCCGACAGGGTGGGCGTGCTCTACCGCGGACAGCTGCTGGAACAGGGGCCGGGCACGGAGGTGCTGCGCAGTCCCCGGCACGACTACACGAAGCGGCTCATCGCCTCGCTGCCGGTGCCGGACCCGGCGGAGCAGGCGCAGCGCCGGGAGGTGGCACGGGCACTCCGCGCTGCGGGGTGAGCGTGGTGGATTCCGTAGGTTACGTCTGCGTAGCGGCCGTGACGGGCGGCCGCTACGCAGACGTAACTTGCGGGTGGGTGGGCGGCGACGCGCGGGAATGCGCGGGACGCACCGGGGAGCGCGGGCACTCAGGTGGAGGAGCCGCCGGGAGCGGGGGCTTACCCTTGTCCGTGGTCGTACCGGTGGACCGAGCCGCGGCATCCGGGAGACCTGTGGCCCCGCTTCGCCGCGGCGCGCCCATCCACGCGGAACCGAACGGAAGGAAACCGCCATGCCCTGGACGCCCACCCCCGAGGACGACCGTCGCTTCATGGATCTCGCGCTCGCACAGGCGCGCAAGAGCTGGGACGAGGGCGGAGTGCCCATCGGCGCCGTGCTCGTCCATGACGGTGAGGTGCTGGCCGCCGGCCACAATCAGCGCTTCCAGAAGGACAGCGCCATCCTCCATGGTGAGACGGACACCATCGAGAAGGCCGGCCGCCTCCCTGCGAGCGTCTACCGCAGCAGCGTCCTCTACACCACCCTCTCGCCCTGCATCATGTGCGCCGGCACCGCTCTGCTCTACGAGATCCCGCGCATCGTCGTGGGCGAGAACCGCACGTTCGAGATGTCCGAGGCCCTGCTTGCGGAGCGCGGCGTCCAGGTGGACGTCCTCGACGACCCTGCGTGCCTCGCGCTCATGGAGCGGATGCTCGCAGAGCGTCCCGCCCTCTGGAGCGAGGACATCGGCGTGGAGGCAGGCGAGACCGCGAAGGCCGCGCGGTGAAGCACGAACCGCAGAGCGCGCCCGAGGAGCCGGTCGCCTCCGAGGCGCAGCTCACCGAGGCGCAGCTCGCCTCCGAGGCGCCGGTCGACCCGGACTACCCCCTCACCCCGGTGCCGCGGGCGGCCCGGCGTTCGGCCTTCTCCATCACCGTGGTGCTGGTGGGCTTCACGATCTTCGCCCCCACCCTCATGGCCGGTGCCTCCGTGGGGGCGGCGTTCCGCTTCTCCGAGTTCCTCCTGGTGCTCACGGTGGGATCGCTGGTGCTGGGCGCCTATGTCGCGGCGATCGGCTTCCTCGGCGCCCGCACGGGGCTGACCACCGTCGTCATGTCCCGCTACAGCTTCGGCACGGTGGGCTCCAAGCTCGCCTCGCTGCTGCTGGGCGGCACCCAGGTGGGCTGGTACGGCGTGGCCGTGGGCACGATCGGGCAGATGACGGCGCTCGCCTTCGGCTGGTCCGGCTGGTGGGCTCCGGCGATCGTCATGATCGTGGTGTCCGGGCTCATGATGCTCACGGCGCTGTTCGGCTACGAGGGCATGTACTGGGTGTCGCTGATCTCCACCCCGCTCATCCTCATCCTCGCGGTCTGGCTGACCTTCCGAGGGTTCGCGGAGGTGGGCGGCCTGTCCGGCATCTTCGCGATGGAGCCGGCGACGTCCATGAGCTGGGCACTGGCCGTGACGACCATCGTGGGCACCTTCGCCTCCGCCGGCACGCAGGCGGCCAACTGGACGCGGTTCGCGCGCAGCGGCCGGCACGCCGTGGTGGCCTGCGGGATCGGCTTCGTGGTGGGCAACGGGCTCATGGTGTTCTTCGGCGCGGTCGCGGCGCTGGCCTTCGGTGAAGGCGACTTCACCACGCTCCTCATCAGCATGGGGATGATCGGCTGGGGTCTGTTCTTCCTGTTCGGCAACCTCTGGAAGTCCAATGCGGATGCGGCCTACGCCTTCGGCGTGGCAGGCGCGGAGATCGCCAGCGACAAGCGGAAGGGCCCCTACATCATCGGCGGCGTGGTGATCGGCACGGTCCTCGCGCTCACCGGAGTGGAGGGGCACATCGTGGGCTACCTCAGCCTGCTGGGAGTGTTCGTGCCGCCGCTGGGCGGAGTGCTGGTGGGCGACTGGATCGCTCGCTGGCGGCACGGGCAGCCGCCGCTGGAGACGCTCACGGAGAAGGTGCGCTGGCAGGCGCTCGTGCCCTACGCACTGGGCGCGGTGGTCGCATGGTTCTCGAACGAGTACGCCGTGGGGATCGCGCCGCTCAACGGCATCGTCGTGGCGCTCGTGCTCGCCTGGGTGCTGGGCAGGTACGCCTCCGGCCGCAGCGGGCCTGCGGCCGAGGCGCCCGCGGCGTCGTCCCTCGCCGGCTGAGTGATGTGGCAGGCCGGCTGCGCCAGGGACCGGCCGGCTGGGCACTGAGGCCGTCCGGCCGGCTACGCAGACGGGAACCGATGGTGAGCCCGCTCGCGTCTGCGGATCGGCCGCGAACGGCGGGGAGAGACGGCGGATCCGCAGACGGGAAGCTCCACGGGAGCGTTCCCGTCTGCTGCCCGCCGCCCGGGGCCGCCTCAGCAGCCGCCGTC
>NZ_JALAHB010000009.1 GCF_022712115.1 Brevibacterium sp. | reverse complement strand
GCTCGCCTTCTGCCGCCCGCGCAGCCGCGAGCATGCCCGCCGCCACCCCGCCCTTCATGTCGTAGGCGCCCCGGCCGTACAGCCTTCCGTCCACTATGCGAGGCTGCAGACCCGCGCCATCCGCGTAGGTGGTGAGGGAGACGGTGTCGAGGTGCCCGTTGAGCATGAGGGTCCGGCCGCGGTCCTCGCCCGCCGCCGAGGCCGTGCCCGCCGCAACACTGCCCGTCCCCCGTGCAATGCCCACCACGGACGGACGACCCGCGTTCCGCTCCAGCCGCACGCACTGGAAGCCGCGCGCGCTCAGCCAGTCCGTCACGAAGTCCGCGATGTCACCCTCCCCCGCGCCTCCCGGCACCAGGCCCGCATTCACGGAATCGATGCGGATGAGATCCGCCGTCAGCGCCTCGAGGTCCGCGCGCATCCGGCCATCCCCGTGCTGGAGTTCCGGTGATCGAGTCTCTGGTGCCGTCATCGCCTCGCTCCTGCCTGTCGTCTCTGCCATCGTCATCCGTCCACCGCAGGACCCACGGCCTCCCGGCCCGCTGCAGCCTCAGCCTCCCGGCCTGCCGCAGGACCGGCCGCAAGCCCCGCCTCAGGCAGCCCCACCGCTTCACGCAGCTCCACCGGCAGCGGGTTCGCGCTCCGTCCCTCCGTGCTCAGCAGCAGGATGCGCGCACCCTCCGGCAGCAGCCGGCGCGCATGGAGCAGCCTCACACCTGCGAGCGAGGCAGCACCGCACGGCCCGGCGTCCACACCCACAGCTTCCAGGTCCACCACCGCACGCGCGGTCTCCTCATCCGTGACCACTGCGGCGAGGTCCACACCGGCGTGCAGCACGGGCCAGGAGGCGGCCGCGGGCGTGCCGCAGTTGAGGCCAGCCATGATCGTCGTGCCCGTCTCCACCGTGACCGGCCTCCCGGCGAGCAGCGAGGCGGTGAGCGAGGGAGCTGCGGAGGGCTCGACCGCGAGCACATGCGGCGCCGCACCGTCCGTGAGCGAGCGACTGTGCCTCACCACAGCCTCGGCGAAGGCACCCACACCCGTGGGAGCCGTGACGAGGGTGGGAGCAGGAGCGCCCCTTTCGCTCAACTGGCCGTATGCCTCCGTGAGCACCGTCCCGTAACCGTCCACGATCCACGCCGGGATGTCCTCGTAGCCCTCCCAGGAGGTGTCCTGCACGAGCAGAGAGCCCCCGCCCGCCGCCTCCCGGGCGGCATGGGCGACCACCTCGTCGTAGTCCGATTCCAGCTCCGCCACCTCCGCGCCCTCACCGCGGATGGCGGCCACGGCCTCGGCGGAGATGCCCACCGGGGTGAAGATCCGCGCAGCCAGCCCCAGCATCGCCGCGGTCCGGGCCACCGCCCGGCCGTGGTTGCCGTCCGTGGCCGCCACGAGCTCGCACACCCCGGTCTCGCTGATCCGCTCACGGATCTCCTCCAGGGACAGCACCGCGTCCGAGGCCTCGCGCAGGTCGGGTGCACCCGGAGCCCCCTCCAGGCGCGCGGTCAGTGCGCGGGCGATCGCATAGCCGGCACCCAGCATCTTGAAGGCGGGCAGCCCGTAGCGTGCGGCCTCCTCCTTCACCCACACACGTTCGGCGCCCAGCTCCTCAGCGAGCTGCGGGAGCTCGATCAGCCGAGTGGGTGCGTACCCGGGCACGGAGCGGTGGAAGCCGCGGAGGTCCGCGGGCGGGGCGGTGCGCCAGAGGCGAGCGCGCGGGCGGGAGTGCACAGTGCTGGTCATGCGGGTGCTCCTGTCGATTCGGGGGCGGAGGGACCGGCAGCCGAACCCTCCGGCAGCTCCTGTGCCAGTCGCAGCACGGTGCTGGCCAGGACCGAGGCCCCTGCGGCGCAGTCCTCGGGCGTGGAGTACTCGCGCGGGTTGTGGCTGATCCCGTCGTACTGGCCGCGGACGAACACCATCGCGGCCGGTGCTATGGCGGCCATCTCCTGTGCATCATGGCCGGCGCCGGACATGAGACGCCGGACGGGATGGCCCAGATCCGCAGCGGCCTTCTCCATCGTGTCCTGGATGCCCTCGTCGAACGGCACCTGCGTGGTCCGCGCCATCCGCTGCGTCTCCACCCGCAGGCCGGGCTGGATCTCCGGCAGCGTCTCGAGGAAGGCGGCGAGGTCACGTTCGGCGGCCTCCATGCGGCGGTCCTCCGGATTGCGCAGATCCACGGTGAGCTCCGCGCGGTCCGGCACCACACTGGGCAGACCGGGCGAGGTCGCGATGTGCCCGACCGTGGCCCGCAGCCTGCCGTATCTGCCGGAGTCCACCATCTCGCGCACCTTCACGACGATCTGCGCGGCGGCGAGCCCGGCGTCCACACGCAGCTCTGTGGGGGTGGTGCCGGCATGGGCGGCACGCCCGTGGAGGGTCACGCGCTGCCAGGAGATGGCCTGCACTCCGGTGACGACCCCCACGGAGAACTCCTCCGCCAGGAGCACCGGACCCTGTTCGATGTGGCATTCGACGTAGGCGTGCGGCGTGTCCATGCGCACTGGCCGCGTGCCCTTGAAGCCGATCCGCTCCAGCTCGTCGCCCAGCCGCAGACCCTGGGCATCCGTGAGTCCGTAGGCGTACTCGAGGCTGAGTCTGCCGGCCGCCACCGCGGAGCCGAGCATGTCCGTGCCGAACCGCACGCCCTCCTCCTCCGTGAACGCCGCGACGACGACGGGACGCTGGGTCTCGATGCCCAGCGCATCGAGCGTGCGGACGGTCTCGAGGCCGCTGAGCACCCCCAGGCACCCGTCGAACGCACCGGCCGTGCCCACCGTGTCGATGTGCGAGCCCACGAGCACCGGCGCGAGCTCCGGGCGCAGTCCCTCGCGTCTGCCGAAGATCGTGCCCATCTCGTCGACGGTCACGGCGAGCCCCGCCTCCTCCATCCAGGCGATGAGAAGCCTGCGCCCGGCGGCGTCGGCGTCCGTCAGCGACTGCCGGTTCACGCCCGTGAGCCCCGTGGCCGCGTCCTCGTAGGCGCCTATCCGGGCGAGTTCCTTGAGCGAGGCCCAGAGCCGTTCGCCGTCCACCGTCACCGTGTGCGCAGACATGCCTGCATCCGTCATCGTCATCCCTTCCTGCGGTTCTCCGGGCCCTGATGGTGCTCCGCACCCTGGTGGTTCTCCGCACTCCCGCGCGATCCCCTTGGCCCTCTGTGGTCCACCCTAGGAAGCACCCGCAGTTCGGTCGATACGATGATTCCGAACATGACCAGTCGGCCCAGCCGATGTATCAGAGGAACACCCATGTATGACCTCCACCGGCTCCGCCTCCTGCGCGAGCTGAAGTACCGCGGCACTCTCGCGGAGGTCGCCCGTGCCCTCGGCTACAGCCCGTCCTCCGTCTCCCAGCAGCTGAGCATCCTCGCGCGGGAGGCCGGCACTCCCCTGCTCGAGGCGGCCGGACGCGGGGTCGCCCTCACCCCGGCGGCCGAGGTCCTCGTGGAGCACACGGAGCGGATCCTCGCGGAGATGGAGAGCGCACGCGCGCAGGTGGCCGCGAGCCGCGGGACGGTCTCCGGCAGCGTCAGGCTGGCCGCCTTCCAGACCGCCGCGCACACCTTCGTACCGGGGGCCGTGGCGGCTCTGCATGCCGCACACCCCGGGGTGCGGGTGCGGGTGAGCCACATCGGGGCCGAGGCCGCCCTCCCCGCGCTCATCGCCGGTGACTTCGACCTGGTCCTGTGGGAGCGGTACCCCGGTCGCCCCCTGCACACCACGACCGGAGCCGAGGACGAGGTCCTGGGAGAGGATCCCCTCCACCTCGCCGTGCCGTCAGCGTGGGTGCGGGAGACGGGCGATCCGAGCCCCTCGGCGCTGACCGGGCATCCCTGGGTCATGGAGCACCCGGGCTCCGATCCGCGCGAATGGGCGGTGGCGGAGTGCAGGCGGGCGGGCCTCGAACCGGAGGTGGCCTTCGAGTCCGCGGATGTGCTCCTCCATGCGCGGCTGGTGAGCGACGGGTATGCGGCGGCGTTCCTGCCGCGGCTCGGGCTGCCTGTCTCCCCATCGTTCCGGGTGGGCGCACCGGTCGCCGCGCGCACCGTCCTCATGTCCCGCCGGTCCGGCCGCAGCAGCGACCCCGCGGTCCGCGCCCTCGCGAGCGCATTGCGCGAGACCTCCGCCCCGCTGCTGCAGTGAGCAGACGCCGAGGCACGGACCGAAGGGCTCGCTCAGCCGGACGGCGCAGTTCCGATCGCTCAGCGGTTCAACGTTTCGCAGTTTCCAACGGTGTTCATACGTGTACGCGTGCGCACACCGTTGGAAACTGCGAAACGTCGGCGCTGCGACTCACCGCAGCTTCCCGCAGAGGCTCAGTCCCGGCGCCGCAGGCGCTCCCGCATCCGGCGGCTCGCCTCGTTCAGTCCCACGATCTCCACCGTCGTCCCGTGCTGGGCGTACTTGTCCGTCACGGACTCCAGCGCCGTCACCGTCGAGTAGTCCCACACGTGGGACCGGTCCATGTCGATGACGACCCGCTGCGGGTCCCCGGCGTAGTCGAACATCGTGTAGAGGTCGTTGGAGGAGGCGAAGAACAGTTCGCCGGTGACGGTGTACCGGGCCACGGCCTCGGCGCCCGCAGCCTCTGCAGGCACGAGCTCCCGCTCCACCTGCACGAAGTGGGCGACCCGGTTGGCGAACGCGACCATCGCCACGAGCACGCCGAGGATCACTCCCACCGCGAGGTTGTGGGTCCACACCGTGCCCACCACCGTCACGAGCATCACCGCGAGTTCCGACTTGGGCATGCGGCGCAGCGTGGCCGGCCGGATCGAGTGCCAGTCGAACGTCGCCCAGCACACGAACAGCATGACGGCCACCAGCGCGGCCATGGGGATCAGCGCGACCACGTCGCCGAGCACCACCACGAGGACCAGGAGGAACACCCCGGAGAGGAAGGTCGAGATGCGGGTGCGCGCACCGGAGGCCTTCACATTCATCATCGTCTGCCCCACCACGGCGCAGCCGCCCATACCGCCGAGGAAGCCGGTGACGATGTTCGCCGCGCCCTGCCCCCAGGCCTCACGGGTCTTGTCCGAGCGGGTGTCCGTGATGTCGTCGACCAGCTTGGCCGTCATGAGCGACTCCATGAGCCCCACCAGCGCCATGGCCAGCGAGAACGGCGCGATCACGGTGAAGGTCTCCCACGTGAGCGGGACGTCCGGCAGGAACAGCACCGGCAGCGCATCCGGCAGTTCGCCCTTGTCCCCCACCGTCGGCACGTCGAGGTCCGTGACCGCCACCGTGACCGTGAGCAGCACGATCACCACGAGCGGAGCGGGCACGGCCTGCGTGAGCCGCGGCAGCACGAACACGAGGAGCAGGCCCACGGCCGCCAGCGCATAGGCGATCCACGGGCTCCCCCATATCTCCTGCACCTGCGTGAGGAAGACGAGGATCGCCAGGCCGTTGACGAACCCCACCATCACCTGCCGCGGGATGAAGCGCATGAGGCGGGCCGCTCCCAGCAGGGCCAGCACCACCTGGAACACACCGGCGAGGATCACGGCTGCAATGAGGTGCTGGAGCCCGTGTGAGGCCATGAGCGGTGCGATGACGAGCGCCACGGCCCCGGTGGCCGCGGAGATCATCGCGGGCCGGCCGCCCAGCACGGCCGTCGTCACCGCCATCGTGAAGGAGGCGAAGAGACCCACACGCGGGTCCACCCCGGCGATGACGGAGAAGGCGATGGCCTCCGGGATGAGGGCGAGCGCCACGACGAGACCGCCCAGCACCTCGGTCCTCAGCCAGCCCGGTCGCCGCAGGGTCGCGCGGACGCTCCGGCGCTCCAGGGGAGCGGGCAGCGCGGAGGAAGACCCCGCGCCCGAGGCCGCCTCGCCGGTGCCCGCATGCTGAGGAACGGCAGGGTCAGGGAAGGTCTCGGACACGGGTGCTCCTGGCTGGGCTGAACGGGAACGGACTGCAGCGAACTGCGTGGGGCGAAGCGCCGGGATCCGGCACTCCAACATTGACGCGCGGTCAAGGTTCAGCGGCAACCTTATCCCCGCGTTAAGGTTGAGGCCAGCCAGGGCAGCCGCACCGGCGGGCCGCTGCGCACATCCACCACGCACCCGCACACCACCGCAGAGGTACCGGTTTCCATGCACATCGGGGAGATGGCCGAGCGCTCAGGCCTGTCGTCGCGCACGCTGCGCCACTACGAGAGCATCGGCCTCATTCCGCCCACCGGCCGCACAGAGGGCGGCTACCGCCTCTATTCGGAGGACGACCTCCGCAGGCTCATGACGATCCGGCGGATGAAGGCGCTGAGCTTCTCCACGGCGGAGATGGGCGAGCTGCTGACACTGCTCGACGTCATCGAGGCGGAGGAGACCGGCGGGAGCACCGAGGCGGTGGCGGATACCTGTTCGGCGCAGGAGACCACCGCGGAGGCCGGAACGGAAACCTGCGCGCGGGCCGCCTCCCTCACCAAGGAGCAGGCGCGCGCACAGCTGCTGGCGATGCAGGCGGAGGCGCAGGCCCGCCGCGAGAAGCTCGCCCGGCAGGTGGAGCGCGCCGACGAGTTCCTCGGCATCCTCCGCGACCGCCTCGCATGAGGTGCCCGCGCCGCCGCTCGCCGCGTTCCCGCAGCGCACCGGGCCCCGGCGATCCCGGCCCGGACCGCACGATCCTGCCCCGCGGCGCCCTGCCCCGCGGCACCCTTTCCCGCGAGGCGCTCGAACGGCATCAGGTGTGGTGGTATCTCACCGCAGTGCTCATCGGTGCGGCTCTCGGACTGCTGCTCCCGGAGGCCTCGGCACACCTGGACCTCGCCGTCTGGCCGGTGCTCGGCCTTCTCCTGTTCGCCACGTTCGCGCAGATCAGCATGCGGGACATCCCCCGCGCACTGCGCGACCGGCGCTTCCTCGCCTCCGCCCTCGTCGCCAACTTCGTCCTGGTGCCGCTGCTCGTGACCGGGATCGTGCGGCTGGTCCCGCAGGAGGATCCCCTGGTGCTGGGTCTCCTGCTCGTCCTGCTCGTGCCGTGCACGGACTGGTTCCTCACCTTCACGCACCTGGGCGGCGGGGACACAGCGCGCGCCTCCGCACTCACCCCGCTGACGCTGTGCCTGCAGCTGCTCCTGCTCCCGCTCTACATCCGCCTCTTCACGGGCCTCGGCGGAGTCTTCACGCCGGAGTCCCTGGCGCCGGCGCTCGGCGTGCTGGGTCTGCCGCTGCTCGCCGCGGTCATCGCCGAGGCCGCCGCGCCGCGCGCACCATTCCTCCAGCGCGTGCGCTCCGGCTCCGGGATCCTGCCTGTGCCCCTGCTGGCGCTGGTGCTCCTCCTGGTCTCCGCCTCCCACATCACACAGGCGGCGCGGAGTGCGACCGCACTGCCCTGGGTGCTCCTGGCTGCGCTGCTCTACCTGGCGGGAGCGCTGCTGATCGCGGTGCTGGTCTCCCGGACGGTACGCCTGCCGGTGGAGCAGGGCAGGACGCTGGCCTTCTCGCTGGGCACGCGCAACTCCTTCATCGTCCTGCCGTTCGCACTGTCGCTGCCCGCCGGCTGGGAGGTGTCGGCCGCCGTGATCGTCACGCAGTCGCTCATCGAGCTGCTGGGCATGATCGCGTGCGTCCGCCTCATCCCGCGCGTGCTGTTCCGAGAGCGGACTCACTATTAGACAGGGTACCTTTACACTAAGCGTACTTAGACCAAGTACACCGCGCATCAGACGTTCTGCATCTTCTCACGCTCGCCGTGCTCGTACACAAGTGAATGCGACCAGAAGGTGCAGAACATTCCGGACGCATCCCCTCACTCGAAGTACCGCCGGATGTTGTCCACGAGCATGGTCTCGATCTGCTCCTCGCCCACGCCCCTCTCGCGGAGCGCCGGGAGCACGTCCTCGCTGATGTGGCGAAAGTTCCACTGCGGCGAGACCTGTTCCTTGGCCTCCGGGTCGAACCAGTCGATGAAGCAGGAGGCGTCGTGGGCGAGCACCATGCGCTCCGCGTACCCGGCCTCGGCGAGCGCCGCCACGGTGTTCACGCGGTCCTCGAACGGCAGCAGCACGTTGAGGCCGAACCTGTCCATGCCCAGCAGTGAGCCTGCGTCCGCGAGCTCCTTGAGGTAGTCCAGGTCCGTCGTGTCCCCGGAGTGGCCGATCACCACCTTGGTGAGGTCCACCCCCTCCTCACGGAGCACCCGCTGGGCGACCAGACCGGACCGGGTGTGCGGATTGGTGTGCACCGTGATGGGTGCGCCGGTGCGCACGTGGGCCTGGCCCACGGCCCGCATGACCCGCTCGACCCCCGGTGTGAGGCCCTGCTCCTCGATGGCGCACTTGAGGAACGCCGCGCGCACGCCGGTGTCCGCGATGCCCTCGGTGAGGTCGCGCACGAAGAGCTCCGTGAGCGGTTCCGGCTGGTCGAAGAGCAGGCCCGGCCCGGAGTAGTGGAACTGGAAGGGGATCTCGTTGTAGGTGTACAGCCCGGTGGCGGGGACGGTCGTGAGGTCCGTCTGCGCGGCGATCCGCTGGATGCGGGGGATGTAGCGCCCGAGGCCCAGGACGGTGGGATCGAGGATCGTGTCGAAGCCCAGGCCCTTCAGTTCGTTGAGATCCGCGACGGCCTGGGCGACCTTCTCCTCCTCGTCCCAGTCGTCCTGGTAGTTGAGCCTGTGCTCCTCCCCCAGGACGAACACGTGCTCGTGCGCCAGCGTCCTGCCCAGCTCCGCACTGTCCACCGGGCCCGTGACGGTCTGCACCTCTGCCATGAGCTTCTCCTCCCGCGACTCAGCCACGCCCTCGTGGCCGCCCACAGCTCTGTGGGTGGCCTCACCGTAGCAACTGCAGGACAGGGAGCTCAGAGCCGAGGCACCCTGTCCGGTCTCATCCCGGCCGCCCCTCGGCCACCCGGACGTCGATCTTCTGCACCCGGCCGAAAGGACTGAGCTGCATGCGCACCTCTCGCACCCCGCGCGGACCCCGCACCGACCAGCTCGCCTGAGCGGCCGTGGACCAGGTGACCCCGCGGCCGGCCTCCCCGAGGTCCGGGCCGCTCCCGCCGCCCTCCGGCGCATCCACGGCGCCCGTGGCCGCTCCACCCTCCACGCCGAGGTCCTCACCCGTGGCACGCAAGGCCTCTGCGAACTGCGCCCTGCGCTCCCCGCGCGGGAAGTCGCGGTCCATGTTCTCCGCGAAGACCTCGTCAGCGATCGCATCGTCCCAGTGCTGGATGAGCGCCTCCACCCGGCATGCGATGCGATGTGCGCTCTCACTCGGAGGATTCCTCCAGACGGCGTGGCCCGCCTTCTGCGCCACCGGCGGGAGCCTGTAGCCCAGCGCGGCCACACACTCATCCAGCGCCGCCGCCGCGTACTCCTCTGCGGAGAAGTACGTGAGGTTCCCCATCACGACCACGGCGCTGCGCGTCGCGGGGTGCCAGCGCATATGGGAGCCGAAGCCCGGGTACCCGCCCGAGTGGTAGAGGATCTCCCCCGCCCGCCGGTCCGCGCGGTGGTGGAGCCCGTAGCCGTAGGACTCCGCGACGGCGCCCTCGGCGGATTCCCGCAGTTCGTAGAAGCGCTGCGGCTGCTGCATGTCCCGCAGCGGCCGGGCCCACGGTCCCTCCGCGTCGAGCGGACCGCTGATCGAGACGGCGTCGAGCAGCCAGCCGATCCACACCATGAGATCACGCACGGTCGAGAACATCCCGCCGATGGCGGAGAAGGCCCCCGGAGCGCTGTACGGCAGCTCCTCCAGTCCGCCGTACACCGTGCGCCGGAAGCCGGTGACCAGCGCGTCCTCCGGCAGCTCACGGAAGTCGAAGCCGGAGGAGCGCATCCCCAGCGGGTGCAGGAGCTCGTGCTCGACGACCTCGCGGTACGGCTTGCCCGTCAGCTCCTCCACCAGCCGGCCGAGCAGCGCATAGCCGAAGTTCGAGTACTCGTAGGCAGTGCCGGACAGTGCCGTGGTGAGCGGACGCCCCTGCAGCAGGTCGTCCATCTCGGTGCGGGAGATGCTCTCCAGCCGGTCCGCCCAGGGATCGTCCGTGGGGAGACCGCCCGCCATCGCCAGTGCGTCCCGCACCGTGATCCGGCTGAGCGCCCCCTGCTCTCGGATCCGGGGGATGTGATCCCCCAGAGGCGCGTCGAGGTCCAGTCCGGCACCCGCTCCGATGAGGCCGTGCCTGATCCCGAGGACGGCCGCCGCGGTGAACGACTTGGTCATCGAGGCGATCCGGAAGATCCGGTCCGTCCTCTCTCCGTCGACCAGCCTCCCGTCCACCATCAGCCCCCAGGCGATCTCGGGGGTGCTCAGCAGCGGGAGCGAACGTTCGAGGCCTGCCCGGACGCGGGTGCGGGCGGCCTCGACGAGCTGTGCGGAAACGCCTCTCATCGGAGGGAGCCCCGTTCCAGCATCGAGTAGGAGTCGCCGAGGAGCGACTGCAGCGCGTCAGTCCTCGTCCTGGGCCTTGCGACCAGGTACAGGAGCAGGCCGAGGACCAGCCATACACCCAGGATGATGTACTCCGCGGGCCAGACCAGCGACGCCCCCGAGTTGGGCACAAGCGCCCAGACGATGACCGCGACGGCCCCCAGGGCGCCGATGGCGGGCAGGAACCAGAGCCGGGAGACGTAGGGGCGCTCGAGGCCCGGATAGCGCCGCGGCAGGAGGTACTTGGAGAGCACCACCATGAACCACACGAGCCCCAGGTAGACGCCGCCGGTGTCGAGGAACCACACGACCGCTCCCGGTCCCAGCCACCCGAGGCCCAGGGTGACCGCCGCAGTGAAGAGGAGCGCGACGTGCGGAGTCCGCCTGCGCGGGTGGACGGCGGAGAGCCCTTCGGGGAGAAGCCTCGCCCGGCCCATGGCGACGAGGACCCTGGAACTGGCGACGAAGAGCCCCAGGAAGCTGGTCAGCAGGCCGAGGAAGGCGATGAGATACGCGCCCACGGCGAGGACAGGGAACCCCGCCGCCTGGAATGCGGACACCGTGCCCAGCGGCATCGCCGCAGTCTCCTCCCAGGGGAACACCCAGGCGGTGGCTGCGAGGACGAGGCAGTAGAAGCCTCCCGCCGCCAGGACGGTGATGACCACAGCCCGCCCGATGCGGCGCGCGGGGATCTTCGCGTCCTCCGCGAGCACGGAGACCAGGCCGAAGCCGGCGAGGAAGGTCATGCTCGGGATCACGAACCGCAGCGTGTCGGCGAGCGCGTTGGAACCGGGATGGTAGGCGGGCAGGAAGTTGTCCGCGGAACCCGCCGAGAAGCCGGTCACCGCGAGGGCGGCTCCGATGATGACGATCGCGGCGAACATCGCCAGCTGCACCTGGGCGCCGACCTCGATCCCGTACCAGTTCAGCACGAGGAACAGCAGCGTGAGCGCCACACCGACCAGCAGGACGGGGAGGTACACGGTCTCGCCGTTGATCGTGTAGAGCGGAATCGTGTTGAACACAGGGAAGAAGTTGCCGAGCAGATAGCCGAAGGCGGTGACGTAGAAGGCCAGGGAGGAGACGTAGGCGCCCAGCAGCATCCAGCCGGTGAAGAAGGAGGCCCTGCGGCCCAGCGCCGTGTACGAGAACACCACCTCCCCGCCCGCCCGTGGGAATGCGGAGGTGAGCTCGGAGTAGGCGAGGGCCACGCAGGTTGCGAGCAGCACACCGATCGCGAGGCCCAGGACCACTCCTCCGGCCCCGTAGGAGTCGAACAGGAGCGAGTTCGTGTAGATCCAGCTCGAGCCGACCACTCCGGCTATCCCGAACGCCAGGAGCTGTAAGAGCCCCAGAGACTTCTTCAGTTCCGCCATGTCATTCTGCTCCCGTTCGACGTCGCGGTGCGAAGACGTCCGCGCGGCCTCGCATCCGTATCACCTTTTAAGGTATGGCAAAAATACCTTTCATGGTTGCGAATGTCACCCCCTGATCACGTGGCGGAAGCCGGCATCGGCGGAGGATCCGCACCGCCGCCACGGCAGCACGAGCCGCGGGCGGCGAACACCCGCCCCGGTGCGAATGCACACATCCCTCTCAGCACACCGCCGCGTAGAATCGGAAGGCCGCAGCGACGATCGGACACCCGTGGCGAAGGAGGCAGGGAACCGGTGAGAGAACGAGAGCAGGACGGCACCGATGCGGAGATGCTCGCCTTCGCCCGCCGCACCCGCGCGAGCTTCAGCCGGTTCATGATGGAGTACCGGTTCGCCGTGGACACGGTCCTCACCAAGGTGAACATCCTCCGCGACGAGTTCCTGCACCTCCACGAGTACAACCCCATCGAGCACGTCACCTCACGGGTGAAGACACCGCAGAGCATCCTGGAGAAGGTGGCGCGCAAGGGCTGTGAGCCCACGCTGGACTCCATCCGGGAGACGATCACGGACATCGCCGGAGTCCGCATCACCTGCGCCTTCATCGCAGACACCTACCGCATACTCGATGCCCTGACCAGCCAGGACGACGTCCGCATCATCGAGATCAAGGACTACATCGCCCGCCCCAAGGCCAATGGGTACAAGAGCCTCCACGCGATCATCGAGGTGCCCGTGTACCTCTCCACGGGAGCGGTGCCGGTCATCGTCGAGGTGCAGATCCGGACCATCGCGATGGACTTCTGGGCGAGCCTGGAGCACAAAATCTTCTACAAGTACTCCGGCGAGGTGCCCTCGCACCTCTCCGACGACCTCTCCCAGGCGGCGGCCACCGCGGAGCAGCTCGACCTCCGCATGGCGGAGCTGCACTCCGAGACCCGCGGCGCGGAGCTCAAGGTCAGCAGATCCGCCGAGGTCGTGGATGAGGTGGACGAGAAGGTGCTGGCCCAGCTCTGGGAGCTCACCCGGCGGGCCGAGCGCGACGACGTCTGAGGGCCGCGGAACGGCGGGGAGATCCCGCACATGTCGCTGCGTTGCGGCGCGTGACGTCCGATGACGGCGGCGGGTCCTGCACCGTCACCCGCACGGAAGGATGAGGCGCAGTAGTTGTGCCATCCAGAGCGACCGAGAGATCTGGCTCGATGACGTCGCAGCAACCGCCGTGATCTGCTCAGGCAGCCCGTCCCGGCAGACCGATCCGCCCGGCGGCAGGTCTGCCGGAGCACGCAGGCCTGCCGTGCGGATCCGGAACCGGTGCTACCGCCAGCTTCGATGGAGTGTTGCGATGATCTCCCTGCGCCGCGTCTCGACGTCCTTCCCCTCGCGGGGCGGGACGAGCCTGCTCGCCGTCGACGATGTGAGCCTCGAGGTGCCCCGCGGGAGCATCCAGGGGATCATCGGATTCTCCGGCGCGGGCAAGTCCACCCTCCTGCGCAACATCAACCTGCTGGAGCGGCCCACCGCCGGCGAGGTCTGGATCGACGGCACGGAGCTCACCGCCCTGAGCGAGGAGCAGCTCCGGCAGGCCAGGCACCAGATAGGGATGATCTTCCAGGGCTTCAACCTGGTGAATAACCTGACGGTGAGCCAGAACGTCGCCCTCGCCCTCAGGTTCGCCGGGGTGAAGGACAGGACGGAACGCCGGCGGCGTGCGGCCGAGTCGCTGGAGATCGTCGACCTCGGCGAGAAGGCGGACTCCTATCCGGCGCAGCTCTCCGGCGGGCAGAAGCAGCGCGTGGCGATCGCCCGCGCGCTCACCACGCGACCCCAGGTGCTGCTCTGCGACGAGCCCACCAGTGCCCTCGATCCCTTCACCACCGCGACGGTCCTCCAGTACCTGGCGGACATCAACCGCGAGCTGGGCATCACGGTCGTGGTGGTCACCCACGAGATGGAGGTCGTCAAGGCTCTGGCCGACACCACCGCGGTCATGGAGGGCGGACGGATCGTCGAGCGGTTCACCGCCGCGGACTTCGCGCGCACGGACTTCACCCCGCAGACCTCGATCGGCCGCTACCTGGTGAGTGACGGCATCAGGATCGACCGCGGGGACCGCGACGCGCACACCGAGACCGTCCTCGCGCCCGCAGAAGCGAACGAGACCTCGGAGGCCCCAAGGGCAGTCTCCCCTGCGCCCACCTCGGGCTCCGCGGTCTTCGCACCCACAGGAGGCGCACGCTGATGGACCGCATCATGGAACTGCGCCCCGAACTGCTCGAGGCGCTGGGGCAGACCTTCGTCATGATCGGCGTCGCGATCCCCCTCGCCGTCCTCGTGGGCACGCCGCTGGGCATCTGGCTGTTCGTCCACGCCCCCGGGAGCATCTCGCCCTCGCCCAAGACCCACGCGGTCGTGGACACGATCGTGAGCATGCTGCGCTCGTTCCCCTTCCTCATCCTCCTCATCGCGATCATCCCGATCACCCGGTTCCTGGTGGGCACCACGGTGGGCACGGCCGCGGCCATCGTCCCGCTCACGGCCAATGCGATCCCCTACTTCGCCCGGCTCGTGGAGCAGAACATCTCGCAGCTGGGCACGGGTGCCGTCGAGGCCTCGCGCGCCATGGGCGCCACCCAGGGCCAGATCATCCGCAATGTGCTGCTGGTGGACGCCCGCCCCGGCATCATCGGCTCCATCACCGTCACGACCGTCAGCTTCATCTCCTACTCCGCGATGGTGGGCCTGGTGGGCGGCGGCGGGATCGGCGACTTCGCCATCCGCTACGGCTACTACCGCTACGAGACCGGCGTGATGCTGGTGGCCGTCGTCCTCATGGTCGTCCTCGTCTCACTCGTGCAGTGGGGCGGCAACCGCCTGGTGAGGG
>NZ_JALAHB010000148.1 GCF_022712115.1 Brevibacterium sp. | reverse complement strand
GAGGGAGGCTCTGCGGGCGTTCATCCGGCCGGTGCGGCAGCGGCGGGCGAGCCCGTGTGCAGGGCCTCGAGCGTGTGGGCGGCCAGGCCGAAGGCCAGCGTCATGCCCACTCCGGTCGCCACGGTGACGGCCGTGGCGTGGGCACCGACGGGAGCGAGGACGAGCGGGCGGGTCTCCGAGGAGGCGTAGACGCCCTGCCACCGCTGGCGCACGCGCAGGGGCTGGGCCCCCAGCACGGACCGTGCGGACTCGAGCAGGAGGTCCGTCGTGTCCTCGTCGAGGAACGGGGCGGTCGAGGGTGCGTACGCGTGGCTGTCGCCCACGAGCAGGCTGCCGTCCGGGCGGCGCGTGACCATCACGTTGGCTCCGGCGGCCATGAGCGCGGGTGCGGTCTCCTCCATGTGCTCGCGCAGGTCCTGCGCCGCAGGCATCGTGGCGAAGGCGTCGTAGCGCAGGAGCGAGGTGCCGGTGAGGATCGCGGCGTCCGTCGTGAAGTGCGCGGGTGCGTCCACCAGAGCCATCTGCAGCGCGCACTCGCGGATGCCGGCGTCCGCGGCGAGGTCCGGGAGCAGTCCGCGGAGGTGGTGGCCGGTGCAGACGAAGGTGTGGTCGGCGGCGAGGAAGCCGCGCGTGGTGTGCATTCCGCCGTCCGTGACGCTCAGCGCACGGGTGTCCATCCGCATCGTCACCGCGGGGTGCGCGTGCAGCCAGGCGGCCAGCCGCGGGGCGGCGGTGCGCGGGTCCACACGCAGGTCGAGCGGCAGGTGCGCGCCGCCCACCGCGCTGGTGGCCCGGCTGCCCAGCGCGCGGGTGATCTCCTCGCCGTCGACGAGCCGGATGCGGTCCGTGCCCTTGGCCTCGGCGGCCTCCGCGCGCCAGCGCCGCACCTGCGCGGAGGCCGCCGCCACATAGGCTCCGGACTCCCGCGCCCAGAATCCCGCGGCCGAGGCCGCCGCGAGCCAGTGCTCGCGCCCGGCCTCCGCGAGGGAGGCGAAGGCGCCGGTCTGCCCGGTGATGCAGCAGTGGCCGAAGTTGCGGACGGAGGCGCCGCGGGGCCCGCTGTCCTCGTCGACGAGCGTGACGCGGAGCCCGCGGCGCACCGCGAGGTAGGCGTGGGCGAGTCCGACGATGCCGGCTCCCACGACGGCGATGCTCCCGCTCGAGGCGGACGGTGTCTGTGTGCTGTGCATGACTCCAGAATGAGCGGCCCCGACTTGTCTGTACAAGCAGAGATGCGCCCTCGGAGCGGAGGTTGGCTCACTGTTCACCTGCAGGTTTTCGCGGTCTCCTCTCTGTCACGAGGTGTTCACCCGCTGTTCTCCGGAGCCCCGGGATCCCGTCCGATTCCTCGCTAGAGTGGAACATGTCCAGACAAGTGGGACCGTATGGGGACATGCGGCGAGGAGAACGGGAGCGGTGATCGTGGGGAGCGCGCGAGCTGAGGCGGATGCGGAGAGGCCGGCGCCGCTGCACGGCAGGATCAGTGCGGACATCCGGGCGGCCATCGCCTCGGGTGAGCTGCCGGTGGGGTCCTCCCTGCCCAGTGAGGCGGAGCTCTGCCGCAGGCACGCGGTGTCCCGCGGCACCGTCCGGCAGGCGATCGCCGCGCTGCGCGCGGAAGGCCTCCTCGCCGGGGGCCGCGGCCGCCCGCCGCGGGTGGTGGGCGGAGTGCCCAGCCAGCCGCTGGAGAGCTTCCAGTCCTTCAGCGCCTGGGCGCACGCCTCGGGCCGGGTGCCCGGTCAGCGCACCGCGGAAGTGGCGCGGAGGCCGGCCTCGGCGGCTCTGGCCACCGCGCTGGGGATCGAGGCGGGGGAGCCGGTCGTGGAGCTCCTGCGGACCAGACTGCTCGACGGGGTGCCCGTGATGATCGAGCGCACGGCCTTCGTCATGGACGTGGGGCGGCACCTGTTCGACTTCGATCCGGATTCCGGTTCGATCTACGCCCACCTCACCGCCTGCGGCGCGGACCTCCACTCCGCCCGCCACACCTTCGACGCCGTCGCCGCGACGCAGGAGGACGCACACCTGCTGGGCACCGCTCCCGGTGCCCCGCTGCTGCGTGAGCAGCGCACCGCGTACTCCTCGGGCGGCCGTGCGCTGGAGTTCTCCGACGAGCGCTACCTCCCCGGTCAGGTGACCTTCACCGTGGAGAACACGATGGAGTCCCGTCCCACCGTCCTGCGCGCACTGCCCGCACGAACGCACCCGACCCGTACAGACACAGAAGGAGCATCCTCATGACAGACATCCGCCTCGCGGCCTTCGACATGGCCGGCACCACCATCGACGAGCACGGAGACGTCTACCGCGCGCTGGAGAACTGTGTGACGGAGACCGGTACGCCGGTGGACGCCGCGGATCTGCAGACCTGGATGGGCACGGACAAGGTCGAGGCGATCACGCAGCTGCTCCGCCTGGGCGGGCACGCCGGGGACGAGGCCACCGTCGCGGCCTGCTTCGACCGGTTCCGCGCGCTGCTGGCCGAGTACTACGCCGTACACCCGCCGGTGGGGCTGCCCGGCGCGGAGGATGCGCTGCGGACGCTGGGGGAGGCGGGCGTGAAGGTGGCGCTGACCACCGGCTTCTCCGCGGACGTCGCGGGTCCGCTGCTCGATTCACTGGGCTGGAAGGTGGGGGAGGGCGAGCTCCTCGACGCCGTCGTCACCTCCGACGAGGTGGCCGCGGGGCGCCCGTACCCCTACATGATCCACCGTGCGATGGAGCGCACGGGCGTGCGGTCCGTGGCGCAGGTGCTCGTCGCCGGCGACACCGTCGTGGACGCCCAGGCGGGCGCGGCCTCGGGTGCGGCGCAGGTGGTGGGCGTGCTCACCGGTGCGCTCACGGCCGAGGACTTCGCCGGCAGCGGCACCACCGCCGTGCTCGGCTCCGTCGCCGAGGTGCCCGCCCACCTCGGCCTCGGCTGAGGGGTGCGGCAGCCTCGGGCGGAGGCTCGTGCTCGCTGGGCGTCGGGGCCGCTGCGGGAACGCCCGTGGACGCCGCGCCGCATGAGGGCCTCGAGCGGTCCTGTGCGGCCCGTGCGCTCCAGCCGGACGGCGAGGGCGACGCCCACCGACCACACGACCGCCGCGACGGCCAGCGCCCCGAGGGCGAAGCACGCCGCGTACCCGGCTCCGCCGGCGATCCCCGTCAGCACCTGGAGGCCCATGAGCAGTCCTGTGACGGTCCGCTCCGGCTGGAGCGCGCCGATGGGCACCAGCCCGATGGGAAGGGCTCCGGCCAGGGAGACCCCGATCCCGCCCCACGCGAGCAGGCGCAGGCGGGTGCGATGTGCAGCGGTGTTCTCGAAGAGGCGCATGCGGCCGGCGCGGTACCCCAGGATCACGAGGGACAGCAGCGGGTGGGCGATCGCGATGTAGAGCGACGTCGAGCGCGCGGTCGGAGCGGAACAGCAGCCATCCGGTCACGAGCAGTGCGAACCCGTAGGCGGTGAGGATCTCCCCGGGGAACACGAGGAAGGCGTGGAGGGCACCGAGCAGGAGCAGCAGGAGCGCCCGTCTGCGCAGAGTCCTCCGTGCCCCGTCCGGTGCGGCGGGACCGGAGGAGCGCCTGGCGAGGCTCCACGCGACCCCGTAGCCGAAGAGGATCGCGAACAGCGGGAACGCCCGGTTGTCGAGGAGCAGGGTGGCGGCGAAGGTCGCTGCCCGGTCCGGTGCGGGCTCGTGCGAGGCGTCCACTCCGAACCCGGCACCGGCGTGGACCCCGGCGTAGGCCATGGCGATGAGCAGCAGCATCAGCCCGCGGGCGGTGTCGGGTGCGAGGAGCCGCCGCGGAGCGGCGTCCGGCGTCGAGGGCGAGGTCATGGGTTCGATGCTCCTTCCTCCGGTTCAGAGGTGCGGGGGTACTGGGCGACGCCGAGCGCCCTCACTGCGGCGGGCACGACGACCGCTCCGGTGAGGATCACCGCGGCCGCGGCCAGGCATGCGATCTGCCAGGAGCCGAACTCGTACAGGTACCCGGCCGCGACGGTGCCCACGAGACCGCCGGCCAGAGCGGCGGATTCGTACCACCCCAGGCCGCGTCCCAGGCGCAGCTGCCCGGAGGCCTCTGCGATCACCGCCTGCTGCACGGGGAAGACGACCGCCCAGGCAGCGCCGGCCAGCACCCAGCACACCCCTATGACCACAGGGTTGGGGGCGAAGGCCAGGCTCGCGGCGAATCCGGCGCTGGCGACCGAGGCCAGGGCCAGCATCCGGGTGCGGCCGCAGCGGCGCACGAGGCCGTGCAGGTGGGGAGGCAGTATGCCCATCGCGATTCCGCCGGGCAGGAACACCAAGCCGATCTGCAGCGGCCCGAGGCCGAACTCCTGCTGCAGGTGCAGGAGGAGCAGGAGGCTGATGACCCCCTCGGCGGCCATCGTGAGGGCCACGGCGAGCAGCATCGGGGACAGGCGCCGCAGCAGACGCGTCTGCTGCGGCGCCTGTCCCCGATGCTG
>NZ_JALAHB010000147.1 GCF_022712115.1 Brevibacterium sp. | reverse complement strand
TGAGCCCTCCGGCCCCTGAGCCTGCATACCCCTGCGCGTTCTGCCGCCTTATAACTGCGGGGGCAGTGGGCTCAGACGACGGTGGGGCCGTGCCCGGCTGATCCAGCCGGGCACGGCCTCACACGTGGTTCCGGGGCGGCCGCTCAGACGGTCTGCACGGTGCGCGCGCCGGTACTGCGGGAGTGCTCGAGCATGCCCGCGCGGGTGGGGATCTTCACCCTTTCACGACCCTGCGGCTCGCCCAGCGCCTTCTCCGCGGCCTCCAGCCGGTGGAAGCCGTCCCAGTCCGCGTAGTCGACGCCGCGTGCCTCGAGCAGGTCGAGGATCGCGTCCTCGTCCGGCCTCTCCGGCTCCGGCAGCACCCCTGCGCAGTGGTCCTCGATGAGGTGCGTGATGGTCTCCAGTGCATCGCCCTTCGTGTGGCCGATGAGGCCCACGGGACCGCGCTTGATCCAGCCCGTCGCGAAGACTCCGGGGACGACGGGCGCCTGCGCCGCCGTCTCCTGTGAGGAGCCCGCGTGCACCCGCCCCTCCACGTTCGTGATGACGCCGCGCCGCGCGTCGAAGGGCAGATCCCGCAGCGGGGAGCCGAAGTAGCCCACCGCACGGTAGACGGCGCCCACCTCCCAGTCGTGGAAGGTGCCCGTGCCGCTCACGCCGCCGTTGCCGTCCAGCTGCTGGCGCTCCGTCCGCAGCCCGGTCACCCCGGTCTCTTCGTCGCCGAGCACCTCGACGGGGGCATGGAGGAAGTGCAGATGCAGACGCCGGGGTGCACCGGTCTCCTCCCGCAGGGTGAAGTCCGTGAGGGTCTTGGTGACCTGCTTGGTCTGGTTGTTCGAGTGGATCTGCGCCATCGAGGCCTCGTCGAACTCGTAGTCCTCCGGGTAGACGAGGATGTCGACGTCCTTCACGTGTCCCAGCTCGCGCAGCTCCAGCGGGGTGAACTTGGCCTGTGCCGGGCCCCGCCGGCCGAAGACGTGGACGTCCGTGACCCTGGAGTCGCGCAGTCCCCGGTGGACGTGTTCGGGGATCTCCGTGCTCAGCATGTCGTCGGCCTGCTTGGCGAGCACGCGGGCCACGTCGAGGGCGACGTTGCCGTTGCCCAGCACGGCCACGCTCTCCTGGTCGAGCGGCCATTCCTGGGGGACGTCCGGGTGCGCGTCGTACCAGTTGACGAAGTCCGCCGCACCGTAGGACCGCGGCAGGTCGATGCCGGGGATGTCGAGTGCCGCATCCTCGAAGGAGCCGGTGGAGAAGATCACCGCATCGTAGTGTGCGCGCAGGTCCTCGAGGGTGATGTCCGTGCCGAAGTCCACGTTGCCCAGCAGCCGCACGTCACCGCGGTCCAGCACCTTGATGAGGGCGTTCTGGATCCCCTTGATGCGCGGGTGGTCCGGTGCGACGCCGTAGCGGACCAGCCCGAAGGGCACGGGGAGCCGTTCGAACAGGTCGATCGAGAGTGAGAAGTCCCGCTCCGCCTTGGTGAGCAGGTCAGCGGCGTAGATGCCCGCCGGGCCCGCTCCCACGATCGCCACACGAAGAGCTCGAGTCACAGTGCACACACCTTTCAGGGGCAGCGTGTCCCTGCCCGCCATTCGGGTGGACCCTTCGTCTCCGGGGCACCTGGGACGGCCCCCGGAAGGTCCGGTCGAAACGAATCCACCCCACGATCTTAGTGCGCCCTCACCTGATCGCGCCGCGACCCCGCTCACACTCCCGGTCCCGCGTCTCGCGGGCACGGGGCACTCTGCGGAACCTCACAGCTCCTCACTAGACTGTGAGGGTGAATGACTCAAGCGCACCGGCAGGGCTCCCGGAGGACGAACAGGCGAGAAGGCGCGCTGGATTGCTCAGCGGTATGGGCGCCTATCTGCTCTGGGGGCTCCTCCCCCTCTATTTCTCCGTCCTCGCACCCGCGGACAGCTTCGAGATCCTCGCCCACCGGATCGTCTGGTGCACGGTCTTCTGCCTGCTGCTCCTCGCGCTCACCGGCGGCTTCCGCGCGCTGCGCACCGCACTCACGGACGGGAAGGTGCTGGGCACCCTGGCGCTGGCGGCGGTCCTGGTGTGCGGCAACTGGCTGGTCTTCCTCCTGGGCGTGATGTCCGGCAACGTCGTCGAGATCTCCCTGGGCTACTACATCAACCCGCTGCTCTCGATCCTGCTGGGGGTGTTCGTGCTGCGCGAGCGCCTGCGGCCCCTGCAGTGGGTCGCGATCGGCCTGGCCGCCGCCGCGGTGGTGGTCATCACGGTGGGCTACGGCGCCGTCCCGTGGTTCGGCCTAGCGGTGGCGGTGACCTTCGCCGGCTACGGCCTCGTGAAGAACCGCGTGGGCGCCAAGGTGGGCGCGCTCTCCGGGCTCACGGTCGAGTCGATCGTCCTCACTCCGCTCGCCCTCGGGTGGATCGGCTGGACCTACCTCGCCGGCACTGCGACCTTCAGCGACGAGGGCTCCGGCCACGTCCTGCTCATGCTGCTGCTGGGACCGGCGACCGCGCTGCCGCTCCTGCTCTTCGGCTCCGCCGCACGCCGGATACCGCTGAGCTGGGTGGGGATGCTGCAGTACGTCACACCCACCATGCAGTTCCTCACCGGCGTGTTCCTCATGGGCGAGGAGATGTCCGCGGCGCGCTGGGCGGGCTTCGGCCTCATCTGGGTGGCGTGCCTCGTCCTCATCACGGACATGGTCCGCCGCGCGCGCCGCCGCTGAGCGAGCGCGTCAGCCTGCGCGGCTCAGCCCGCGCGGTCGACGACCTGACGCGCGAAGGCCTCCAGCCCGGTGCGCACCTCGCCCTCCGGCAGCGGTGCGAGCGCGGCGATCGACTCGTCCGCCCAGCGCCGGGCCTCCGTCCGGGCCTGCTCCGTCACCGGGTGGGCGGCCAGCGCAGCCCGGGCGATCTCGAGGGCCTCGTCGGTGGAGAGGTCCGCGTCCAGCAGCTCCGCGATCTGCACGGCGGAGGCGTCACCGGCGGCCGCGGCCGCACGCAGGTAGAGGACCGGCAGGGTGGGCACGCCCTCGCGCAGGTCCGTGCCCGGGGTCTTGCCGGAGTCCGCCGAGGTCGAGGTGAGGTCGATGAGGTCGTCGGCGAGCTGGAAGGCCACACCCACCTTCTCCCCGAACTCACGCACGGGTGCCACGAAGGCCGGGTCCGCACCGGAGAAGCGCACGCCGAACTCGCCCGAGGCCGCGATGAGCGAGCCGGTCTTGTCCGCGAGCACCTGGATGTAGTGGGCGATGGGGTCCGCGCCCTCGTCCGGACCGGCGAACTCCGCGAGCTGGCCGAGCACCAGCCGCTCGAACGTCTCCGCCTCCAGCCGCACGGCCTCCGGCCCCAGCCGGGCGGACAGCAGGGAGGCGCGGGCGAAGAGGAGGTCGCCGGTGAGGATGGCCACGGAGTTGCCCCAGACCGCGTGGGCGCTGGGAGCGCCGCGCCGCACGGGCGCGTCGTCCATGACGTCGTCATGGTAGAGCGTCGCCAGGTGGATGAGCTCCACGGCGGCGGCCGCGTCGAGGATCTCCGGCCGGGCCGGGTCCCCCAGCTGCGCGGCGAGGAGCACGAGCATGGGCCGCACTCGCTTGCCACCCGCCCGCATGAGGTGGTGCGCGGCCTCGTCCGGGAGCGCGCGGGTCTGGTCCGCCGCGGCCTCGAGCCGCTTCTCGATGTCTGCGAGCCTTGCGATCATGGACTCCGCGAGCGCGGATCCCTCGGCGGCGAAGGGGCCGGCCTTGGCCGGCGCGGCGGACTGCTCCCGTCCGGCCTGTGCCCCCTGCGCTGCGTCGTCAGCCGTGGCATCGGAGAGCTGGGGCGCGCGTGCATGCGTCATCGGGTCGTCCATCATCCTTTGGAGTATTCGTCACCACGGACCGCTCAGGGATCCACCGGCGCGAGCGGTCGTCGTCTCAGTCGTTGGTCGTCTTGGGAACGGCTCGGACGAGGGCGGCGATCACGCGGTCGGCGAGATCCGCGTCGCGCCCGTTCCCCTGGATGTTCCCCATGAGTCTGACCGCGAAGGCCATGAGCGCGTCGACACTCATACCGTACTTGATCGCGAGCCCCATGAGTTCCGGCCGGCCGATGAGCGCCGCGAACGCCCGGCCGAGCGTCACGTAGCCGCCCAGCGTCTCGCGCACGATCGCAGGGTACTCGGCCAGCGCTCGCCTCCAGGCCGCCCGCGGCTTGTGCTGGTGGGTGACGATGACGTCCGCGGCGATCCGGGCCGATTCCAGCGCGTAGTCGATGCCCTCCCCGTTGAAGGGGCTCACCATGCCCGCGCTGTCGCCCACGAGCATGAGTCCGTCCGCGAAGTGGGGCGTGCGGTTGAAGCCCATGGGCAGGGCGGCAGACCGCACCCGCTCCAGCTGGGTGGTCTCGTCGATCTCCCACTCGTGCCCCATCGCCCCGATCCACTCCCGCAGCACCTGCCGGTAGTCGACCGTGCCGAACTGCGGTGAGGTGTCGAGGATGCCCAGACCCACGTTCACGGTGCCGTCGCCCAGGGGGAACAGCCAGCCGTAGCCGGGCAGGGCCTCCCCCGGGGCCTGGGCGGAGGTGCCCCTGCCGTCGGCGGTGCGGCCGCGAGCGGTCCTGCGGCCCGGAACCCCGCCGCCGAGGCCTCCCTCCGTCTGCGCGCGCAGCTCCACCCAGCTCTCCAGGTAGGGGTCCGCGTGACGTGGCGAGGAGTGGTAGGTCCGCACGGCGACGCCCATGGGACGGTCGTCGCGCTTCTCCCGGCCCATGCTCACCGCGGTGCGCGAGGAGACGCCGTCGCAGGCGACGACGAGCGGAGCGGTGACGACGGCCTCGGCCCCGGTCCGCCGCCCGCGGGAGTCCCGCGCCACCGTGCGGATGCCGGTGATCCAGCCGTCCGCTCCGGTGAGGGGTTCCGTCGCCATCGTCTGCTCGTGGAGGCGCGCCCCGCGGGCCTGTGCGAAGCGGGCCAGGGTCTCGTCCAGCCCGGTGCGGGCCTTGGTGAGGCCGTAGTCCGGGAACTCGCCTCCGGGCCAGTCGATCTCCACGCGGTGCCCGCCGCCGATGAGCCGCAGCCCGCGGTTGCGGTGCCAGCCTTCGTCCGCCGGGGTCGGCACGCCCAGCAGGCCCAGCTCCTTCACCGCGCGCGGGGTGAGGGCGTCGCCGCACACCTTGTCACGCGGGAAGGCGGACTTCTCCAGCAGCACGACGTCCATCCCCGCGCCCGCGAGGTGCGCGGCCAGCGCGGAGCCTCCCGGCCCCGCGCCCACCACGACGACATCCGCCGTCGTGTCCTCGGTGAGCGGGTCTGCAGAGGAGCGTGTGCGCTCCCCGGTCACGGAGAAGGACCGGGGACGCTCACGCGTCGAGGTGGATGCGGACGCCGAGGCGGCCTCGGGGACGGTGACGGTGCCGGTCATCAGCGTGCGGCGGGCCGGACCGCCCGGTGGATCGCGACGATGCCGCCGGAGAGGTTGCGGTACTGCACCTGGTCGAACCCGGAGTCTGCAATGCGCCGGGCCAGCTCGTCCTGACCGGGCCAGGCGCGGATGGACTCCGCGAGGTACTCGTAGGACTCCGGATTGGAGCTGAGCGCGCGGGCCACGGGCGGGATGGCGCGCATGAGGTACTCGCGGTAGACCACGTCGAAGGGCCGGAAGACAGGCTGCGAGAACTCGGCGATCACCAGGCGCCCGCCGGGCCGCAGCACGCGCAGCATCTCAGCGAGCGCACGGTCCGGATCCGCTACGTTGCGGAAGCCGAAGCTGATGGTCACGGTGTCGAAGACCTCGTCCTCGAAGGGGAGGTCGAGGGCATCGGCGTGGACGAACTCGATGTCGTGGCCGCGCTGCCGTTCCCGGCCCACCGCGAGCATGCCCTCGGAGATGTCCCCGGCGATCACATGGGCGCCCGCCTGTGCGAACGGCACGGAGCTGGTGCCCGTGCCGGCGGCCAGGTCGAGGATCTCCTCGCCGGGCTGCGGAGCGACGGTCTCGGTGATCACCTTCCGCCACCAGCGCGCGATGCCGAAGGTCATCGCATCGTTCATGAGGTCGTAGCGGGCGGCGACGTCGTCGAACATTGAGGCGACGTCACCGGGGTCCTTGTCCAGACGGGCGCGATTCATGCTCCGATTCTCCCCCCTGCGCGGGTGTGCGGGCGAATCCTCGCGGTGTGACGATGCGCGCGTGCGGCACCCGGCATAGCCTGAGCGGATGGATTCCCCTTCCCCACGGCCCGCGCAGGGTGCACCACGCCGTGCGCCCAGGACTCTGCTCCTCGTCCTGGTGGCCGCGATGGCCGCGGGGCCGCTCTTCAACTTTGCCCTCGCCGCCCTGAGCTCGCAGGTGACGGCCGACTACGGCATCACGGAAGGCCAGTACGGCCTCATCATCACGATCGTGTTCCTGCTCGCCGGCCTCAGCTCCGCGCTGCTGGGGAACCTGGCGGACAGGATTCCCGTCCGCGTGCAGATCGCGGTGATCTTCGGGCTCATGATCGCGGGCTTCCTCGTGAGCATCAGTGCGCCCACCTATGCCGCTCTGCTCGCCGCGGCCGTGATCGCCGGACCGGCGCAGGCCTTCGCGAACCCTGTGACCAATCGGATCATCGCAGGCACCGTGCCGCCGGAGAAGCGCGGGGCGTGGATGGGCTGGAAGCAGTCGGGGGTGCAGTTCGGCCTGCTATTCGCAGGCGTGACGGTGCCCTTCGTCGGAGGCCTCGCGGGGTGGACCGGGGTCGCCCTCATGTGCGTGAGCGTCCTGGGCGTGCTGCTGGTGCTGGGCTGGCTGGTGCTCACCCGGATGCAGCGTGCACGCACCACGCGGGAGCCGGTGGAGACCGGGGAGGACGCGCCGGTCCCGGAGGAGCCGGACTCGGACGGCTCCTCCGCCGCGGTCACCGGGGCCGGTGCGGGAGCCGGTGCGGGAGAGCGCCCTGCCGGCACGGACGATCCCGCCGAGGATCCAGCGCAGAAGGCTCCTCGGCCTCGGGTGCCGCTGCCCCCGGCCGTCTGGCTGCTCGCGCTCTGCGCCTTCCTCAACGCGGTCGGCACCCAGGGGGTCAACGCCTACGCCTCGCTCTTCGCGGTGCAGACCGTCGACTACCCCATCGAACTCGCCGGCACCATGCTCGCGATCATCGGCGTGCTGGGGATCGTCGCCCGGAACGTCTGGGGCCGGATCGCCGGACGCGTGCGCAGCGCGGCCCTGCTCATCCAGATCATGAACCTGGGCGGGATCCTCGCCGCCGGCGGGCTCATCGTCGTCGAGCACACGCACCTCGTGCCCCTCATGTGGGCGGCCGTCACCCTCCACGCCTTCTTCCCGCTCGCGGCCAATGTCGTCATCAACTCCGCGGTGGTCGCCAGCGCTCCGGCAGGGAGGATCGGTGTGGCCTCCGGCCTCGTCGCCGCCGGGATGAACTTCGGCTTCGCACTGGGCCCGCTGGTGATGGGCCTGGGCATCGACGTGTTCGGCGGCTACACCCCGGGGTGGATCACCCTGGGCGCGGTGTACCTGGGCTGCTATGCGGTGGCGGTGGCGCTGAGCCGGGCCGGGAGGCGCGGACGCCGCTGAGCGGCAGTCGCCCCGCGGTCAGTATCGTGGTCGCATGACCGACACCGGCTCGACTCGCGCTCCCTCCCCCGGCCCCAGGGAGGCCGCCGCATCCCCTCACGCACAGAACCCGGAGCGCACGGCGGACCCCGCGCACCTGCCGTCGCTGTGCGTGCAGTCCTGGTACGTGGACGGGCTCACCCCGTCCGGGCCCGCGCCGTTCGCCACCGCGATCCCCACCCGCTCGCTGGACTTCCTCGAGCAGCTGCCGCAGGACCGCTTCTCCTGCTGGGTGCGCGGGCGGTCCGGGATCGTCGGGTTCGGCCGGGCGCTGCGCCTGACCGCGCAGGGGCCCGGGCGCTTCCGGGACCTCGAGCGGCAGTGGGACGAACTGCGCACACGTGCGAGCGTGGACGACAGGGTGGGCCTCCTGGGCTCCGGGCTGCTCGGCTTCAGCGCCATCGCCTTCGCCGACGGTTCCCGGGCGGCCTCGGTGGTGGACGTGCCGGAGTTCGTGCTGGGGCGACGCGACGGCCGCGTCTGGCTCACGCACATCGGCGCGCCGGAGGCGGACGGCGGCAGGCCCGCCTCCCCGGAGGACTTCCGGCTCACGCCCCGGCCCCTCACGGCCCCGGCGGTTCTCTCCGCCGGGCCCGGCGAGGTCTCCCCCGAGCGGTACGAGGAGATCGTGGAGCAGGCCTCGGCCCGTCTGCGCAGCCCGCAAGCGGGCGAGCGCAAGGTGGTGCTCGCGCGCGACGAGGTCATCACCACCGACGGCGACATCGACGTGCGGACCGTGGTGGGCCGGCTCAACAGCGCGTTCCCCAGCACGTGGACCTTCAACGTCGCGGGCCTCGTGGGAGCGACACCGGAGCTGCTCATCGGCGTGGAGGACGGCGCCGTGCATTCGCGGGTGCTCGCCGGCACGTACCGCGTTCTCGAGGACCCCTCCGCGGAGCTCGCCGCGGCCCGCGCGCAGCTCAGCGGGCACAAGGACTCGATCGAGCACTCGTATGCGATCGACTCCCTCGCCGCCACGCTGGGCTCCGTCACAGCCGAACTCCACGTCGACCGGGAGCCGCACCTGCTGCAGCTGGCCAACGTCATCCACCTGGCCTCGGACGCGCACGGGCGGCTGCGCACCGAGGACGACGGCTCCGCGCTCAGCCCCTTCCGGGTCGCCGAGGCCGTCCACCCCACCGCGGCCGTGGGCGGCGCGCCGCGCGACCGAGCGTTCGAGCTCATCACGGAGCTCGAGGACATGGACCGCGGGCGCTATGCCGGGCCGGTGGGCTGGGTGGACGGCTACGGCAACGGGCAGTTCGGCATCGCGCTGCGCTGCGGACAGCTCGAGGAGCGCAACCGGATCCGGATCTTCGCAGGGGCCGGGATCATGCCGGACTCGGATCCGGCCTCGGAGCGGGAGGAGACGGACGCCAAGTTCGCGCCGATGCGCGCGGCCCTGGGCGTGGAGAGGTCGGGACCGGGCGCGGAGCGCTGAGTTCGGCGGCCGACGGGGGCGGCGGCGAGGTGGCACGACGGGGCGTGCGAAATGGGGTGGCATGCGCGGACACCCCGCCTGTCTACGCAGCCACCCACGTATACGTGGGTGGCTGAGTGGATACCCGGTGTGTCCTTGCGCAGGAGCCCGGAAACCGACCGTGCCACCCACCTATGCGTGGGTGGCACAGCGACTACGCGGGCCCGGTGCCGCGGGCCCGGTGCCGCGGGCCCGGTGCCGCGGGCGCGGCAGGGTGTTCCATCACGAAGCGTGCCGGAGCAGAGTGTTCCAGCACAGTGTGCGCAGGCCGGGCACGTTACGCCACTCGCATCACAGCGGGCAGAGTTCACGCCACCCGCATCAGACCAAGCACGTCACGCCACCCGCATCCGAGCATGCGCCACCCCGCCCACGTCACGGCGCCCAGGGTTCACAGCGCGCGGAGTTCACAGAGGGCGGAGTTCACGGCAGCCGCACCTCGAGGAGCCCCGGTTCGCCGCTGTCGAGGAACGCCGCCAGCGCCGCTGCGGCACCGGGTGCGCCGCTCTCCACGGTCTGAGCTTCCCACCCCAGCGACCTGGCCGCCTCGGCGAGGCGGTACCCGTGCGGCGTGGCGAAGAACCGGTCGAAGTACGGTCGCAGATGTTCCGCGGAGTGTTCCAGGCCGGAGAAGATCGCGCCGCCGTCGTCGTTGAGCACGACGATCTGCAGGTGCGGGCGCCGTTCGTGTGCGGGGATGAGGAAGCCGCCGAGGTCGTGCAGCGCCGCGAGATCCCCCACCAGGAGCCGCACGGGTGTGCTTCCGTGCGGCACACGCTCGCTCTGGGGCGGCGTGGATTCTCCGGGGCGCGGCCCTGACCCTCCGCAGCACGGAGCGGATTCGCCCGCGCCGGCCTCATCCGGCCCGCAGGCCGCCTCGTCCTCGAGCCCCAGGGCCAGGCCCGAGGCCGTCGCGATCAGCCCGTCGATGCCCGCCAGGCCCCGTGAGGCGAGCACACGGGCAGGGTGCTGCGGCCTTTGCTCGGCCGCGAGGAGCCGGATGGTGTTCGAGCTCGCTGCGAAGACGACGCCGGGACGCTCCAGCACCGCGCGGGCCGCGGCGGCGCCGTCCAGGGCCGGGCTGTCCAGGGCCGGCTGCGCGGCTGCGCGCTCCACGCAGGGCTGCCCCACTGTGTGCTCCGTGCGGGGGCGCCCCTCCGTGCGGGGCTGCTCCGTGCGAGTGTGCTGGCCGGTGCACTGCCGGCCCGCGGCGCTCAAGCCGGCCTCTGGTGTTGACGTGGCAGGCACAGCCTCGCCCAGACATGCCTCAGCGGCCTGCCTCCACCCCTCCCACCACTCGTTGCACCGCTCAGCAGCAGCGGAGGCAGTCATCTCCAGATCACCCGCGCCGGAAACATCGGAAGCCACTGAAGCGTCCGAAACTGCCGAAGCGGCAGCAGCCGAAGCAACCAGGTTCGGAGCGACCGCGGCGGGGGCGGCGGGGGCCGAGGCGGGAGCGGCTGGAGCCGCGGCGGCTGAGATGACTGCAGGAGCCGCGGGAACGTCAGAACCGATGAGCTCTCCCGTGCGGGCCGGCGTGTGTGCATCGTCGCCGGAGCTCTCAGAAGTGCCGCGCCCGGACGCCGCAGGAGCGCCGATCCCGTCGACCGCGTACGGCAGGTCGATCCGCTCCACGTCCTCGCGGTCCAGCAGAGCGGCGACGGGTCGCGAGAGTGTGGGGCGTCCGGCCACGAGCACGTGCGTGATCTCCTCACGCAGCGCGGCCGTGCCGGGAGCGGCGAGCACGCGCGCGTGTGCGGGCACCACCTGCGGCAGGGAGGCGAGCGCCGAAGAGGGTTCGGCGAACACCGGCAGCACGAACTCCCCGGCGAGCGCGGCTGCCGTCGGGGAGGCGAAGCCGAGGTCGTCGCCCGCCACCAGGACGGCACGGGTCTCCGGCGCCAGCAGTGCCGTGCGGATCCGCGTGAGCAGTGCCGTGCGGTCCGCCGGACGCGGGGGCTCCCCACCGTCCGCATCTGTGGGCTCCGCGAGTGCGCAGGCCTCACTCACGCCGCCAGCTCCGCCTGCGTCGGCCTCGCCGACCCCGTGAGCAGTGGCGGCCTCACCGGTCCTGTGCGCGGCCTCGGATCCGCCCGCATCACAGTCGTCCCCGTCCAGGATCACCGCCGGGTCCAGGTCCGCGGCCTCGGGCACCAGCGGCACGTCGAACTGCACGTTGATCTGCACGGGGCCGGGCAGGGCGTCGTCCAACCGCAGCCCGCCGCTGCCACAATGGTCCGCCCCCATCTCTGCGGCCTTCTCCCGCCAGGCATGATCGCCCGCACCGCAGCCTGGAGCACGCCTCTCCCCCCACGCCGTACGCACGGCCTGCGCGGCAAGCTGCTCAGCCGCTCGTGCGCTGAGCTCCGGCCCGCCCGTCACGGCGGTGAACCTCACCACACCGTCCGCGTCCGGGAACTCCCTCGTGCGTGCCGGCCCCGGGACGTGGACGTCCCAGGCGGCCACAGCCTCGGGCAGCGACCTGTGCTGGGCGTCGAGGGTCTGGTTGGCGCCGGTGCCGCGCAGCCGGGCCGGCCTGTCCGCGCTGAGCACGATGAGCGGCACGTGCGAGTGCGCGGCCTCCATCACCGCCGGGTGCAGATTGCCCACCGCGGAGCCCGAGGTCGTCACGATCGCCACGGGCCGCTCCCGTCCCGCGAGCCTGCCCGCGCGTGCCAGCCCCAGCGCCGTGAAGGCGGCATCGCGCTCGTCGATCCGCACGTGTGCGCGCACGCGCCCCGCCTGTGCCAGCGCCCCGATCGCATAGGTGAGCGGTGCCGAGCGCGAGCCCGGTGAGACGACGAAATCCTCCACGCCCGCGCGGATCAGCCCGCGGACGATGGCCTGTGCGATTGCGGTCGAGACGTTCACCCCGCCGATTCTTCCACGCGGCGGTGGCGACCGTGCCAGCCGTGCCGGCGGTGCCGACTGCGCCGACGCACGCCGTTCCCGTCGCACACCCCTCACAGGGTGTTTCCAAGCTGACACACGAATACGGCCGGTGGGCACTGCGCATGCGCCTACCGTTGGCGTGTACACACCAGCGCGCAGGCACCGTCTGCGGCATGCACACCGCCTGCGGCGTCCGGCCCGGGCGTGATCGAGGAGAACCTCATGAAGACCTCAGCCCTGTCACTCACCTCCCGCGCAGGACGCACCCGCACCGCACTCGCCGCCGTGGTCCTCGGCGCGGGCCTGGTGCTCTCCGCCTGCGGCTCCGGCGACACCGCTCCCGCCGAGGACGGAGACGCCCAGCAGGAGGAGGGAGAGGCGCCCGCGCCCGCGGAGGAGGAGGCCGCCGAGGCCCCTGCCGCCACCGCGGACGACCTCACCGCCGCCGTCGAAGCCGCCGGCTACACGGCGCAGTCGATGGACATGTCGCAGCTCGGCGATCTCCAGGGCGCCATGGGAGACGTCTCCGTGGAGCCCGCCGAGTGCGAGGCCGTCATGAACGCCGGCCTCGCCGCCGCACAGGGCTCCGACCTCACCCTCGTCGCAGGCGTCCCCGCCGACCCCACCACCGAACCCAACCTCGTGGCGATGGCCTACGGCTCCGCCGACGAGGCCGCCGAGGCGATCAGCGCGAACAAGGAGTCGCTGGGCTCCTGCGGCGAGGTCACGGTGTCGATGCAGGGCACCGAGGTCTCCAGCTCGACCTCGGAGGTCTCCGCCTCCGTCGACGGCGCGGACACCGTGCTCGGCACCGAGGCGACCATGGACATGAACGGGCAGGAGATGACGACCCGCAACCTCTCCGTGCAGAAGGGCTCCGCACTCGTGACCCTCACGGGCGTGTCCGCTCCCGGCATGGACGGTGCCGACATGGACGGCCTCGCCGAGGTCGCGGCGACGGTCCTCGCAGAGCTCCCGTGACACGTGTGCCCGTGACGTGCGGGCACCACTGACGCCGGCAGGTCCTCACGCCTCCCGCCGCAGCACCTCCCAGCAGGCCTCGAGCCGTTCGGTCCAGAACCGGACGCGCTCGGGGCCTGCGGCGTGCGCGCGCAGCAGGGCCTCGTCCGGCGCGGTCCGGCCCACCGGCAGGGCGCCGCCGACGGGGAGCAGTGGAGGTGCGCACACATCGGAGGCGAAGAGGGCCGCGGTGCCCAGGCCCGCTGCGGGAGCGTGTCCGTCGAAGGCCGCCTCCGGCACCGGCAGCCAGGCCGCGAGAGCGGCCCCGGCCGCCAGCCCCACGCTCGATTCCAGCGCGGACGAGACGACTGCCGGCAGACCCGCCTGTGCGACGACCTCCGCAGCCGCGCGGATGCCGCCCAGGGGCTGTGCCTTGACGATGATGACGTCGGCGGCGCCCAGAGCGGCCACCCGGAGCGGGTCCGCGGCCTTCCGGATGGACTCGTCGGCGGCCAGCGGCACCGGCAGGCCTTCGGCCCCGATCCAGGCTCGCAGATCTGCGAGCTCCTCCACCGTGGCCACCGGCTGCTCGAGGTACTGGAGCGAACCCGTCTCCGCGAGTGCGACCACAGCCTGCCGCGCCTCGGCCGGGCTGTAGGCGGCGTTGGCGTCGCAGCGCAGCGCAGCCTCCGGCATGGCCGCCCGCACCGCCGCGATCCGCGCGAGGTCCTCGGTGAGCGAGGCGATCCCGTGCTCGGCGATCTTCACCTTCACCGCCTGCGCGCCGGTGAAGCGCGCGGCGAGCCCGGCCACGTCCTCGGCGGCCACCGCGGGGATGGTCGCGTTCACCGGCACCGTCGCACGCAGGGGCTCCGGGAACTCCAGCACCGCGGACTCGAGGGCGGCCGCGAGCCAGTGGGCGGCCTCGGGCGCGGCGTACTCCTCGAACGGTGCGAACTCCGCCCAGCCCGCCGGACCGTGCACCAGGCAGGTCTGCCGGACGGTGAGCCCGCGGAACCGCGTGACCATCGGCAGGGCGACCGGGACGATGCGGTCGAAGACGTCGCGCGGACCGTCGGCACGGGTGAGAAGGGCACGGACCTCAGGGACGATGAGCATTGCTCCAGGATAGGACCGCGCTTCCCGACCACGCCGCCGAGGGCGCAGAGCGCGCAGATATGCTGACCAGCATGAGCGACAACTCCGGCAGCGCGGGCAGCGCACAGGTCTCCGACATCTTCGATCCCAGCCGCTGGCGCGCGGTCAGGGGCTTCGAATTCACGGACATCACCTACCACCGCGCGGTGGACGCGCAGGGGAACGACGTGGGCTGCGTCCGCATCGCGTTCGACCGCCCGGAGGTGCGCAACGCCTTCCGGCCGCACACCGTGGACGAGCTCTACCGCGCGCTCGACCACGCACGCCAGACCCCGGACGTGGGCGCGGTCCTGCTCACCGGCAACGGTCCCAGCGCCAAGGACGGCGGCTGGGCGTTCTGCTCCGGCGGCGACCAGCGCATCCGCGGCCGCTCCGGCTATCAGTACGCGGACGGGGAGACGGCGGAGACGGTCGATCCGGCACGCGCCGGGCGCCTGCACATCCTCGAGGTCCAGCGCCTCATCCGCACCATGCCCAAGGTCGTCATCGCCGTGGTGCCGGGCTGGGCGGCCGGCGGCGGCCACTCCCTGCACGTGGTCTGCGACCTCACCATCGCCAGCCGCGAGCACGCGAGGTTCAAGCAGACGGATGCGGACGTGGGCTCCTACGACGCCGGCTACGGCTCCGCCTACCTCGCGAAGATGGTGGGCCAGAAGAAGGCCCGCGAGATCTTCTTCCTGGGCCGCACCTATTCCGCGGAGGACATGGAGCGCGCCGGTGCCGTGAACATCGTCGCGGACCACGCGGAGCTGGAGACCACCGCGCTCGAGGTCGCGCGGGAGATCCTGGGCAAGTCCCCCAACGCGCAGCGCATGCTCAAGTTCGCCTTCAATCTCGTGGACGACGGGCTGGTGGGCCAGCAGGTCTTCGCCGGCGAGGCCACACGCCTGGGCTACATGACGGACGAGGCCGTGGAGGGCCGCGACGCATTCCTCCAGAAGCGCGATCCGGACTGGACGCCCTTCCCCTGGTACTACTGAGCGGTGCCGCGATGATGACACCCGGTTCTTCTCCCACACACCCCCGTCTCCGCGCGAATACGCGGGTGTCCTGCCGCAACAGCGGGTGCCGAGGGACAGGGTGGCACGAGTGACCCGCCCCCTCATCGTCGACCAGGTCTCCCGGATGCTCGCAGGCGAGGCCGGGCTGCTCCTCCCCCGTGACCGCGGCGGCCTCGTACGGACCTTCGGGCCCGCGGAGTTCGATCCGGCGGACACGGGCCGGCGCGCTCCGGCACTGGTGCTCTTCACCTCCGGCTCCACGGGGGCTCCCAAGGGCGTGGGGCTGAGCCTCGAGGCCCTCACCGCCTCCGCGACGGAGACCGAGAGGCTCCTCGTGGGCCCCGGGCGCTGGCACCTCTGCCTGCCGTCCAACCACATCGCCGGGCTCCAGGTGGTGTTCCGTGCCCTCCTCGCCGGGGCCGCCCCCAGCGTCGCGCGGCCCGGGCCGTTCGACGCCGGGCGATTCGCCGCGGACCTCACCGCACTGCAGGGGCGGGCCGGTGAGGAGCCCGTGTACACGTCACTCGTCCCCACGCAGCTGGTCCGTGTGCTCGCACTCCCGGAGGCCGCTGCGGCCGCCGCGCGGTGCGCGGCGGTCCTGCTGGGCGGTGCCGCGGTCTCCCCCCGCCTGCTCGAACGAGCAGCGGAGGCGGGGATCCCGATCGTGCGCACCTACGGCATGAGCGAGACCGCCGGCGGCTGCGTCTACGACGGGGTGCCGTTCCCGGAGGTCCGGGTGGACCTGGACACGCAGGGGAGGGTGCTCCTCGCGGGTCCCGTGCTCGCGGACGGCTACCTGGAGGTCGCCGAGTCTCAGGACGGACGCGAGGCACCGGAGGGAGGCGAGTCCCCGGAGCAGGCAGAGGCACTGGAGCGGGCAGAGGCACCGTCCGCGCTGCGGCTGACCGCGGTGCCCAATGGGCCCGTGCCAGCTGCAGGGGGCGCGGAGGGAATACGGGCCGGAGCAGACACCACTGGCGGCGAAGGCATCGGGAGCGAATCACAGGAGGCCGAGGCGGAGCGTCTCGCGGCGGAGGCCCTCAGACCCGGCTTCTGGGGCGAGGGACCGGCGCGCTTCCTCGTCACGAGCGACCTGGGGCGGTGGGTGCCGGCCGCCGAGGCGAGCCACGGAGCCGCGGAGGCGAGCCCCGGAGCCGCCCGGAGGCTGGAGATCCTGGGACGCGCCGACGACATCATCGTCACCGGCGGCGAGAACGTCTCCCCGCACGAGGTCGAGGCACACCTCCTCCGAGTGGCGGAGCCCCTGGGCTACCGTGAGGTGCTGGTGAGCTCGGTGCCGGACGAGGAATGGGGGCGCGTGCTCGTCGCCCTCCTCGTACCGGCGGACGCAGCGGAACGGCATCCCTCCTCAGCGGGAGGGGGGACCGGTACGAGCGCGGACCCGCTGCTCCACCGGATCCAGGCGGGCCTGCGTGCGCGGGGACTGAGCGCGGCGATGCTTCCGCGCGCCGCGCACACCGTCTCCGCGCTCCCCGTCCGCGGCATCGGCAAGCCGGACCGCCGGGCCGCGCAGACCCTCGCCGCGGAGCTGCAGGGCCGCTGAGAGCCCGCGGATCTCCGCACAGCCCGGCCTGCTTCCTGCTACGTTGACGGGACACACCCCATCTCAGCAG
>NZ_JALAHB010000146.1 GCF_022712115.1 Brevibacterium sp. | reverse complement strand
TCCCGCATCGCCTCGTGGGGCGTGCGGAACGCCGGACGGGGGACGGCGGGGGAGAGCTCCGCGAAGCGGCCTGCACCCGTGGTTCCCGGGATGCTGTCCGTCAGCAGAGTGCTCACTGTGTCCTCCTCAGACCTCGCGTGTGCTTCCACGGTACTCCGCGAGGACAGGTCAGGCAAGGCTAAGTGAGCGCAGTGTTGCCTGACCTGGGGGCTCAGCTCTGCAGGTCGATGAGGACCTTGATGTCCTCGGGACGATGTTCGAAGGCGGTGTCCAGCTCCGTGAGCGGGACCCTCCGGGTGACCAGCGAGGCCAGCCATTCCCCGTCCGCCCGGGCGAGCGCCTCGGCCGCCGTGGTCCAGTGGCGGACATTGGCGTTGACGGAGCCCAGCACCACGGCATTGCTGAGGACCATCCGCGTGCCGAGGGCCGCGAGGTCCAGCGCCTCGGAGCGGGCGCCGTCCCCCAGCCCCACCAGCGCGGTGAGGGAGTACGGGCGGTCCCTGCCGAGCACGGCGCCGATCACCGGGCCGGCACCGGTGGTCTCGAGCACGATGTCCGCCTCCGTCTCCGCGAGCACCGCGCCGGGATCCTCCGCGTGGTACTCGGCGCCGAGCGCTCCGACGAGCGCGGGCTTCCCACCGTCCTCCACGCGATCGACCACATGGACCTCCAGCCCCCGCTGTCTGCCCATGAGCGCGGCCAGCAGACCGATCGGCCCCGCACCCGTCACCACCGCGACGGCCGGGCAGTACCAGGCGCGGGCTCCCACCCGGTCGAGCTGGTCCCATGCCTTCGCCACCACGGAGGCCGGCTCCAGCAGTGCACCGCTGAGCCCGAGGGCCGCGTCGACGCGGACGGCGAACTCCGGTTCCACGGTCCATCGCTGCGCACCGAAGCCGTCGAGCTCCTTGATGCCGCGCTCCCGGTAGCGGCCGTTGCGGCACATGTCGAACTCACCGTGCGCACAGGCCCCGCACGGCTCCGGGTCCGGGCGCCGGACGACGCCCACCACGTGCTCGCCGGCCCGGAAGCCGGAGCCCGGCGGCGCGGAGAGCACGCGGCCGAGCGACTCGTGGCCGATCACCAGGCGACTCCGCCCGGTCGGAGCCGAGCCGTACACCCCTGAGAGCAGCTCGCGGTCCGTGCCGCAGATCCCGAGCGCGAGGCCCTCCACGAGCAGCTCTCCGCCGGTGGGCTCCGGCGCGTCGATCTCCTCGACGCGCACGGAGCCGGCGCGGCCGGGCTCTGCGGTGATCGCCTTCATGACGGTTCCTCCTCGTCCGGTGCGCGGGCTCATCCCGCGAACGGTCTGACGGGCCGGCCGACGGCACCGGGCTTCACGGTGAAGACCGCCCCCGCCTGCGGCTGGGACCCCGCGGGCACGTTCTCGCGGGTGGTCGTGATGAAGAGCTCGTCCAGCCGCTCCCCGCCGAAGGCGCAGGCCGTGACGTTCGTCACCGGCAGCTCCACCACCTCGGCGAGGCGTCCGGAGGGCTCGCGGCACTCCACGCGGGAGCCGCCGTAGATCGCGGTCCACACCCTGCCCTCGGAGTCGACGCAGAGCCCGTCCGGCCCGACGGCGCCGTCCCGTTCGTCCAGTGCGAAGAGCGTGCGCGGTTCGCCGAGGCCGGTCTCCGGGTCCCAGGGGGAGACGGTGGTGCGCCGGGCCGGTGTGTCGTTGTGGTAGGCGAGGGTGCCGTCCGGGCTCCAGTCGATGCCGTTGGAGACCGTGAGGCCGCGGCGGACGGTCCGCACCTCCAGCTCCGGGGTGACCTCCAGCAGCACCGCGCCGCCGTGCGCCTGGTCGTAGCGCATGGAACCGCAGAGCAGTGAGCCGGTGGGAGAGGCGCCGCCTTCGTTGAAGCGCACGCCCGGGTCGTCCAGCACGGACAACGCCGGGCGCAGATCGCTCAGTGCCGGGTCACGGGACAGGCTGAGGCCGTGCTCCGTCACGACGGCCGCTCCGCCGCCTGCGCGCGGGCGGAGGAAGGCGGCGACGGGGCCGCCGACGTCCGCGTGCGAGACGCCCGCGGCGGTGAGGGTCAGCACCCGTCCGCGGGTGAGGTCGACCCACCGCAGGGAGTTCGCGAGCGCTGAACCGTCGTCAGGCCACCACACCGGTCCCTCGGCGTGGAAGGAGAGGGGCTCCGTGTGCTGTGCGGCCTTCATCCCTCCACTGTAGGAGCACACCCCGCCGGAGCACGAGGCCTCCCGTGCAGAGGATCCGGGGGGTCTCCGCCGGGCGGGGCACGGGCTCGGGCGGGGCGGCGTCCGCATCCGCCCGAGCCCGGGGCGGTTCAGGCCAGCCGGCGGCGGCCGGAGTCGATCCGGTCGTGGGACTGCCGCAGGACCACGCGGACACTGAGCAGGTGCGCGTCCGCGGGCGTGGCGACCACGGGGTGGATCTCCAGATCCGCGATGGAGGGAACGTCGTCCACCAGTGCGGACACGCGCAGCAGCAGGTCCTCGAGCGGCGCGACGTTCGCCACCGGCAGCCCCTTGTAGCCGAACAGGCGGGGAGCGGACTTCACGGAGCGGATCATGGAGGCGGCGTCCACATCCGTGAGCGGTGCGACGCGGTGGGCGATGTCGCCCACGAGCTCCGTCGTGTCACCGGCGAGGGAGAACGAGACGATGGGCCCCAGCAACGGGTCCTCGCCGGCACGGATGACGCAGGGGATGCCCGGGGGCGCCATCTGCTGGACGTCGATGCCGCGGGGACCGCCCGGCTCCGCGTACTCGCCCACGAGTTCCTGCACCTGCTGGTAGTCGTCCCGCAGCTCCTCCGGGGTCTCGATGTTCAGCCGCACGCCGCCGAGCTCCATCCGGTGCCGCAGCCGCTTGTTGACGGCCTTGATGGCGACGGGGTAGCCCAGCCGGTCCGCTGCCTCGAGCGCCTCGTCGACCGTCGCGGTGGTCACCAGCGGCAGCGCGGAGAGCCCGTAGGCGGAGATCAGCTCGCGCGTCTCCGCCGGTCCCAGCAGGACGGGACCGTCGTCCGCGGCCTCGAGCGCCTCGGCGACCACGGTGCGCGCCCTCCTCCTGTCGATGCCCTCCAGCTCCGGGTAGCGGCCGTGGTCCTCCGCCCGCCACATCGCGTAGTCGACGGTGCGGGCCAGCGACCAGACCGCCTCCTCCGGGCCGAAGTAGCTGGGCACCGAGCGCGAGGCCCGCCCGCCCTCCGCGTCCGCGACGAAGGCCGTGAGCTCCTCGCGCACGCCCTGCACGCCGGAGAAGCACGCGACCGTCGTCTTCTCCGACGTGGCGGCGAGCTCCGAGAGCGCGGCGGCGATCTCGGACTCCGAGGCCCCTGCAGACGGGGTGAAGCTCACGATCACGGAGTCGACGTCGTCGCGGTCGAACATCTCCGCGAGCGCCTGGGCGAACTCGTCGGCCTGGACCTCCGGGTGGAGGGAGACCGGGGGGACGGACACGTCGAGGCCCTCCGCCCGGGCGCCCTGCGCCAGCAGCGTCGCGACGGCCGCGGAATTCCCCACGATCCCCAGGCGCCGGCCGGCAGGCAGGGGCTGGGAGGTGAGGACCTGGGCTACGTCGAAGAGCTGCCGGGTGGAATCGGCGCGGATGACGCCCGCCTGGGTGAAGATCTCGTCGAGGGCGCTCGAGGCCCTCTCCTCGAGCCCGGAGAGCCGCACCTGGTGGCCCGGCGGCAGCTCCTGCCCGGTCAGGTCGCTCTTGACCACGACGACGGGCTTCACCCGGGAGACGCGGCGGGCGATGCGCGAGAACTTGCGGGGATTGCCGATCGACTCGAGGTAGAGGCCCACGGCCGAGGTCGCGGGATCCTCCTCCCAGTACTGGAGGACGTCGTTGCCGGAGAGGTCCGCGCGGTTGCCAGCGGAGACGAAGGTCGAGATGCCGAGCCCCAGCTGGGTGGCCCGCGCCAGCAGCGCCGTGCCCAGCGCCCCCGACTGGCTGAACAGGCCCAGCGTGCCGGCCTCCGGGAAGAAGGGGGAGAGGGAGGCGTTGAGGGCGACGTCCGCAGCGGTGTTCGCGATGCCGAAGCTGTTGGGGCCCACCAGGCGCATCCCGTGCATGCGGGCGGTGGCGACGACCTCGCGCTGCAGCTCACGGCCCTCCTCGCCGGTCTCCGCGAAGCCGGAGGAGACGACCACGACGGCCCTGACCCCGTGGGCGGCGCAGTCGCGCACCACCCCGGAGACGGCCTCGGCGGGCACGGCGATGACCGCGAGGTCCGCCGGTTCCGTGAGCTCTTCGAGGCTGCGCACGGTCGGCAGTCCGGCGATCGAGTCCGCCTCCGGGTGGACGATGGTGAGTGTGCCCGTGAACCCTGCGGAGGAGAGGTTGCGCACCAGCAGATTGCCGGTGGAGTGCCGCTTGCGGGAGGCGCCGATCACCACGACGGAGCGGGGGTGGAGGATCTGGCGGACGCTCAGTGACTCCGCACGGTGCTCTCGTGCCGCTGTCACCTGCATCGATTTGTCGGTGGGGTCGATCTCGAAGCGGACGGCGACGACCCCGTCGTCGAACTCGCGCGAGACCGCGTAGCCGGCGGCGGCGAAGACCTGGAGCATGGAGCGGTTCTGCGGCAGGACCTCGGCGGTGAAGACGGTGATGCCGTTCTCCAGCGCGGCGGCGGCGAGGTGCTCGAGCAGGATCGAGCCGATCCCGCGGCCCTGGTGGGCGTCCGCGATGTTGAACGCGACCTCGGCGGAGACCGCGTCCAGCCGGTCGTAGCGGCCCACCCCGATGATCTCCTCTCCCACGAGCAGGATGAACGCCACGCGGTCGGAGTAGTCGACGGTGACGAAGCGCTGGAGCTCGCGGGGCGGGAGCTCCGGCATGGGCGCGAAGAAGCGCAGGTAGACGGACTCGGGCGACTGGGCCTTGTGGAAGCGCTGGAGGGCGTCGGCGTCCTCGGGCACGATGGGGCGCAGATGTGCGGTGCCCCCGTCGCGGAGGACGACGTCGGCCTCCCACTGGGCGGGATAGCTCTTCATGGTGGAAGTCTATGCTGGTCGCATGTCCGTTCCCCATGCACTCGTCAAGGACCTGCAGGCTGCCGGCTACTATCCGCAGCTGGCGGGGACCATGCTCCTCGAGAGCCTGTTCGACGAGGAGATCATCAGCCATCTCGTCCACATCGACACGCATGTGGACCTCGATTCGATCCACCGCCACGTCACGGCCTTCGCGCTCACGCCCACGCGTCTGCTCATCGCCCACGTCGACGACGATCCCCAGCCCGCGCCGCCGGGGGAGCCTCCCCGCGGCATGACCTCCTCGGAGGCCGTCGAGCTCACCGACGTGCGCACCGTGCTGATCGGGCGCACCTACGAGAAGCCGGCGGGGTTCAGCCCCGGGCAGCCCCCGGTGGAGGTCTCCCTCACCCTGGGCTGGGGGCAGAACGCGCGGATCGACGCCTTCCCGGAGTCCTGTGCCGACCCGCAGTGCGATGCCGACCACGGGTACGGGGGCAGCCTGCTGTCCGAGGACCTCAACCTGCGCATCTCCGCCCAGGCGGAGGGGCCGGAGGTCGTGGAGCGCGCGGAGTCCTTCGCGGTCGATCTGCGCCGGGCCGCCTTCCGGGCGCGCCGCGGGCTGGTCTGCTCATGGGCGGCGCGGTGCCGGGCGGACCGGCGGCCGGGGCGGTGGGAGCGGCCTCGGGG